>NZ_CP012109.1:8542500-8835000 GCF_000280925.3 Myxococcus hansupus
GGTGGCGGGGCTCTTCGGCGTGGTGGGCGTCGCGGGCGCGGCCGTGGCGCCGCTGGTGGGCCGCTACGCCGACTCGCGCGGAGACCGGCGCATCAACGCCGGGGCCATCGTCGTGCTGCTCCTGTCGTTCGTCGTGATGTGGCCCCTGGGACGCTGGCTGTGGGGCATGGCGCTGGGCGTGGTGCTGCTCGACCTGGGCGTTCAGGCCAATCAGATTTCCAATCAGACGCGCGTGTACTCGCTGCGTCCCGAGGCCCGCAGCCGGCTCAACACGCTCTACATGGTGACGTACTTCGCGGGAGGCGCCGCCGGTTCGTGGCTGGGCACCTTCGCCTGGACGCACTGGGGTTGGACCGGCGTCTGCGCCTCCGGCGCCGCGCTGTGTGTCGTGGCCCTGCTGGCGCTCAAGCGGGGCCCGAGGGGCTCTGGGTTGAAGACCTGAGCCTCACGTGCCGTCTTGAATGGAGTTCCCGAGCGCCTCGGCGGGGATGAGTCGATACCGCTCTTGGGTCGGCACACCCAGGTGACGGGCGATTTGGACCAGGGCCGCGCCTTCGATGAAGACGAAGGCCTCTGTCTTGTGACGGTAGGGAGGGCAACGCCCGGTGTTCCTGCCCCGGGCGGCGCTCGAACGTCCAGAAGACGACTCCGCTCAGCTCACTCCGTCTTCTCCGCCGCCACCGCGACGAGGAGCTGCTTCGCCTTCACCTGGCTGCCCACGGACACGTTGAGCTCGGAGACCGTGCCCACGACATCGGCCACGACCTGGAACTCCATCTTCATGGCCTCCAGGACCACGAGGACGTCTCCAGGCTTCACCGCCGCGCCGACCTGCGTGTCCACGCGCAGGATGCGGCCGTCCATCGGCGCCGCCAGCCGCCCGCTGCCCGCGCCGTCGGACTTCGATGGCGGTCGGAACGTCACGTCCGTGAGGGCATGAGCCCCCGCGCCCGCATCCAACCAGAGCGTGTCCCCCTCCCGCTGGTAGCGCGCACGCCCACGCATCCCACCGATGGAAAAGTCGAGCACGCCCCCGGACAGCCCCAGCATGGCCACGTCGAAGGACGCGTCCCCCACGGTCACCGTGTACGCATCGGAGGACACGGGCTGGACCGTGACGTCCTCCTCCGCCCCCCGGCTCGCCAGCTTCATCCGCACGGGGTGGCGGTACGCCGTGTTCCAGTTCAGCAAGGACGCATCCAGTCCGGCCGCGTCCGCCAGCTTCAAGCCCTCATCGTGGAACAGCAACGCCGCCGCGAGCGCACGGGTCTTCGCGTCCGCGACGTACAGCCCTTCGACCTCCGGCGCGGGCGCGTGCTTCGCGATGAACGCCGTGTCGTACTCCCCCGAGCGGAACGCTCCGTGCTCCAGCACGTACAGGAGCAGGTTCTTGTTGGTGGTGACACCGAACACCGTCAGCTCGCGCAGCGCCTCCACGAGCCGCCGCCGCGCCGTCTCCCGGTCCGGGCCGTGCGCAATCACCTTCGCCTGCATCGAGTCGTAGAAGGGCGGAATCTCCTGCCCACCCCGCACGCCATGGTCGATGCGCACGCCCTCGCGCGTGGGCAGCGCCCACGTCAACAGCCGCCCGGCCTGCGGCGCGTAGCCCTTGGCCGGGTCCTCCGCGCAGAGGCGAACCTCGATGGCGTGCCCCGACGCGGAAATCGCCTCCTGCGTCCGAGGCAGCTTCTCCCCCGCGGCCACGCGGAGCTGCCACTCCACCAGATCCAACCCGGTAATCATCTCCGTCACCGGGTGCTCCACCTGGAGCCGCGTGTTCATCTCCATGAAGTAGAAGTCACCGCTCGGCGCGAGCAGGAACTCGATGGTCCCCGCGCCCCGGTAACCAATGGCCCGGGCCGCGGCCACCGCCACCTCGCCCATGCGCGCACGCAGCTCGGAGCTCACCGCCGGCGACGGACTCTCTTCGACAATCTTCTGGTGCCGCCGCTGCACCGAACAGTCCCGCTCGCCCAGGTGCACGACGTTGCCGTGCGTGTCCGCGAAGACCTGGACCTCCACGTGACGCGCGTCGATGACCGCCTTCTCCAGGATGAGCTCTCCGCTCCCAAAGGCATTCGTCGCCTCCGAGCGCGCCGCGCGCAGGGCCGCGCGGAGCTGGGACGCCTCGTGCACCAACCGCATGCCCCGACCGCCGCCCCCCGCCGCGGCCTTCACCATCAGCGGGAAGCCGATACGCTCGCCCTCCACCGCCAGCGCCTCGTCATCCAGGTCCGAGGCCTCGTAGCCAGGAATGCACGGCACGCCGGCCGCGAGCATCCGCAGCTTCGCCTGACGCTTGTTGCCCATCAGGGTGATGGCCTCGGCCTCCGGGCCGATGAATACGAGACCCGCGTCCTGGCAGGCGCGCGCGAAGTCTGCGTTCTCGGAGAGGAAGCCGTAGCCCGGGTGAATCGCCTCCGCGCCGGACGCCTTCGCCGCTTCGAGAATCTTCTCGATGACGAGGTACGACTCCTTCGCCGGGGACGGCCCAATGGGCACGGCCTCGTCCGCCGCGAGCACGTGCGGCGCGGACCGGTCCGCCTCGGAGAACACCGCCACGGTGCGGTAGCCCAGCCGCTGGCACGTCCGAATCACGCGGACGGCAATCTCGCCACGGTTCGCGATGAGGACCTTCTTGAAACGCTCCATCGTGTCCGCTCCTCTCACAGCCGCGCGACGCCGAACGTGTTGGGATGGACCTGCCGCCGCTTCGCCTCGCGGCAGACCGACAACGCGAACCCGAGCACCCGTCGCGTGTCACGCGGGTCGATGAGCCCGTCATCGAACAGCCGCGCGCTGCCGTTGAACGGATGCGACTCCTTGTCGAACTGGTCGATGATGGGCTGGCAGAACGCCTTGATTTGCTCCTCGTCCACCACCTGTCCCTGGCGGGCCAGCTTCTCCCCGAAGACGATGGACATCACCTTCGCCGCCTGCTCGCCGCCCATGACGGCGGTGCGCGCGTTGGGCCACCCGAAGATGAAGCGCGGATGGAAGGGCCGGCCGCACATGCCGTAGTTGCCCGCGCCAAAGGCTCCGCCAATCAGCACCGTGAGCTGCGGCACCGTCGCGTTGGCCACGGCCTGAATCATCTTCGAGCCGTGCTTCACGATGCCGCCCTGCTCCGGCTGCGTCCCCACCAGGTAGCCCGTGGTGTTCTGCAGGTAGAGGATGGGCGTGTCCTTCTGGCAGCAGAGCTGGATGAACTGCGCCGCCTTCGTCGCGCCCTTGGGGGAAATCGGCCCGTTGTTGCCGATGATGCCCAGCGGATGGCCGTACAGGTTCGCCCAACCACAGACGGTGTGCGCGTCGTACTCATCCTTGAAGCCGGTGAACTCCGAGCCATCCACGATGCGCGCGATGACTTCACGGCAGTCATAGGGCTTGCGGTAGTCCATGGGGACGGCGCCGCAGAGCTCGTCCGGGGAGTAGAGCGGCTCGGCGTACGTCGGACGCTCCGCGGGCGGGAGCTGCGCGTTCCACCCGAGCTTCGCCACGATTTCCCGCGCGATGCGGATGCCGTCGGCGTCGTCCTCGGCCAGGTAGTCCGCCGTGCCCGCCACCGTCGCGTGCATCTCCGCGCCACCCAGCTCCTCGTCGGTGGCGATTTCCCCCGTGGCCGCCTTGAGCAACGGCGGGCCCGCGAGGAAGACCTTCGCCTTCTTCTTCACCATCACCACGTAGTCGGACAGGCCCGGCAGGTACGCGCCGCCCGCGGTGCTGGAGCCATGCACCACCGTCACCTGCGGGATGCCCGCCGCCGACAGTCGCGCCTGGTTGTAGAAGGTCTCCCCGCCCGGGATGAAGATCTCCTGTTGGTACATCAGGTTGGCGCCGCCGCTCTCCACCAGCGACACCATGGGCAGCTTGTTCTCCAGCGCGAGCGCCTGGGCTCGCAGCGCCTTCTGCACTCCCCACGGTGACGCGGTGCCACCCTTGATGGCCGAGTTGTTCACGAAGACGATGCACCGCACCCCGGACACGTAGCCAATGCCGATGATGCTGTTGCCGCCCGCCAGCGAGCCGTCGCTGTCATCGTGGTAGCGGTAGCCACACAGCGTGGACAGCTCCAGGAACGGGGAGCCCCGGTCGAGCAGCAGCATCAACCGCTCGCGAGGCAGCAGTTGACCGCGCTTGTGGAACTTCTCGCGCGCCTGGTTCTCCGTGTGACGGACCTTCGCCTCGATGTCCCGCAGCTCCGCGACACGCGCCAGCATGTCCGCGCGGTGAGCCTTGAACGTCTCGGAGCCCGGGTCGATTCGCGATGTGAGTCGTGGCATCGGTGTCACTCCTTCCCTTCGCGCAGCAGCGCCTCGGGGATGTCCATGTGCCGGGAGCGCAGCCACTCCCCCAGCGCCTTGCCCTGTGGGTCGAAGCGCGTGGAGGAGGAGACGCCCTCTCCCAGCATTCCATCGATGACGAAGTTCAGCCCCCGGAGGTTGGGGAAGACGTGCCGCTCGATGCGCAGGGGCGCCGCCTCGGGGAGCAGCTCGCGCAGCTTCGCCTCCGTGAGCGCATGCGCCAGCCACCGCCACGCCGCGTCCGAGCGTGCCCAGACGCCAATGTTCGCGGTGCCACCCTTGTCGCCGCTCCGCGCGGCGATGATGCGTCCCATCGGCGCGCGGCGCGTCGGGCCTCCCAGGGCCTGGGCCGGCAACGGCGCGGACTCCACCGGCTCCAGCGATTGCGACTCCGACGGCGGCGCGATGACGGTGCGCGTCCCATCTTCGAGCACGGCGACGTGCTCGATGCGCCCCGCCTCGACATAGGCCGGGGTGTAGACACCGTACGGCGCGCCATCCGAAGGCGGCGCTGTCATCGTGAAGCCGGGATAGCTGCCCAGGGCCAGCTCCACGGCCGCGCCGCTGAAGGCCCGTCCCACGACCTTCGCGTCCGAGTCCTTCACCACCACGCGCAAGAAGGCGGCGGCCTGCTCTTCCGTGGCCGCGTCCTCGCGGTCCGTCCGCGTGAGCATCCACTGGACTTCCTTCGGCTTGCGCGTCAGCGCCACCTCGAGCTGCTCGCGCGCCAGCCGCGCCTTCTCCTCGATGTCCAACCCCACGAGGATGAACGTGGCTTCGTTCCGGTAGCCGCCCAGGTGGTTGAGGCACACCTTCACCGTGGGCGGAGGCGGCTCACCCCGCACGCCGGAGATGCGGACACGGTCCTTCCCTTCCTGCGCCAGGGTGACGGTGTCGAAGCGCGCCGTCGCATCGGGGCCCGCGTACCGCGCCCCGGTGATTTCATAGACGAGCTGCGCCAGCACCGTGTCCACCGTCACCGCGCCGCCCGTGCCCGCGTGCTTGGTGATGACGCTGCCGCCGTCCTCGTGAAGCTCGGCCAGCGGAAAGCCAGGACGCCGCGCGTCCAGCTCCGTGAAGAACGAGTAGTTGCCCCCCGTGGCCTGCGTGCCGCATTCGAGCACGTGGCCCGCGACCATGGCCCCCGCGAGCTTGTCCCAGTCATCCACCTTCCAGCCGAAGTGCGCCGCGGCCGGCCCCACCACCAGCGAGGCATCCGTCACCCGTCCGGTGACGACGATGTCCGCTCCGGAGCGAAGGCACTCGGCGATGCCCCACCCGCCCAGGTACGCATTCGCGGTGAGCGGCGAGCCCAACCCCAGCGCGTCCGCCTGCGCGGAGAGGTCATCCCCCTCCACGTGCGCGACCTTCACCTTCACCCCCAGCTTCGCGGCGACCTCGCGCAGCGCGGCGGCCAGGCCCGCGGGGTTCAGTCCTCCCGCGTTGGTGACGACCTTGACCTGCTTCTCCACCACCAACGCCAGACACTGCTCCATCTGATTCAGGAACGTCTTGGCGTAGCCCGTGGCCGGGTCCTTCATCCGGTCACGGCCCAGAATCAGCATCGTCAACTCGGCCAGATAGTCGCCGGTCAGGACATCGAGCTGGCCGCCTTCGAGCATCTCCCGGACCGCTGAGAAGCGATCTCCATAGAAACCCGAGGCATTGCCGACACGCAGGGGGGACGCGGACATGAGCTCTCCACTCGGCAGCAACGAAGACGCGCGAGTCTTGGCAGGCGTCTCTAAAAAAGCAAGCGTGCTTGCTTTTTTAACGGTCGGCTCGCATCCTGGCCGGGTGAGTGAGGTATCCGGCCCCCCAGGCAGGCAGGAGCAGGAGCGCAGCCGCGTCACGCGTCAGCGGCTGATGGAGGCCGCCATTGGCGCCCTCTCCGAATCAGGCTGGGCGGGCGCGACGATGACGGTCATCGCCGAGCGGGCGGGTGTGTCCCGAGGCGCCTGTCAGCACCACTTCCCCACCCGCGCCGACCTGGTGGCCGCCGCCGTGGAGTACGTGGGGCATCAGCAGGTGGAAGCGGTCATTCGCAAGGCCGACAAGCTTCCGGCCGACGCGCGCCGCACGGAGGCCATCCTCCACATGCTGGCCGGCATCTACCTCAGCCCGGTGTTCACCGCGGCGGTGCAGCTCTGGGTGGCCGCCGTGGCGGATGCGGAGCTGCGCGCGCAGCTCGCGCCGTTGGAGGCGCGCGTGGGCCGGGAGTTCCACCGGCTGACGGTGCAGCTTCTCGACGTGGATGACAGCGACGCGGAGGTGCGCGAGCTGATTCAGGCCACGTTGGACCTCATCCGCGGGCTCGCGCTGGCGAACCTGCTTCGGGACGACAGCGCGCGCCGGAAGAAGGTCCTGCACCGCTGGTCTCTCACGTTGGAGAAGGCCCTGAGCGCTCGGCGCTCGCAGCGGGCTTGACGACTCACGACTTCCTTCACGAACGACCTCCATTTCAGGAGCTGACATGGGCTACCGCTCTCTCTTCGCACCCGGCTGTTTCAGCAACCGCACCATCGTCGTCACCGGCGGCGGCAGTGGCATTGGACGCTGCACCGCGCACGAGTTGGCCGCGCTGGGCGCCAACGTCGTCCTGGTAGGCCGCAAGGCCGACAAGCTGGAGGCCGTCGCCCGGGAGATTCAGGAGGACGGCGGCAAGGTGTCCTTCGAGGTGCTCGACATCCGCGACGAGGAGGGCGTGAAGACCACCGTGGCGCGCATCGTCGCCGCGCACGGCCCCATCCACGGCCTGGTCAACAACGCGGGCGGGCAGTTCCCCTCGCCGCTGTCGGCCATCTCCAAGAAGGGCTTCGACGCGGTGGTGTCCACCAACCTCACCGGCGGCTTCCTGATGGCGCGGGAGGTCTACCTCCAGTCCATGAGCAACCACGGGGGTTCCATCGTCAACATGCTCGCGGATTCGTGGGGCGGCATGCCGGGCATGGGGCACTCGGGCGCGGCGCGCATGGGCATGCTCAACCTGACGCAGACGGCGGCGGTGGAGTGGGCCGCGTCTGGTGTGCGCGTGAATGCCGTGGCGCCGGGCTGGGTCGCCTCCAGCGGCATGGACAGCTACAAGGACGAAGGCGTGAAGGCGATGATTCCCCTCCTCAAGAAGGAGGTGCCGCTCCAGCGGCTCGCCACCGAGTCCGAGGTGAGCGCCGCCATCGTCTTCCTGCTTACCGACGCCGCGGCCTTCATCACCGGCGACGTCATCAAGATTGACGGTGGTGCGTCGTGCAACACGAAGATCTTCCCGCTGGAGGAGACCACCGCCTCCAAGCCCTACGAGGGCTTCCACCGCGCGACGGCGCCGCGCATCCTCGGCGGGGAGTCGAAGGAGTAGGCGGGGAACAACGGCCCCGCTTCCGCCCGTGCCGCGCGGAAGCGGGACGCTACTGTCTCAGAGGCTCAGAGCCCGTCCGGGTAGCAGAAGCCGTAGCTGCGGTCGAAGCCGCCGCTCGCGAGCGGGTAGGACACGAAGCCCAGCTCCTCACCGGGGCCGCACTGTGAACGGGCGCGCTTGTAAGGGAAGCAGGTGCCACGGCCCGTGCGGTTCAGGTCGAGGCACGCGCCGCGGGCGCCCTCGACGCCGCAGAACTCAGCGTAGCCCAGGGTGCACTCCTCGCCGATGAGGGCCGGGTCGAAGTCGAAGCCCGCCGCCACCTGCACGGACTGCTCCTGGCACAGCCCCTGGACGCCGCACACGGTGCCCGAGGGGCAACCGGGGTCGGCGGCCATGAAGTCACACGTGGCCATACACGTGCTCGGGGAGCCCCAGGCCGTCGTACAGGCGAAGCCCTCGGCGCAGTCGGTGCTCGCCAGTTCGTACTCGCTGGTGGGCGCCGTGTACGTGCACGCCTCGCCGTGCGTCTTGGTGCCGAGCGACTTCTCCAGCGTGCCGTCATCCGCGGCGCGGTTGGTGGCCACGCAGGTGTGGCCGGGGATGTTCGACGTCACCGAGCCCTCGCGGGGGTCACACCCTCCCTGGCGGACGGTGTTCCACGTCGCGAAGCGGATCCACCGGCACTCGCCGCCCGCCACTGGCGCGGTGCCAGAGTAAGGCGCGGACAGCGGCGGCGCGGCCACCGACTGGCGCAGCGTCACGTTCGCCAGCGCGCCAATCGTCTGCTGCGGCGACACCTTGAGCGCGAGCAGGAGGGAGCCCGACTCCGCCACGAAGGTCCGCGCGGTGGACGTCCCCGAATCCTGCACGCCCCACACGCACTGCTCACACGTGAAGAGGTTGGTACCTCCCGTCGCCAGGTCATAGAGGCCGGGCTGGGTGTTCACGTCCAGCCGGATGCGGGCGACATCCGCGGCCGCCGGGTCACCCTGGTCGGAGAACGTGCCGACGTAGGTCGGCTGCGAGCCGTACTGCACCGGCGTCCGCTCGATGCCGTTCGTCAGCTCGCCCATCGTGATTTCGGTGCACCCGGCGGGGGGCGTCAGCAGCGCCGCCTCCGCCTCCGCCGCGCGCAGCGTCTCCTGCTCGGGCACGGGGGACGGGTCGGCCGGCTGCTCCGGCACACCACATCCCACCACAGCGGTCAGCAATGCCACACTAAAACGCCACTTACCTACAAATGCAACTCCAGAACGTCGATTCATCATGAGGTCCAGTCCAGTTGCCGTCCCGGCCGTTCGGCTTGCCCTGATTGGCTCAGGGCGAGCGAGGATTAGCCGAAGAGTCTGACATTCGGCAACAGGCTGCTCTGCGGCGCCTGACAAATCCTTTCGCAGTAATGTTCATTGACTTTCGCGCACCGGAGGGTGGGCTATCGCCAAACCCTAACGTCGGAAACGCACGACGCTCACGTCGAGGGCGCCGGCTTCCACGTCCAGGACCTCACGCATCAACTCCAGGGCCCGTGCCTCATTGAAGCTGCCGGAGCCCGCGCCGATGACGGGGAAGGCCACGGAGCGGAATCCCCGCTCGCGGGCCCTGGCCAAGGCATTGCGGACGGAGTCCTGGATGGAGCGCTCCGAGGCTCGCCAGAGCATGTTGATGCCCGCCACGTGGATGATGCCCTTGAAAGGCAGACGCCCCGCGGACGTCACCACGGCCGAGCCCAATGGCATGGCCCCCGCCTTCGCCACCTCCCGGAAGGGCCCTGTCCCGCCCCGGCGCTTGATGGCCCCGGACACCCCCTGCGGCAACAGCAGCCACCAGGGGATGATGTTCCGGTTCCACGCGTTGACGATGGCCTCGACGGGCTGGTCGAGCAGGTCACCTTCGACGACAGAGACGGGCATGGCGCGAACTCTAGCGCCAGCCCGCCTGTGCAGCGCCTGTCAAAACGCTCAGTCGCACGAATGCGTGTGCGTATGCTCCGTGGCCTTCGGGCTCCAGCCTTCGTTGCCGTCCTTCTCGAAGAAGAACTTCGCGCGCGGGCGCTGGCGCGTCCCCACCTCGTTGAGCGTGGCCGCGTCGTACAGACGCCCGTTCACCATGGTGTAGCGCACGGACCGGCTGTGCTTCAGGTCCTGCAAGGGATTGCCATCCAGCACGATGAGGTCCGCCAGCTTGCCCTCCTCCAGCGAGCCAATCTCCCCATCCAGGCCCAGGTAGCGCGCCCCGCTCAGCGTCGCCGAGCGCAGCGCCTGCAACGGCTTCATCCCGCCGTGGCCGAACATCCAGACCTCCCAGTGTGCCGCCAGGCCTTCCCGCTGGCCGTGCGCGCCAAGCTGCACGCTCACGCCCGCGTCACTCAGCTCCTTCGCCACCTTGGCGGCGGCGAAGTGGCCGAACTCGTCGTCCGGCACGTGCATCGGCCGGCGGCTGCGCGCGTCCACCACCCGGCGCGGGACGAAGGACAACAGCCGCTCGTCCTCCCAGACGTTCGTCTTCTGGTACCAGTAGTTCTCACCCCACACGCCGCCGTACGCCACGCCCAGCGTCGGAGTGTAGCCCGTGCCGCTCTTGCCCCAGAGCTGCTTCACGTCCGCGTAGATGCGCGCCACCGGAATCGCGTGCTCCACGCCCGTGTGCCCATCCACCACCATGGTCAGGTTGTGCTGGAGCAGCGAGCCGCCCTCCGGCACCACCAGCATGTCCAGCTCGCGCGCCGCCTGGAGCACCTTCTGCCGCTGGTCCCGGCGCGGCTGGTTGTAGCTCTTCACGCTGAAGGCCCCCATCGCCTTCATCCGCCGCAGGTGCGAACGCGCATCGTCCGCCGTCTCGATGGGCGCGCGGTACCCCGTCCCTGACGCACCATAGAGAATGGTCCCCGTGGAGAAGATGCGCGGCGCCACCACGCCGCCCGCCCGCGCCATCTCGCTGGCCGCGAACACCTCTTCCGACGAGTTCGACGGGTCGTGCAGCGTCGTCACACCGAAGGCCAGGGACGAGGCATGCACCCAGCTCTGCTCGGGCATCAGCCCGTCCATGCCCATGGGCCCGTGCCAGTGCACGTCGATGAGGCCGGGCATCAACGTCTTGCCCTTCACGTCCACCACCTTCGCCCCCGACGGCACCTGCACCTTGCCCACCGGACCCACCGCCACGATGCGGTTGCCCCGCACCACCACCACGCCCTGCTCGAGGACCTCGTCACCCTTCATCGTGATGACGCGGCCCCCCACGAAGGCCAGCGTGCCCTCCGGCACGTCCGCCTTCACCGGGAAGGAGATGTCCACGCCCTTCTCCGGCGCCTCCGGCAGCTTCTCCGGCGCGCCGTCGATGAACGCGAAGCTGTCCTTCAGCGAGCGCGTGTAGAACTCGGGCCCCAGCGCCCAGTGCAGGCGCTGACTGTCGCCGGACCAGTGCAGGAACATCCCCGCGTCCCGGCTCACCTTCGACTGCGGCAGCGCCTTCGCGCTCGGCCCCACCGTGGCCGACTTCGCCCCCAGCGCGAACGGGACGATGTACGCGTTGAAGTTCTCCCGGAACGCCACCCACTTCTCGTCCGGTGACACGCGCAGCTCGGTGGCTTCGGCGCTGGTCAGGTGCGTGCGCTCCTCGCCCCCGCTCAGCCCGATGCTCTTCAGCGAGCGGACGTCCTCCTTCTCCTTCCGCTCCGCGTGCAGGAAGTACACGCGGTCCAAACGCGCACCGAAGTGCGGCTGCTCACCGTCACGCACCAGCCGCTTCGGGGTGCCGCCGCCCACGGGCATGGCGAAGAGGCCCGTGTTGCGGCTCCACTGTCCGGGCATCAGGTAGCCATCCCCCGACGCGCGGTACACCAGCGTCTTCCCATCCGGGCTGAGCGCGGGCTCCACGTAGTAACCCGGGTCCTTCGTCAGGACCTTGCCCTCGCCGCCCGTGGCGGACACCAGGCGGATGGTGCCCATCTTCTCGTCGTCCCACGTCGTGTAGACGATGGAGCGCCCGTCCCGGGAGAACGACGGATAGAACTCGAAGTGGTCGTCCTGCTTCGTCAGACGCCGCGGCGTCCCCGCCGGCAGCTCCTTCACGTACAGCTTGCCCAGCGACTGGTACACCACGCGGTCCCCCTTCGGGGACACCTGTACCCAGCGCAGCATCTTCGTGTTGAAGCGCTCGGGCGCCACCGCCTGTGGGCTGCGCACGACCTCGGCAATCGTGCGCGTGCTGCGGACGCGGAAGGGAATGGGCGTCACCTTCTTCGTGGCCACGTCGATACGCTGGAGCTTGCCGCCCGCCCAGAACACGAGGGACGTGTTGTCCGGCGTCCACGCCAGCGTCGGATACACGCCGTGGATGGCCCACGTCTCCTGCATGTCCCGGTCGAGCCCGTCGTACAGCGGGCGCTCCGCGCCAGACACCACGTCGGTGACGTAGAGCACGCTCTTGCCGCGCACGCGGCGGACGAACGCCAACTGCTTGCCATCACGCGACGGCGTGGGGCGGATGGAGCCGCCCGGCCCGGTGACGAAGGGGTCAATCTCCTTCGTCTCCAAATCCAGACGCTGGATGGCGTAGATCTGTCCGTTGGGGTCCTTGTTGTATTCGAAGGACTTCCCCGGCGTGACGTCCTGGCTGAAGTAGACGTAGCGCCCGTCCGGGGAGTACGCGGGCTCGCCCAAATCCTTCTGGTCGTTGGTGCGCTCGGTGAGCTGCACGCCCTCGCCGCCGGAGCGGTGGTACATCCACACCTCGCCCGCGCCCAGCGAACGCCGCGCGGTGAAGTGCTTGCGCGCCACGATGAACTGGCCGTCCGGGCTCCACGCGGGGCTGTTGAGCAGCCGGAACTTCTCCTCCGTCACCGCCCGCGCGTTCGAGCCGTCCCGGTCCATCACCCAGATGTTGTCGCCCCCACCGCGGTCGCTGGTGAAGACGATGTGCTTCCCATCCGGGCTGAAGCGCGGCTGCATGTCCCACGCGACGCCGGACGTCAGCGCCTTCGCCTCGCCACCGCCCATGGGCACCACATAGATGTCACCCAGCAGGTCGAAGACGATGGCGTCTCCGCGCGGGCTGACGTCCACGTTCATCCACGTGCCCTCGGTGACGTCGATGTTCACCTGACGTGAGGGGAAGCCGGGCGCGTCCACCTTCCAGGTGTCCTTGGCGTCCTTCTCCGCCTTCTGCGCGGCCTCACCGGAAGGAGGTGGCGCCGCGTTCACCTCGGCGGCGCGGGCGGCGTCGCGCGCGGTGTCCTTCGTGTCGGGGGATGGCTGCGGCGGGTCTTGCCGGACCGCGGGAGGCTTCGCCGGAGCTTGCTGCGCGGCCCACGGCGCGGTGGGCAGCAGCAGGACGGCGAGGAGGGAGGAGGTCAGTCGTTTCACCAGAAGTCCTCTTCAGGGAGTAACCGTGTGTCGGGTGGCGGAGACTACCCGGCCCCATGGGGCCAGGGGGTGCCGGCCGTGAACAGGCGGACAGGCGAGCCTCTTCCGGGCCGTGTAAGCTCACACCCGTCGAGCCCCATCGACTCCCAGGGGGGAGCCTCCATGCAGACGCGTAACCATTCCTCGTCCGGGCCGGGCGCGAAGAAGCTCGCCGTGCTCGTCATCCATGGCATCGAGGTGGATGACCCAGGTCTCTTCGACACCGCCGTGCGCCTCTTGCACAAGCATTTCGGGGAACACGCGGGAGCCCACCCGGACGCCCTCGTCGTCGAAACGGTGAACTGGGCCTCCGTGCTGGAGAGCGCGGAGAAGGATTTGCTCGCCCGCTACGGCCCCCCGGACGCGGAGACGTACTGGAAGTCCCTCTACGACAGCGTGCGCTCGGTGAACCAGGGCCACGAATCCGCGCTCGTCCCGCTGATGCTCCGCATGATGCGGCCGTCCCTGCGCGGCATGGACCTGCGATACCCCGGCCTGCGCTGGATGCTGGTCCACTTCGTGGGCGACATCATCGCGTACCAGACGAACCCCGCGGACCCGGACGTCTACACGAGCATCCACCGCAAGGTCGCCGAGGCCCTGGGCCGCCTGCGCGAGAAGGCCGGTGACGACGCTCCGCTCTGCGTCATCGCGCACAGCCTGGGCAGCGTCATCGCCAGCAACTACTTCTACGACTTGCAGGTCCAGCGGCTCGCGGGACGGGACATCATCGAGGACTCGGTGCGCGCGGCCCAGGGCGGCTCGCCCCTGGAGCGCGGCGAGACGCTCAGCCACTTCTTCACGCTGGGCAGCCCCATGGCCCTGTGGAGCCTGCGCTATCCCCACGCCGGGCTCGACCAGCCGGTGCACGTGCCCGCCCCGGAGCTGGCGCGCCATCACCCGGGCCTGGGTGGGCAGTGGATCAACTTCTACGATGACGACGACGTCTTCGCGTGGCCGCTCCGGCCGCTCAGCGAGGCCTACCACGCGCTCGTGGAGGACCGGTCCGTGCGCGTGGCGGGTCCGCTCTTCTCGTGGACGCCCCTGGTCCACCCCTTCTACTGGTCGGATGACGGGGTGATGTGCGACATCGCCGCGTCGCTCGCCGGTGCGTGGAAGCAGCTCGCCAACGCCCCGTGCGTCGCCGCGTAGCCCGCGAGGACACCGGGGGAAGCGGTCCGGCACGCCAAGTGTGGGCAGGCATGCGCATCGCTACAACGCGGTGTGCCATGCGGCCTTGAATCTGGTATCGCGCCCTCATGTCGGACGACTTCACGCTTCCCGAAGACAAGGCCGGGCGGTTGGAGCGCTGCGCCCTCTTCTACACGGACGTGGTGCCCCACAATCATGCGCTGGGGCTGCGGCTGGTGGACGTTGGCGCCGCCGAGGCCACCGTCGAGCTGCCCTACGCCGAGAACCTCATCGGCAACCCGGAGACGAAGGTCATCGCGGGCGGCGCGGTGACGACGCTCATCGACGCCACGTGTGGCACCGCGGTGTTCCTCAAGCTGGGCCGCTTCGCGCCGCTCGTCACATTGGATTTGCGCATCGACTACCTGCGCCCCGCGCGCCCTGGCGTCGTCCTCACCTGCGTGGCCGAGTGCTACCGGCTCACGCGTCAGGTCGCCTTCGTGCGCGCGCTCGTCCACCAGGGCGACCCGGGCCATCCGGTGGCCTCCGCCCAGGGAACCTTCATGCGGACGGAGGAATGACGGCCATGAGTGACACCCCGACCTCCCCTCCCCTCCCCGAGTTGGTGCGCCAGGTGCGCAAGTCGCGTGAGTACAAGCGGCTCACCGACGCCATCCCCTACACGCGCTTCATGGGCATCGGCGTGGAGAACCTCGCCGGCGAGATGCTCTGCCGCATGGCCTTCAACCCGAGGAACATCGGCAACAGCCTGCTGCCCGCGCTGCATGGCGGCACGCTCGGCGCGCTGCTGGAGTCCGCGGCCGTCTTCGAGCTGCTCCTCCAGACGAACACCGAGCGCGTGCCCAAAGTCATCTCGCTCACCGTGGACTTCCTGCGCTCGGGCAAGCCGCAGGACACCTTCGCCAAGGCGCTCATCACCCGCCAGGGCCGGCGCGTGGCCAATGTGCGGGTGGACGCGTGGCAGGACGACCGCACGCGGCCCATCGCCAGCGCGCACGCGCTGTTCCTGCTGTCGGAGCCGTAGTCGTTCTCACGACGGCGGGATGCCCTCGGGGCCCCGGGCGCTCCGAAGCGGGAGCGCCCGCCCCGCCGTCCGCCGCCCCTGCCCCACGCCTGGAGCCGCCTCCACCTTCGGCCTGATTTCTCAAGGGCACCGGAGGTGGACGATGAAGCGATGGATGATGGCGGGCTCCCTCGTGTGGGCCAGCGCGGCCCTGGCGCAGCAGGCGCCGCAATCCCAGACGCAGAATGGAACGGATGACACCGAGGGCATGATTCGCATGGGCCGGCCCGACGCCATCGACCAGGGAGAGGCCCTGGAGCCAGTGTTGGAGGGCACGGGCGGCTCCGGCCCCCAGGGCGCCGCTCCCGATGCCCGGGGCGCGGCGCTGATGCAGCAGGGCTTGATGCCCATCCCCACGGAGGAGCAGGCCTTCCTGAACGCGCTCCACCAGGCCAACCAGAATGAAGTGAAGCTGGGCAAGCTCGCGCAGCAACAGGGCACGGCCCAGGGTGTGAAGGATTATGGCGCACGGCTGGTGAAGGACCATCAACAGGCGGACCAGCGCCTGATGGCCTACGCCAAGGCGAAGAACCTCACCCTGTCCGAGCCCCAGCCCGACACCGACTTCGCGAAGACGCTGGAGCGCGAGGAGCAGGCGTCCATGGCGATGCTCCAATCCCTCCAGGGCCCCGCGTTCGACCGCGCCTTCCTGGCCTCCATGGTGGCCGACCATGACATCGACATCGCCAAGGTGATGGCCGGGCAGCAACAGTTCGCGAGCAACTCCGAATTGAAGCCCGTGCTCGATGACATGTTGCCCACCCTGCGCGAGCACCGGCAGCAGGCGTACCGGCTGCTGGGCCAGGAAGCACCGCGACAGGCCCGCAGGCCACCCGGCGGACGCTGACGTCAGCGCGCGGTGACGGACACGGAGAAGATTTCCATCTGTCCCGCCTCACCGGCCCACGTCACCAGGTACGTGCTGCCTTCCGCCTCCCCGGTGAGGCGCAGCTTCCCATTGCCCAGGGACTCCACGCTCAAGACGACCGGGTCGCTCACCGCGACGCGCCGGAGCCCTGGGACGGACAGCTCACGCACCTCGTTCAAACGCAGGGGCGGAAACGAAGCCGCCGAGGGCGCGCCGTCCGCCCCCGCCAGGACCGCCCGCAGTTGCGCGTCAGCCGCTGGGGGGGCCTCGGGTGAGGGAAGACGCCACAGGGCGACGCCGAAGCCCGCGAGCAAGGCCATCAGGGAGAGCACCGCTCCCACGATTCGGATTCGATGGCGCAGCGGGAGTCCCGCCGGTTGAGTCAATGCGGTCATGAGTGCATCCATGGAAGCAAAGCGCTGCTCCGGATCGGGCGAGAGCCCTTGGGCCAGTCCAGCGCGAATGTGTCTCGGCAGGTCCTGGGAGCGCCTCCGGGAGGGCAGGTTCCGTGGAGCGGCGTCCGAGGGAAGAAGCGATGGCCGCTCTCCCTCGAAGGCCTCGTGGAGCGCGACACAGAAGCTGTACTGGTCACTGCGCGCGTCCACCGCATGTCCCGCGTGCTGCTCGGGAGACATGTAGGCGGGTGTCCCGGCGACCTGACCGTGACGCGTGAGCACCGACGCCTTCGCGGAGGTGGCCTCGTCCCTCCCTTCCATCTGCACGGTGCTCGGCACCGCCGCGTCCTGTCTCGCGAGGCCGAAGTCGGTGACGCGCACCCGTCCGTCGAAACCCACCAGGACGTTGGACGGCTTGAAGTCGCGATGCACCAGCCCGGCCCGGTGCGCGGCGGCCAGTCCCGCTCCCGCCGCGAGGAACACGTCCAGCACCTCGCGCCAGGGCCGTTCCCGCTCGCGGAGCCACTCCGCCAGCGTGGTGCCCTCCACCCACTCCATGGCCAGGAAGTCCCGCCCCTCCGCGGTGCCCAGTTCGAAGATGGGCAACACGTTGGGATGTGACAGGCGTGCCATCGCTTGGGCTTCCCGGAGCAACCGGGCCCGGCCCTCCTCCTCCGCGCCCTCGCGCAACGGCCGCAGCAGCTTGAGCGCCACCCGCCGCCCCAACCGGCTGTCATCCGCCGCGTACACCACGCCCATGCCGCCCATCCCCAACACACCGCGAATCACATAGGGCCCCAGCCGCGTGTCGGGCGGAAGCCCCGTGTCTGGCGACGGGTCCGACAGCGTGGGCAGCCCCGTGTCCAGCCGCGTGGGTGTCCTGGAGTGCCCGGTGCCCGGAAGCGAGGACTCGGCCGCGACGGCGGCCACCAGCTCCCGGCACTCCGCGCAGCCATCGAGGTGCGCCTCCACCTCCAACACCTTCGCGGATGGCAACGCGCCACTGGCAAAGGCCGCGAGCAGGTTCTCGTCCGGACAGGCCGGCAGGGAGGAGGGCACCAACGTCATGATGTGTGTCGAATCATCGCAGCGTGGACAGGCCCCGGGAAGCCCGGGGCACCGCACACCGAGGCGCGTGCCTCAGTCCTGGACGACGACGCGGTAGGTGCCGAGCTTGTTCTCGGAGCCCGCCCAGGTGAGGAGGGTCGTCTCACCCGCCTTGACGCCGGTCACCTTCAGCACGCCCTTGCCCTCGGTCTTGATGTCCGCGACGTCGGGGTCACCCACGGCGACACGGACCAGTCCCGGCACGTTCAGCTTCTGGTGTCCGCCCTTCTTCAACGTCAGCGTCGTCTCGCCAGCGGCTTGAGCGGCGGGAGCCGGCTTCGCCTCCTCCGCGAACACAGGGGTTCCCACGAGCGTCAGCGCGACCAGGGCCAGCTTCATTCCGAAATGCATGGTGTGTCCTCCACAGGGGGTTTCTTCCACCTTCACGGGGGAGACACCGGCCACTCCGGGGCGTTGCATTTCGCCGCGAATTATTTCGGCGACCCCGTGTGGCTCAGGAGGGACGGCAGGCTCAAGTCCAGCTCGCCATGCAGCGCGCGCATCAGGCTGTGCAGCTCGCCCGAGGTGAGCTGGAGCCGCTCCGCCAATCGCTGGCGCGTCCCCTCCATCACCGACTCCCGCGCGCGGGCCACCCAGCGTGACACGGTGGACTTGTGCGTCTGGTACAGGGTGCCGATGCGCTCCAGGCTCAGGCCCTCCACCGCGTGGAGCCGCAGCACGGTGCGCTCGCGCGCGGGCAGGGCCTTCAGCGATTCGGAGAGCGCCCTTTGAAAGTCCTCGCGGTGGTGGCGCTGGAGGTAGGCGAGCTCGACGTCCGCCGCGCCCGCGCCACTCGCCAGCGGCACCGCTTCGGCTTCCTCCTCCGCGTGGGCCCTCCGGCGCTCCGTGCGTTGAAGGTTGAGGGCCGTGCGCACCGCCGCGGCGCGCAACCAGGCCGCGAGCGGGCCACTGCCCTGGTACTCCGCCATGCGCGCGGGGCGGTTTCCCTCGGGCACGAGGAGCCGCTCACGGAGCTGCTGGAGCACCTCGGACGGTTCCACGCCGGATGCCTTCAGCCGCGACACCGAGGCCGCCGCCTTGGGCAACACCTGCCGCTCCAGCGCGGCGTGCGCCGTGGTGTCTCCCCGCGCGCAGGCACAGGCCAGATAGAGGTCGGCGCCGTGCACCGTGGCGAGCACCCGCGCGGGGTCCTCATCCCTGGGCAGACAGCCGGCGAGGTGGCGAAGGAAGTCCTCCTCCTCCAACGCGACGCCCTCCCAGGTGCTCACGCCCGCGGCGTGAAGCGACGCCAACGCGTCCTCCAAACCGGAGAGGCGTTCGTAGCCCTCGCGGACGCCGGGTTCGAGTTGCTGGAGGAAGACGAGCGAGCGGCGCTGCTGCGTTCGCATGCGAACCTCGGCAAGGCCTGTACCTGGAACGGCACGGCGCCCTGCCTTGTTAGCCTGCTCCCTCCATCCGTTTCCACTCAGGGCAGCGCAACACCCACACTGCTGGCGCGCGAGGGCTCCGCGTTCCTCCGCGAATCACTCGCGCGCCAAGGTCCTACATGGACACGGACTTGCTCGGGTCGAACGGCTTCTTCTCCGGCTCGCGTGTCCGGACCTGCTGCGTGTCCGCCTGCTTCGAGGCGTCCTGATTCTTGCGCGGGGCTTCGACCTCCGCCTTCACCGGGGCCTCGCAGTGCTCACCCTTCCGGTTCGGGTGGCAGTGCCGGATGCCGTACACATGGTGGCAGCCACAGGGGTCCACCCGCTTCTTCGCGCACGCCGAAGGATTGAACACCGGGGATGCTGCTACCTCCACCGGCTTCTGCGCCTGCTCCTCCTCCACGGGCCCCGCCTGCAACGCCATCGCCAGGAAAATCCCACCAAGGAAACCCATCGCCCACCCCCTACCTGGATGCTGCGGAATGGATGGGAATGAAATCCGCACGTGACAAGTCCCGCGCCGATCGGACCTTCGCCGTCCGCTCGCGAGCTGACGCTCGCCCCCTTGTGCCGGTGCGCTTCGCGGCGCCTTCTGCCTCCGAATTCGCTCGCCTTGCCGCCTGTGCCCCCAGCATCCTCTTCTCCTGTTCTCGGGTTCCGGCCCCTGGCGTCAGCTTCCCTGGACGCTTCCGTCGCTGCCGCGTGTTCATCCCACCTGGGGGAGTCGAGTCATGAGCTGGAAGCAGCGGCTGGAGAAGGTCTCGGAAGGGCACTACACCCTGCCGAAGACCAAGAGCATGAAGGTCGATGCGGACCTGTTCCTGTCCGACAAGTTGCTGTGGGGGGAGGGCCCCGAGCAACCCGGCCTGGAGGACTCCGTCTTTGACCAGGTGGTGAATGCCGCCTCCTTCCCCGGGGTCACCCGCGTCGCCGTCACGCCGGACTGTCATCTGGGCTACGGAGTTCCCATTGGCACGGTGGTGGAAACGGACGGCATCCTCCTGCCCACCGCCGCCGGGTACGACATCGGCTGCGGCATGGTGCAGCTCCAGACGACGCTCATGGCCGAGGACGTCGCCGACCCCGCCAAGCGCCGCCGCTGGATTGACGAGGTGACGAAGCGCATCGCCGTGGGCGTGGGCGCCAGCCGCGTGCAGCGCCAGCGGCGCGTGACGGACCGCACCTTCGGCGACGTGGTGCGCCATGGCGCCAAGGCCCTGGGCCGGGGCAACGCCGTCACCGAGCGCGACTACATCCCCGTCGAGGACGACCGGGTGGACATCCCCGAGCGCGCCTTCGGCAAGCGCGAGCAGTTGGGCAGCCTGGGCGGCGGCAACCACTTCACCGAGATGCAGGTCGACCAGGACGGCCGCGTGTGGGTGATGCTGCACACCGGCAGCCGGGGCTTCGGATGGAACATCGCCAAGCACTTCTTCGTGGAGGGCGCCGCGCAGCTCGGCCTCAAGAGCCGCAGCGAGGACCATGTCTGGCTGGACGCGGAGAGCCCGCTGGGCCGCGACTATTGGAACCTGCACAACATGGCGGCCAACTTCGCGGTGGCCAACCGGCTCATCATTGGTGAGGCGGTGTGCGACGCGCTCGAGGCTGTCTTTGGCGGCACGGCCCACGTCTATTACGAAATCTCCCACAACCTCATCCAGAAGGAGGCGGGCAGGTTCGTCGCGCGCAAGGGCGCCACGCGGGCGTTCCCCGGTGGACACCCCGCGCTCAAGGGCACGCCGTGGGAGAAGTCGGGCCACCCCATCCTCATCCCGGGCTCCATGGAGACGGGCAGCGCCATCCTCTTCGCGGAGCCGGGGGCCGAGAAGTCCATCTACTCGGTGAATCATGGCTCCGGCCGGCGCATGTCTCGCGGCGAGGCGCGGCGCGTGCTGAAGCAGGACGCCACCGACCAGCGCATGGCCGAGGCCGGCATCCTCCTCAACACCCGCCAGACGCCGCTGGATGAATCCGGGCCTTGCTACAAGAACCTGGACGACGTCCTGGAGACGGTGGAGATGGCCGGGCTCGCCCGGGTGGCCCACCGCCTCAAGCCGGTGGCCTGCATCAAGGGCGCGGACTGAGCGAACGCGGCCCGGGGAGAGGCCGCCTGCCTGCTCCTGGCGGCACGGCGGGGCCCCGGGTCATTCCGGGCGCGGCGCGTGGGACTCGTGGCGTCGCCAGGGGGACGCTACAGTGGGCGCCCCTGGAGTCCCTCGCAAATGACCTCGCCGTCCCCTGCTGCCCGCATGCCCCCGGCTGCTTCCCGTGAAGCGGAGCTGGCTCGCGCCGAGAATGAGCTGTCCACGCTGGAGGCCCGGCTCCATGAACAACTGGCCCAGGCCAGCACGGACGCCTCCGCGCTCTCGGCCCGGCTGGAGCAGACCCGGCAGGCGCTGACGAAGGCCCACCAGGCCCCCGGCGCGGATCCCCTGTTGGGTGAACAGGCCTCCCGGCTGCAGGTCGCCGCGGCGCCCGCGTTGGACGTCGAGGCGCCTCGCGCGAAGGCGCTGGAGGCCCGGCAGGCCGCGTTGCAGGCCCGGCGCCAGGCGGGTTCGGAGATGCAGGCCCTGCTGAAGGCCCATCAGGAGCAGACGGCCCAGGTGGTTCGCGCCGTGGCCGAGGCGGAGGCCGTGCTGAAGCGGCAGGCCGACGCGGCCCGGGCCCGGCAGGAAGCCGCCGCTCGGTCGCAGCAGGAGGCCGCGAAGAACCGGCAGGCGGAGCTGGCACGGGCCGCCGCCGCGGCGAGGGCCCAGGGGCACGCCCCCGTCCCCGCGGCCGCGCCCCGGCCCGTGGCGCCTCCGGATGGGAAGGATGCCCGGCGCAACGGGCGGGTGCGGATGCACACGTCCATCGACATGCGCAGTGACTCCAACTTCTTCACGGGTTTCTCATTGGACATCAGTGAGGGCGGCGTCTTCATCGCCACCGTGGACGCGGTGCCGCGCGGCACGCAGGTGGAGCTGGACTTCACGCTGCCGGGCGGGCGGCCCATGAAGGTGACGGGCGTGGTGCGCTGGGTGCGCGAGGCCAACGCCCGCACCCCGGAGCTGATGCCGGGCGTGGGCGTGCAGTTCACCGGACTGCCGGACGAAGTGGCCACGGCCATCTCTTCGTTCGTCACCACGCGCGACCCGATGTTCTTCCCAGACTGAGATGAGACAGTTTCGCGACACGCGGGCGCGCTGTTTCACGCTATCCGTCCGGTAGTCGACCTCGCTGCCACTCCCGCACGCCGACAGGCGGGATTATCTTCCGCAGAAGGCAGACAATCGACGTCGAATTCATGGCGCGAGCCATCCCAGCGGCGCCGCGGAAGGAGAACACACCCGCATGAGCGCGCCCCATCGAAGTTCAACAGTCCTCACCGGACGGCCCCCGCGGTGGGATTCCCGCCGCCGCGTGAATCCGGCCCGGGCCATGGAGTCCGCCTCGCGCGCGCTCGACGCGCCCGTTCCCGAGGTGGACAAGGTCAACCTCGCGCAGAAGCTGGCGCTCTTCTCCGAGCACTGGTCCCCCAAGGTGGTGGGGGAGTTGAATGGCCAGCACGTGCGGCTCGCGCGGCTGCATGGGCCCTTCGTCTGGCATCAGCATGAGGCCGAGGACGAGCTGTTCCTGGTGCTGCACGGCCACCTGCGCATGGAGCTCCGCGAACGCACGGTGGACGTGGGTCCCGGTGAATTCATCATCATCCCCCGCGGCGTCGAGCACCGGCCCGTGGCGGAGGAGGAGGTCCACGTGCTCCTCTTCGAGCCCGCCAGCACGCTCAACACCGGCGATGTCCGCGAGGCGCGCACCGCCGAGCAGCTCCAGCATCTCTGAGACGAACGCCTCGGCACCCACCGGGCGGGCGAGCCTCTTGCCGCCACGCTCGCGCGGATTCCTCCTTGGCGGCACGCAGCGCACCTTAGCTCCGGACCCGGGCCGCTCCTGCGGCTCACTCGCGAGGAGCGGAAGCGATGCGCATCCACCA
Source organism: Myxococcus hansupus (assembly GCF_000280925.3). Taxonomy (NCBI): domain Bacteria; kingdom Pseudomonadati; phylum Myxococcota; class Myxococcia; order Myxococcales; family Myxococcaceae; genus Pseudomyxococcus; species Pseudomyxococcus hansupus. Next base: position 8,565,505 of record NZ_CP012109.1, read on the forward strand.
CCTGAACTGCACCACCCTGTGTCCGCCGGGTGGCCGCCTGGCGGACGGGCGGAAGGGCTTCAAGGGGCCGGCGGCGCTGACGTGCCACTGCCTCCTGGTGGAAGGTCCGCGTGGGCTCATCCTGGTGGACACCGGCTTCGGCCTGGAGGACGTGAAGCACCCGCGTCCCCGGCTGGCACCGATGTTCCTCGACGTGCTGACCCGGCCTCGGCTCAACGAAGGGTCCACGGCCATCCGGCAGATTGAGCGCATGGGCTTCCGGGCCGAGGACGTGCGCGACATCGTCCTCACCCACCTGGACTTCGACCACGCGGGCGGCCTGGATGACTTCCCGCACGCCCGGGTCCACCTGCTGTCGGACGAGTACCAGAGCGCCTTCGCTCAGGCGACGCCGCTGGACCGGCGCCGCTACCGGCCGCTGCAATGGATGAATGAGACGCAGTGGGTGACGTACCCGTCGGGTGGAGACGGGGGGCGCTGGTTCGGCTTCGAGTGCGTGCGGGACTTGACGGGCCTGCCGCCGGAAATCCTGCTGGTGCCGCTGCCCGGCCACACGCTGGGCCATGCGGGCGTGGCCATCCAGGACGGCAGCGGGTGGCTGCTGCACGCCGGAGACGCGTACTTCTACCACGGGGAGATGGCGCCGGACCGGTACCGGTGTACGCCCGTGCTGCGCGCCTATCAGAAGCTGATGCAGAAGGACGGGTACCTGCGCTGGCACAACATGCGCCGCCTGCGCGAGCTGGTGCAGCGGCACGGACGGGACGTCACCGTGTTCTGCGCGCACGACTCCCTGGAGTTCGAGCTGCTGGAGGAGCGGGAGAGGTCGCCGGACCTGGACTCCCCCTTGAGGCACTTCGTGGACGCGCAGCCGCCGCTGCATGTCTGACGACCGCCGCGTGTTTCACGAATGCAGCGACGGACCCGTGGAGTCACGCAGGTCCGCGCTTCGCTGGACGAGCGGCAGCTCCATTGTGAAGGTCGCGCCCCTACCCGGCACGCTCTCCACGCGGATGGTGCCGCCGTGGGCCTCCACCAACTGCCGGACGATGTAGAGCCCCAGGCCAAAGCCTGAATGCTTCCCTCCCGAGAGCTCCCGCTCGAAGCGCTCGAAGATGCGCCGCTGCGCCTCCGGCGCGATGCCCTCGCCGTGGTCCTTCACCACCAGCCGTGCTCGCGCCATGCCCGCATGCTCCACCCGAATCTCCACCGGGTGCCCCTTGCCGAACTTCAGCGCATTGGACAGCAGGTTCGTCACCACCCGGTCCAATCGCAGCCGGTCCCACCGGCCCACCAGCCCCGGCTCCGTGCCGAGCTCCAACGTGCAACCCGCATCCGCCGCTTGCTCGGAGAAGCGCTCCGCCACCTCATTCACCAGCTCCGACAGGTCCACCGGCGCCACGTCCAGCGTCAGCTTCCCCGACGACAGCCGCGACAAGTCCAACAGGTTGTGCAGCAACTGCCCCAGGCGCTGTGTCTGCCGCAGCGCCGCCGCCAGTCCATTGCGCGCCTTCTGGCCTCCCGCCAGCTCCAAGCCCTGGAGCCTGTGCAGCAACAACTGCAACGTGTTCAGCGGGTTGCCCAAATCGTGCGCCGCCACGCCGATGAGCTCCACCGCCTCCTGTGCCTCGCTCCAGAGCCGCGCATTGTCCAATGCGAGCGCGGCTCGGCCCGCGACCTCTTCCACGAAGACCTTGTCCGTCACCGTCAAGCGCCGCTCCGGCGAGGACGTGAGCAAGACGAATACGCCCCGGATCTGCTGCCCCACCCGAAGCGGCACCGCCAGGTAGGAACGCACGCCCACCTTCTCCACCAAGGACAGGTGCTCGGGCCCTCCCAACCCCTGCGCCAACGTCTCCGGCGAGACGTCGCTGTTGAGCTCGGAACGCCCCGTGCGCATCACCTGCCAGATGCCCCACTGCGCATCACGCGGAGGCGGGAAGCGGCGCGCAGAGTCCCACAACCATTCCTCCTTCTCCGGCACCGCATGCGCGATGGCTCGAGGCCACAGGTCGCCGTCCGGCGTCACCAGGTAGAGCAGGCACGCATCCGCCACCTCCGGCACCATGATGCGCGTCAACTCGGCCACGGTCTGGTCCGGGTCCTGGAACTGGTGGAACAGGCCACCTGCTTCCGCCAGGAGCTGCTGCGTGCGGTCGGCGCGCCGGCGCTCGGTGATGTCGCGCGTCACCTTGGCGAAGCCCCGGGGCCGCCCGCGGCCGTCCTGAAGCACCGTGATGCTGACGTCCGCGAGGTAACGCGAGCCGTCCTTGCGCACCCGCCAGCCCTCGGTGTGCAACCGTCCGTCTCTCAGGGCCCGCTCGAGGTCCTTGTCCGGAATCCCCGCCGCCACCGCCTCGGGCGGGTAGAACACGCTGGAGGGCCGGCCCAGGATTTCGTCCTCGCGGTAGCCCATGATGCGCTCCGCCCCTGGGTTCCAACTCGCCACCCGGCCCTGTGCATCCAACAGGAAGAGCGCGTAGTCGCGCACACCCTCCACGAGGAGTTGGAAGCGCTCCACGTTGGCCTCCGCCTCCTGCTGGAGAGGCCGCAGCTTGCGCGTCAAGGTCCACGCCAGCATCGTCGCGCCCGCCAGCCCCAGGCTCCCCGCGAGCAGCGACAGCCCGAGCGCGCTCCGGTCCGTTGCCAGGCTTTCGTGGATGCCATCGGACAGCTTCGCCTCGGCTTCCTGGTGGAGCGTCCTCAGGCTGTCCACCGCGCGGCGCCGTGTGTCCGCGACGTGCCCGTCGAAAATCTGCTCCAGGCGCTGGCGCGCGACACCATCCTCCCGCTCCATGATGAGCGCCTGCACGGCCTCCTCATGCTCCAGCTCCGCGTGGGAGACCGCCTCCAGCAGCGTGGCGAGGGGTTCGTCGCCAAGCCGGCTGTTCAGCGACTCATAGGTGGCCATGAAGCGCTCACGCGCGACGGACATGTCCTGGGCGAAGAACGCGTCACCCGACAGGGCGTAGGCCCGACCACTCACCACCTTGTCGTTGAAGGTCCGCTCCAGGTGCTTGATGTCCAGCACGTCCCGGGACAGCTCCAGGATGCGCGCCTTGTGATTGGCCCGCACGGAGAGCAGCGCCACCACGGACGTTCCCGCCAGCACCAGCGCCACCAGCAGCGAGACGATGAAGCCGGCGCCCGCGCGCTGCGCGAACGTCCACGGACGTGCCACCCACCCTCCTCACCCAGACGTTCCCTGCCCGATGCAGTGCAGGGTGACCCGCCCTCCTCTCTGCAGCCAGGGGACTCGCCGGGTACGGGAACGTCGAAAACCGTGCGGTCTCGTGGACGCTCCCCGCGCCTCCGCCCCGCTGTGTGTGAACCGTCCAACCCCGGGCTCACACCGTGGCTGGGCACGAGCAGGCGTCAGCCCCACGTTGAAGCCGGGTGGTCAGGGCGGCGGGGCGGGAGCACATGCGCGGAGCGGGGCAACGGGGAGCGTGGTTCTGGGCGTGTGGCCTGGTGCTGTGGGTTGCGTGCAGCCATACGCAGCCCGACGAGACGGCGGACAGCCGCCAGCCCGCGTCCTCATGTCAGCCCATGACGTGTGCCTCGCAGGGCATGGACTGCGGCATCGCCATCGACGGCTGCGGCGGCACGCTGGAATGCGGCCAGTGCGGCCCGGACGAGGTGTGCGGCGGCGGCGGACGGCACAACGTCTGCGGTCCCGCGCCCTGCGAGCCCACCACCTGCGAGGCCCTGGGCAACGACTGTGGACAGGTTTCGGATGGCTGCGGCGGTGTCCTCGAGTGCGGCGGCTGTGAAGCCCCCGAGGCGTGCGGCGGCGGAGGAACCCCCAACGTCTGTGGCGAGCCCACTTGCACGCCAGACACCTGTGAGTCCCTGGCGCGCAACTGCGGCGCCGTACCGGACGGCTGTGGCGGCATCCTGAGCTGCGGCGCGTGCCCGGAGGGATTGTCATGCGGGGGTGACGGCACGCCCAACATGTGCGGCCGTGGCGTCTGCAAGCGGACCACCTGCGGCGCGCTGGGGAAGAACTGCGGACAGGTGTCCGATGGCTGTGGCGGCATGCTCGACTGCGGTGTCTGCGCGAACGGGCTGTCGTGTGGAGGCGGCGGCGTCCCCAACGTGTGCGGCAACCCGCTGTGCACGCCGGGGACGTGTGAGACGCTGGGGAAGAACTGCGGAGCGGTCGCGGACGGCTGTGGCGGCATGCTCGACTGTGGCGTCTGCGTGGATGGCGAGACGTGCGGTGGCACCGAGCCCAACGTGTGTGGGAGCGGCGTGTGCACGCCCCTCACCTGTGAATCCCAGGGGAAGAACTGTGGTGACGTGCCGGACGGCTGCGGTGGGCTCCTGGACTGCGGCTTCTGTCCGGGAGACCAGACGTGCGGCGGTGGCGGCGTGGACCATGTTTGCGGCAATCCCATCTGCACACCGGCCACGTGCGAATCGCTGGGGAGCGATTGCGGCACCGTGCCGGACGGCTGCGGCGGCGCGCTTCAGTGTGGGACGTGCGCGAACGGTGAGGTCTGCGGCGGAGGTGGAACGCCCAACGTGTGCGCGGCGACGTCCTGCCGGCCGTACACCTGCGGCCTGCTCGGGAAGACCTGCGGCAGCGTGCCGGATGGTTGCGGCGGATACCTGGAGTGTGGCACCTGCACCGCGCCCGAGTCCTGCGGCGCGACGGGCGTCCCCAATGTCTGCGCCGCGAGCGCATCCGTCTGCGTGGACCGCGACCTGGGCGACATGCTGCCCGTGATGCTGAAGGGCACCACCGCGCACGCGGGGGATGACCACCAGTCCTCGTGTGGTGGAAGCGGCGCGCCGGACCGGGGCTTCTTGTGGCGAGCGCCCAAGAGCGCGCTGTTCACCTTCGACACGGCGAAGTCGGCAATGCGCTCGCTCATCTCCGTGCGCAGCGGCGGTTGTGGTGGCGCGGAGCTGGCGTGCGCGAAGGATGGCATCAGCTATGGCGGCGGCGCGCGCGTCTCCGTGCCGCTGGTGAAGGGGCAGACGGTGCTGGTGGTGGTGGACTCGGCCAGTCCGGACCGCTTCAACGCGGGGTACTTCGAGCTGCACATCGACGAGCAACGGTCGAGCGAGGCGGGCTCCTGCTTCGACGGCATGGACAACGATGGTGACCGCTGGGTGGATTGCGCGGACCCCGACTGTCACGACGCGCCCGGCTGCGGCGGACGTGGGTGCGCGCACCACGACCTGGGCAGCGCGTTGCCCGTGACGTTCCACGGTGAAACGGCGGGCTCCGGAGATGGCTTCCAGGGCACGTGTGGCGCGCTGCTCCAACAGGACCGGGCGCACCTGTGGACGGCACCCAAGGCGGGCACCTACGTCTTCGACACGGCGCCAAATGAGTGGGGCAATGCACTCTACGTGCTCACCGGGTGCCGGGGCACGGAGCTGGGGTGCTCGGCCAATCCGAACCCGGGCCCGCGGGGCTCGCCCGCGGTGAAGGTGACGCTGGCGCAGGGGCGGACGGTCCTGGTGGTGGTGGACGGGATGGCGAATCCCGACCAGGACACGCCCATCCGCTACACGCTCCACATCAGCGAGTACGCCGAGACGGAGGCAGGCCGGTGCGCGGATGGCGCGGACAACGACGCGGATGGATTCGCGGACTCAGCGGACTCCGACTGCCGGTAGCGCGAGCGTGAGGCAACCGCGTGTGGAGGAGCACTCCCGTGCTCCTGCGCCGGACCTTCAACGAATCAGCGATGCGCCTGCCGAAGGGCCTTCACCACCACGTCACGGACTCCGAGGACACGCGAATAGGAGCCTTCCGCATCCTTGTCATTTGAGTCATGGACGTGTGCCGTCAACTCCACGACGCCGCGCTTCGTCTCGACGGCACCACAGGCCCACTCGACAAAGGCGCCGTGTCGGACAGACACGCTGGCGGTGACTGCCCCGGCCTCTCTGCGAAGCATCGCGCTCGTCAAGTCTCGCAGGATGCGCTCGCCTTCGGCACGGGACAACCTCCTGGGGCTGAGACGGACCGGATCCTCCCCGCTATACGATCGACCTGAAACCGTCGCACCGCTCAGACCCACCTTCAAATAGAAGGTGCTCATGGTCACCATGGGGTGCGTCATCACGGAGTAGTCGACCTTCACCGCCACGGGCAGGTCCTCGCTCAGGCAGCGTAGGATCTCCTCGCTGGGCGCCGCGTATCCGACGGCGCCTCCGACGAGGCCTCCGACAGATCTCGCCTGCGCGGAAGAAAGCCCCACCACCGCGAACACCACCGTGAGCCCCTGAAAGAACCGCTGCATCGTGCTCCCTCCGTTCTATTGAACGAAGGGAGCGTGGCACCCGCGCCTCGCGGGCCACCACGCATCGTTCCCTCACGATTTCAGCACGAAAGCCGGACTCAGCCTTCCTGATCGGACACGTACGCCGGCGCCGCGTGCGCTGGCTGTCGGTCGCTCCAATGAGAGGCGTCCTCTGATGGCGAAGTGCCTCGATGAAGCACTCCCGAGCGTACGCACCGGACCTTCAGCGAATCAGCGATGCGCCTGCCGGAGCGCCTTCACCACGACATCACGAACTCCAATGGCTCGGGCGTAGCTGCCCATCGCATCCGTGCCATAACCATCGAGCAAAGTGCATATGGGCGCTGTGAACTCGACGACGCCGCGCTTCGTCTCGACGGCGCCACAGGCCCACTCGACGATGGTGATGTAGTTGGCCGATTTGCCCGAGCAGGACAAGTCGGTTTCGCCGCGAAGCATCGCGCTCGTCAAAGCATGGAGGATGCGATCACCTTCAGCCCGGGACAGCTTCCTGGGACTGAGTTGGGCCGGTTCAAACTGGTCATTCCCTCGACCTGAGACCTCCGCGCCGCGTTGTGTCACCTTCAGATAGAAGGTGCTCTTGGAGCCCCCGTTGCAATCGCTGACGAGATAGTCGACCTTCACCGCCACGGGCAGGTCCTCGCTCAGGCAGCGCAAGAGCTTTTCGCTGGGCTCCTCGTACTCGAAGACGCCTCCGACAGATTCCGCCTGCGCGGCGGAAATCCCCACCACCGCGAACACCACCGTGAGCCCCTGAAAGAACCGCCGCATCGTGCGACCTCCGTTCCATTGAACGAAGGGAGCGTGGCACCCTCTCCTCGCGAGCCACCACGCATCGTTCCCTCACGGTTACCGCACGAAAGCCGACCTCAGCCTTCCTGAGCGGGCACATGCGCCGGCGCCGCGGGCTCTGGCTGTCGGTCGTTCCACTGAGAGGCATCCTCTGATGGCGAAGTGCCTCGATGAGGCACTCCCGCGCATCAGCGATGCGCCTGCCGAAGTGCCTTCACCACGATGTCGCGGATTCCGATGGCACGTGCGTAGGTGCCCAACTCATCCGTACCGAGACCTTCATGCGAGGAGCACATGGGCGCTGTGAACTCGACGATGCCGCGCTTCGTCTCGACGGCGCCACAGGCCCATTCGACGACAGTCTTGTAGTAGGGCACGGAACCCTTGTGACACGACATCTGGCTCTCGCCGCGAAGCATCGCGCTCGTCAAACGACCAAGGAGGTCCTCGCCTTCGGCCCGGGACAGCTTTCGAGGACTGAGTTTGAACGGGTCATCAAAGTCGTTCCCTCGACCTGAGATCTCCGCACCGCTCCGACCCACGCTCAAATAGAAGGTGCTGCGGGAGAACGCGCCGCAAAGGGTGACGGGATAGTAGTAGTCGACCTTCACCGCCACGGGCAGGTCCTCGCTCAGGCAGCGCAAGGCCTCCTCACTGGGCTCGGCGTGTCCGAAGACATCGTCAGACGCCTGCGCGGAAGAAAGCCCGACCACCGCGAACATCACCGTGAGCCCCTGAAAGAACCGCCGCATCGTGCGACCTCCGTTCCATTGAACGAAGGGAGCGTGGCACCCGCGCCTCACGGGCCACCACGCATCGTTCCCTCACGGTTTCAGCACGAAGACCGCGCTCAGCCTTCCTGAGCCGGCACGGGCGCCGGAGCCGCGGGCTCCTCACCCGGCGCATCGTACGTCCCCGTGGCGGGGTCCACGTTCCAGGCCGAGTACTTCAGCGTCTTCACGTCCCGCAGCTTCCCATCCTCGTAACACACCGAATAGATGAGGAACTGGGGGTTCACCAGGTTGGGCGTGCCGTAGCGGTAGCACTCCGCGCCGCTCGCCTCCCGCTCCAGGGTGATGGGCCGGCCGAGCACGGCGCGGACCTGGTCCGTCGTCATCCCGCCCCGCATGGACTTGAAGCCACTGGGCGTGACGATGCGGAACGTCTTCTCCTCGCCCTTGGCGATGCTCCAGAGGCCCACACCCAGCACCACCGGGACCAGGGCCGCCAGCAGCGCGCCCGCCCAACGGCCCCGAGGGACCTTGCCTTCCTTCTGGAAGGCCGTGAACAGGCCACTGGCCGCATCCGCCTGGGGGTTCGTCTCCGTCGCGCTCACGTCGCCTGACATGCAGTCCTCATATCGCGGATGCAACAAAGTCCACGCCTTCCGCCCTTTCTTCCTGCCTGCCCACCCAGGAAGGCTTACATCGCCTGACCGCTCCCTCGCCCAGGTAACACGCGAGTTTACAATGAGAGGGGGGACGTCCTGCTACATCCCCACCCCGGGGAGTCAACGAGGAGTCAAGTCACCATGCCGAAACGCGGCGGCGGCAGTCGCGGCGTCACCCAGAAGCCCTCGAACCGGGACGCCCTCCCGGCGGGCCCGGAGTCGAAGGACACGGAGCTCTTCTTCAATCGAGAGATCTCCTGGATGGCCTTCAATGACCGCGTCCTGCAGCTCGCCGAGTCTCCGGAGCTGCCGCTGCTGGAGCGCCTGAAGTTCATCTCCATCTACGCGCGCAACCTGGACGAGTTCTTCATGATTCGCGTCGCGCGCCTGCACGAGCAGATTCGCAGCGGCGTGGCGCGGCTGGTCCCCGACGGGGCCTCTCCCAGTGACACGCTGGACAAGCTGCACGACGGCATCCTCGAGCAGACCCGGCGCCATGGCGACGCCTTCGAGAAGGTCCTCCGCCCCGCGCTCGCGGAGAAGGGCCTGCGCATCCTCTCCGCCAAGGACCTGGACGCCGAGCAGCGCGCCCAGGTGGACCAGCGCTTCAAGGACCAGATATTCCCCGTCCTCACCCCGCTGGCCATCGGCCTGGGGCGGCACTTTCCCTACATCTCCAACCTGTCGCTGAGCCTCGCGATTCTCCTGAGGGACCCGGACGCGGACGAGGAGAGCGTGGCCCGGGTGAAGGTGCCCAAGGAGCTGCTGCCGCGCTTCCTGCCCCTCAAGGGAAACGTCTTCGTGCCCCTGGAGGAGGTCATCGCCCAGCACCTGGGGGACCTGTTCCCCGGCATGGAGGTGCTGAGCTGGGGCACCTTCCGCGTCACCCGCGACGCGGACTTCACGGTGTCCGAGGACGCGGAGGACCTGCTCAAGGCCGTGGAGACAGAGCTGCGCGAGCGCCGCTTCGGGGACGTCATCCGCATGGAAGTCCAGGCGGGCATGAGTCCCAAGCTGCTCGAGCCGCTGGTGGAGGCGCTGGGACTGGAGGCACGCCAGGTCTACGAGGAGCACGGCCTGGTGGGCCTCAATGACTTGCAGTCCATCGCTTTCGGTCCGGGCTTCCCGGAGCTGAAGGACCCGCCGTGGACCCCTGTCACCCAGGTCCGCCTGCGCACGGACGTGGACGCGCAGGACGGCGGCACGGTGATGTCATCCATGCGCCGGGGTGACCTGCTGGTCCACCACCCCTACGAGTCCTTCGCCACCTCCGTGGAGCGCTTCGTCACCGAGGCCGTGGCGGACCCGGACGTGCTCGCCATCAAGCAGACGGTGTACCGCACGTCGGACAGTTCACCCCTGGTTCCCGCGCTCATCACCGCCACCGAACGCGGCAAGCAGGCCGTGTGCATGGTGGAGCTGAAGGCGCGCTTCGACGAGCGCACCAACATCCGCTGGGCCAACGCGCTGGAAGAGGCGGGCGTCCACGTCGTCTACGGCATCCCGTCCCTCAAGACGCACGCCAAGGCCATCCTCATCGTGCGGCGCGAGGGCGACAAGGTGCGCCACTACGTCCACATCGGCACGGGCAACTACAACCCGAAGACGGCGCGCCTCTACACGGACATGGGCCTGTTCACCACGGACCCGGACATTGGCGCGGACGTGGCGGACGTCTTCAACTACCTCACGGGCTTTGGCCGGCCCAAGTCCTTCCGCAAGCTGCTGGTGGCGCCGCTCACCATGCGCCAGGGGCTGCTGGAGGAAATCAAGCGCACCGTCGCCGCGCACACCGCCGAGCGCCCCTCGCGCATCCAGATGAAGATGAACGCGCTGGTGGACCCCGGCATCATCCACGCGCTCTACGACGCGTCCCGCAAGGGCGTGAAGGTGGAGCTGAACGTGCGCGGCATCTGCTGCCTGCGCCCGGGTGTCCCCGGCGTGTCGGAGAACATCCGCGTGGTGTCCGTGCTGGGCCGCTTCCTGGAGCACTCGCGCATCTACATCTTCGAGCGGGGCCCCGAACTGCGTTGCTACATCGGCTCGGCGGACCTGATGCCGCGCAACCTGGACCACCGCGTGGAAATCCTCGCGCCCGTGGAGGACCCCACGCTGGCCGCCCAGGTGAAGGACTCGCTGGAGCGCTGCATGGCCGACAACACCTCCTCGTGGGAGCTGACGGCGGATGGCTCGTGGCGCCGCCGGCAGCCGCGCGCGGGCGAGGAGAAGCGCTGGGCCCAGGGCGAGATGATGGAGCGCGCCCAACGCATGGCCCAGCTCCAGGTGGGCCGCCCGCTGCCCTGAGACACACCGCGCCGGTGCCCCGTCCTGGCGGCACCGGCACGGAGGGCCTCAGATTTCGTGCTGGATGATCTGGAAGGCCGCCACCTTGTGCGACTGCGGGAACAGCACCACGTAGAGGTGGTGGTAGTCCTTGGCGCCCGGGGCCACCGGATAGCTGGCGTGATAGTGGGCCACCAGCGGCGTCTCGGTGCCGTTGCCCAGGTCCGCCGGCAGGGCCTGGAGCAGCTCCGGGAACCAGCGGCCGGCATACGCATACTCGCTCAACTGCGCGTAGGTCAGGTCCGGCATGCGCTCGAACCGGAAGTGGTCCGCCGCCTCGCCCAGCGCCTCGTACAGCACCGCGTCCGCCACCCGGAAGAGCGTCTGCGGCATGCTGCCAACGCCCGGCACGGTGTACGTGGCGAGCAGGCCGTCGCACCAGTTCTCACCCTCCTTGCAGTGTCCGTTGCCCGCCGCCAGCGCCGCGTGCAGGGTGCCGCTCAGCGGCAGGTCGCCCAGCGGCAGTCGGCCCAGGCCGTAGTAGGCGAAATAGAAGTCCTGGCACACCGGCCACATCTGCTGCGTGAAGCTGGACAGGCCGTTCGCGCACCAGGGCTTCTGGGCCACCGGTGAGCAGTTCTCCATGTATGCGTGGTAGGCGTCCGTCGCGTCGGTGCAGGCGGCGTAGGCCTCGGCGGCCGTGTAGGGCCGGCCCAGCACCGGGTCCACCTCTTCCACCAGCGCCTGCACGCAGACCTCGATGCGCGTGGCCACGTCCAAATCACACGTGGCGAAGAGCGCCGGGTCCACACAGTTGCCGTTGAGGCAGTCCAACTGGAGCCGGAAGCGCTTGCCCACGCCGGTGCCCGTGGACACCACCGCCAGGTACTCGCCGCCCTGGGGCAGGGCCAGCGACGCAATCTTGCTCAACTGGCCGTAGCCCGCGTCGTCGTCCTGCGCCACCACCGTGGTGCCGTAGCTGCCGCTGGCGTTCTTGGGGCCATACACGAACAGGCCCGTGTCCAGGTACATGCTGCTGCCCAGGTGCGTCACCTCCAGCTTCACCTGCGCGCCCGCCGCCGCGGTGAAGGCGAAGGAGAGGTATTGCGGCTGGGTGGTGAACTGCGTCTGCACCGAGCCGCCCATGTTCAGCGGCCCCATGAACGCCGTGCTGTGCACGATGTTGCCGCTGGGCGGCAGCGGCGGCGGATACAGCACCCCCTGCTCACGCTCGGCCAGCTCCGGGACATCCACGGCCTCCGCCGTTTCCGTCGGACCGCACGCGGCCAGGAGCATCGCGGAGAACACCCAACCCAAAGACTGCGTCAGCTTGCCTTGCATGCGTCACACCCTTCTCGAAACGGGCACGGAGATGCCCGGATGACAGGCATTGCCACGGACTCCGCGTGCGACTCAAGTCACAACATGTTTTCACAGTGAGAGACGTGAGACACACTTAGTCCTCGATGTGGGCCTCCTGCCATTGCTGGTGGTTGAGGGTGGGGTCCCGGTTCGGGTCGTAGTTCGGGTTGTTCGAAGGCACGTAGGTCCCCGTGCCCTGGCCATTCAGCCAATATTGGTTGCCGCCCGTCTGGACCTGATGGCGCGTCCCATCCTTGGGATTGCGAACCGTCTCCTCGTCCTTGATGTAGTTCAAGAAGCGGTTGTGGTTGCGGTCCGACGCCTCGTTCCCCTGGGCGTAGTTCGCGGCGATGGCCTGGTTGATGGCGTCGTTCTTCTCGCGGAAGGACTTCTGCTGGGCCTCGAACGCGGCCTTGTTGGCCTTCATGCGCTCGTTGTGGGCCGCCCAGCTTTCGCGCTCCCGCGCCATCTCCGCCTGGTTGTAGGCCTGGACGTATTGGGGGTTGTAGCGGGTGTTCTCCAGGGCGTTGATGAGGATTTTCTTGGCCTCCTCGTACCGCTCCGGGGGCGCCTCGAGCGCGTGGCAGTAATAGTTCCACGTCACCATGTTCATGACCTTCGACACCGTCAGGCTGACCACGATGAGGTAGTTGACGCCCTGCGTGTCCACCCACTCCGTCACCCGCGCGTGGAAGCGCTGGTCCATGGGGCCCACTTTGTAGAGCAGGTCCGAGAAGCCCTTGTTGGCCGTCGCGATTTTCGGCGCGTCGTACTGCTTCACCAGCCGGGAGCCCTCCTTCTCCGCGATGGGGACCAGGTCCTGCTGGACGACGTCCTCCATGGAGGTGAAGGCACGCATCGTTCCGCCCGAGCGGCGGACCACCGCCTGCATCATCGGGTCTTTCGAGGACATGAACGTCCGCAGCGGGAACATGTAGACATTCACGTTCCCTGGCCCGCTCATGAAGGCCTTGCCGTTGTTGAGAATCCAGTTGTCCGGCAGGGGCAGGCTCGCCATCTCCGCGAACTTGTCGTCGAACAGTGTGTGCGAGACGAGCTTCCCGTTGGGCTCCGCCCGCGCCAGGGGATTCGCCGGCGCGGCCTTCGTGGCGGCGCGCGCCGGCGCTTCCTCACGGGTTCCGCTGGCTGCCTTCTCCGGGTTCTGTTGGCAGGCCAGGGACGTCAGGCAAAGCGCCGTGAGCGGAATCGCGCGATATCTCATGAGCAGGAGGTCTCTTCCGTGATTCAGACACTTGGAGTGAGTCTTGATTCGCGGACCGTACTACGCCCTCCCGCCCCTCCGAAACCGGGGCCCGGCGCCGTCAGCCTGGCCGCTCGGGCGAGGGCCACGCGGCGCCGTGCTCAGCGCTCGGCGTCCTCGCGCCGGTGGGCCTCCACCTCACGGACCTCGCGCCACTGAATCCAGCCCTCACGCGCCGCGTGCCGGGCCGCCTCCGTGGTGTCGTCCACGGCGAGCATCTGGCTGCCCGCCGCGCGGATGTCCTCCGCGATGCGCTCCATCTCCTGGGACCGCCGCTCGCGACCGGGCACGTTGCGGATGTAGACGCAGAGGACGCGTCCGGGGAACTCGCGGACGATGGTGCGGTAGTGCTCCGCGTCCTCCTGCCCGCTGTCTCCAATCAGGATGAAGGGCAGGTGCGACAGCGTGCCGAGCACCGCGCGAATCTTCTCCAGCTTGTGGCCATGGCCTCCGCCGGGCGCGAAGCCCGTGCTGGACAAGCCCCAGTCGCGCAGCAGCAGCGGGCCGGTGGGGATGTGGTGCAGGGAGAGGAACTCGTCCAGGTGCTCGTAGAGGTTCCACGGGCTGCTGGACACGTAGAAGATGGGGTTGTCCGCGTTGGCGCCGCGGCCGTGCTGGAGCGCCGCGTAGAAGGCGTCCACGCCCGGGAAGGGCAGCCGCACGCGGTGCTCGGTGAGGAAGAGCGCCCAGGCGCGCTTGAGCAGGTCCGTGACGCCCGTGACGATGACGGTGTCGTCGATGTCGCTGATGACGCCGAACTCCGCCCCGGGCCCAGCCATGCGCACCGGCGCGGCCACGCGCTGCACACCCTCCGGGTCTGGCGAGAGCAGCTCCAGCTCCACCATGTGCCAGCCCGAGCGCACCCCGTCCGGCGGTGGCACCCACAGCTCCAGGAAGCCCTCCTCGTCGGTGGTGCCTTCCCAGCGCTTGTCACCCCAGCGCACCGCGACGTGCGCGCCGGGGACCTCGCGCGTCATGTAGCGCTTGTAGGAAGCCACCGCGCTGCCCACCAACGTGTAGCGCTGCTGCGGTGGGCGCACGTGCCGGTCCTCCAGCACGCGGGCCTTGATGACGGCGCGCTCGGGGGTGCCATAGCCCCGGTAGGGAAGGATGCGCAGCGGCGGCGCGATTCCGAGCTTCTGGCGAAGCTTGCGGCTCAGCGCGTCGTAGTGGGCGTCCACGCGGACGGCGAGTCGGTAGAAGCGAGGAAGAAAGTCGGCCATGGCGCGGGGCGTAAGGAGAGAGAGACCTGACTGTAGAGGACTCTGGGGATTGAGCGGGACAAACCGGCGCGGATCCACGCGCGGACCGTCACAGCCGGTGACCGCCTTGGCGTGCGTATCCGCCCTGCCGTACCCCTCTTGACCCGGAGCTTCGCCTTGATGCGTCATTCCCCCCGATGTTCCCTCGTGGCCCTGCTGCTCGTCGCGACGGCCGCCGCCTCGCAGCCCTCCGCGAGCATCACCTTCCAGTCCCCCTCACAGGGCTGGAATGTGTTCGCGACCCCTCACCCGCTGCCCTTTGGCGCCACCGCCGCCGTCCACTTCAACGTGGACCGGCTGACGCAGTGCCGAGGCAACCTCAACGCCTCCACCCCCGGTTGGACCCTCACCGGCTACTACCAGTTCAACGGTGGCCCGGTGCAGTCCTTCTGGGTGGCGGGGTTCTCCTCCACGCCCAACCCACCCGCGCCGGCCATTCCACTCCACACGCGGGGGACCCTGGCCGTCTGGTTCGAGAACACGAACCGCTGGGGCTGTCAGGCCTGGGATTCGAACTTCGGAAGCAACCACCTCTTCACCGTGCAGTAACGGTGAGCCCGTGGGCGCAGACAGGTGCTTCCGCGCCCACGGGGCTTTGTTTCAACAGGCCGGCGTGACGAGCTCCGCCCGACCGATGGGGCTGTGGCCTCCCGCGAGCAACCGGCGCGCCGCCAGCACCGACACGCAGTCATCCGTGCTGTGGATGTCTCCGTAGAAGGTCAGCAGCACCGCGGGGTCCACCACGCGAATCCCACCCGCGTCCACGGAGGGCACGCGCCGGACGAAGACGTCCAGCAGGACCTTGCCGCCCGCGTCGTGCCGCGCGTAGCGGTAGAAGTGCGTGGAGGTGGCGTCGAAGCGCGTCCAGATGCGGTGATACCCCCGGGCGGTGAGCACGGGAATCAGCTCCGGGAAGCGCGAGGGCTCGACGAAGAGGTCCACGTCCTTGTGGTCGTGGAAGCGCTTCAGTTCCTCATGCGGCGGGGCCATGAAATGCCAGGCCCAACCGCCAGACACCGTCACCCACGGCGCCAGGGCGCGCACCTCCTCCTCGTTGACGCGGAGGCGCTCCAGGTTCCAGCGCTCGTGCGCCCGCTTCGGATTGCGTGGGTCTCCCATGGCCGTGTCCTTGTGTGAGGGCACGGCCCGGACGGAGCCTGGCGCGCGGGCTGACAGCGCGGCTCCGGTGACTTTGTCGCGGATGGGTGGGGGCTGATAAACGTGTCTCATGGGGCACCCGTCCACCTCGAACCTCACGCCCTTCACCTTCGAGCCCCTGTTCCTCACCGACGAGGCGCTGCGGCCCTTGTTCGTCCCCGTGCTGAAGGCCACGTTCGACCTGCGGCCTCGGGGCGCGCCCGTGTTGTCCGCCGAGCAGGCACCACTGCTGACCGGGGGTGAGCGCTGGGACGGCGGGGACGCGGCCAGCCTCCGCCTGGAGCCCGAGGGCGCCTTCTTCAAGGCCGCCACGGATGTGGTGCTGGTGGGACATGCGCATGCGCCCTCGGCGGGGACTCGCGAGCTGCTGGCGGAGCTGCATGTCGGGCCGGTGCACAAGCAAGTCCGCGTGCTGGGGGACCGCACGTGGTTCAAGAGCATGGGCGGCATCGGGATGACGCAGCCTTTGCCCTTCGAGCGGATTCCCCTGCGCTACGAGCGCGCCTTCGGCGGGAAGGACGGCAACGCCTTCGAGCCTCGCAACCCGCTGGGCACGGGCTTTCGTGAGAAGGGCAGCCGGTTCGAGGAAGGGCTTCGGCTGCCGAACGTGGAGTCGCCCACCGAGCCGCTGAAGTCCTGGGGCCAGCGTCCGGCCCCCACGGGCTTCGGGTTCATCGAACCGCACTGGCAGCCCCGCGCCGCCTTCGCGGGCACCTACGATGACGCGTGGAGGAAGTCTCGCAGCCCGCTGCTGCCGAAGGACTTCGACCGGCGCTTCCTCAATGGAGCGCCGCGGGACCAGCTCGTCGCGGGCTACCTGCGGGGTGGCGAACCTGTACTGCTGAAGCACGTCGCGCCGGGTGCGCCGCTGACGTTCAAGCTGCCCGCGCTGCCGTCTCCGGAGGTCCTCGCGCCCAGGGCCCAGGGCCTGGAGGACGTGGACGGCCCGCTGCGGCTGGACACGGTCGTGCTGGACACGGACGCGATGAAGATGTTCCTCGTGTGGCGTGGCACCTTCGCGTTGCGGCACGAGCCCACGGAGCTGCGCTCCATCCAGGTGACGTGCGAGGGCTCGGAGAAGCTGGAGCCGGGGCAATCCGTCGAGGCGGACTGACGGGGGTTACTTCGTCGGCATCGTATCGATGGCCCAGTCGCCGCTGTACGTCACCGTCATGGGGACACGGGCCAGCGGTGGGCAGTAGTTGAAGCCAGTGTCTTCGGGCGCGATGCCCGCGCGCTCGGAGAGACGCAGGAGGGCGAGTCCTTCGAGCCAGAGGAAGCGATGCGGCGCGAAGGACGTCACGGGCGTGGCCACCGAACGGGCGCGCTTCTCGATGTCGATGCCGTAGTCCTGGCACGCGGTGGCGAAGGCTTCGGCGAACGACTTCGCGTCCTTGGACACCAGGGCCCGGGCCATGGTGACGCGGCTGGCGTAGGCGTCCTGTCCCACCTTCTCCAGCGGGACGAGGATGGGTTCCAATGTGGCGACCGGTGTGCGCGTGAGGTGCTGGAGCGCGGAGGCCCAGAGGAATTCGTCTTCGTACTCAGCGCCTTGCTGCCACTGCGTGGCGGAGCTGGCTGCCACGGCTTCCGCGAGGGAGAAGTGGCCCGCGGCGAGCGCGCCCAGCAGCGGAGTGTTTCGCCGAGCGGGAGGAGGTGCCAGTCCGCGGTCCGTGAGGAGGCGCTGCACCCGGCGGCCGTTCTCCGCCATCCGGCAGAGGTTGAGAAAGAAGCCCTGCGGATTGCCGTCCACCAGCAGCGTGGCCACGGCGATGAGGTGCAGGTCGAGCGTGATGGCGTCCAACCGCGCGAGAATGCTGGAGCGGTCCGCGCCCGGATCGAACCGGCTCAGCCTCTCCCCCAGGGAGCCAGCAGCGTCTGCACGGAGGGAAATGAGGCGGGCCATGAAGGTGCGGGAGAGCGTATCCTGGAACCGGGTGTTGGGGCACCATACGACGTGAGAGGTGGGTACGCGCATGAGCAACCTCAGTGCGAGCGAAATGAACACCGAGCTGGCACAACGGCTCCTGGGCATCTTCGAGCGGAGCCGCGACCGGAAGTACACGGCGGCCAAGGCGGCGAAGAAGAAGAAGCCGAAGCCCACGGACGCCGCGGCGGATGACGCCGACCACGTGGATGACAGCGCGCCGCCTCGGGGGGTGCTCGGCAAGGACAGCGACTACGCGCAGAACGGCTCTGACTACATCGCGTCCCTGGACGGCCGCGACGTGTACCGCGTCTTCGACCACTCGTATCTGGATGAAATCCGGGACTTGGTGAAGCAGGCCGCCGAGTTCCCGGGCGGGCCCCCGGAGAACTTCAATCCGAAGGCCAAGGACAAGGACAAGAAGCCCGCGCTCCAGAAGTACCCGTACGCATGGGAGGCGCACCACATCCTGCCGGGCTCGGCGTTCTATTACGAGCTGAAGGACGGGCCGGCCTTCACGTACCGGCAGCTCCGCCTCATCCTCCAGTCCGACTACAACCTGAACCACGGCCACAACATCATCATGTTGCCGGACCAAGCCTGGGCCGTGCCAGTCCATGCGCTCCTACAGCACCCTGGTGACCATCCCACCTACACGCAGCAGGTGATGCGGGACATGAAGGCCATCGCCAAGAAGCTCCAAAAACAAATTGACGATCAAAAAGACCACAAGGCACTGGTCGCGGATGTTTTTGATCAGCTACACAGCTTGGAGAACAAGTACTGGAAGCTACTCGTTGCACTAAGCCGTGCAGTTGTCGCATCCGTCACATCTGGAAAAGAATACAAACATCCATTCGTTAGATATGTTCCAAAAGGCAAAAAAGCCAAGAGCCGCTACGAATGGGGCTCTCTTTATTAATTAGAAAGAATACAAGATGAAATACTTCGTCATCAAGGTCATGGCAGAGGAAGCTGGCTTTATTGATAGCTACCCTCGTGGAAGCCCCGCGGAGTGGAAATTCGATGAGGGCATCAGTCTCGCCAAAGAATTTCCCGCGGGCGGAGAGGTTTCCTTCTCAGACAACTACCCGGATGACCGGAACCTCTACGACTTCCAGCCCAATCTCATGAGCGATTTGCTCGTCTCTGGCCGAGCGCGCAAACTTATCGAGTCACTGGAAGTGGCCAATGCTGAATGGCTTCCTGTCGTGGTCAAGGATCACAAAGGCAATGTCGTTGGCCCTGACTATGCATTCCTCAACCTGCAGGGTGCTGAAGACGCCATCGACATGGAGCGCTCGCAGTACGAGATGGATTCCCTCGAGAAGGACCAGATCGGTCAAATCGACGAATTGGCTCTGAACACGAGCGCCATCAATCCCAACGCGAAGATGTTCCGTTGCACGAAGGAGCGCCGCCTCATCCTCATCCGTGAAGACATCCACGCTGCCTTCGAGCAAGCGGGCCTGACCGGCCTCAGGGTCTACGAAGCCGAAGGCTGGAACGGACTTGAGCTCTGACCCATCATGTTCGAAGCCAATTGCCTGGAAGAGCAGCCCGCTGACATCGTTGCTCGGGTCCTCGAGGAGCAGTCTCCGTGCTTCGTCACCGCACGTGAGGGCGTCCGTGGGGTGCTGGTTCCCTTGGACGAGGTCTACACGGAAGTGCTGGAGGCGCATCCACGCGTCATCAATGCCTTGATGAAGGACCTGGTCCGCCCGGGCAAAGACATGGCCATGTACTGCGTCCAGGTCAGCATGACCGACGAACAGGACGCCATCCGCTTCACGGATGAAGAAGGGGAGCCGGTGCTCGCGTTGGTCGGTGCCATGCGATTCCTGCGCTGGCTTGAAGAGGAGGACGAGGGCTCCGAGGAGCCATGATGAACAGCCAACCAAGGCGGGTTTGGCGTCTCATTCAGCATGGGACTCGTCCGTGAAATACTTCGTCTTCAAAGTCATGGCCGAAGAGGCCGGGTTCATTGATGCCTACCCGCGTGGGAGCCCCACTGAATGGAAGTTCGATGAAGGCATCAGCCTCATCAGCCAGTTTCCTGTCGGGGGCGACGTCTCCTTCTCCCCAAACTACCCAGACGACCGGAACCTCTATGACTTCCAGCCGAATTTGATGAGTGACCTGCTCGTCTCGGGACGCGCGCGTAAGCTCATCGAGTCACTGAGCGTCTCCAACGCGGAGTGGCTGCCTGTCATCGTCAAGGACCACCAGGGCACTGTCGTGGGCCCCGACTACGCATTCCTCAACCTGCAGGGCGCGGAAGACGCCATCGACATGGAGCGTTCGGTCTATCGGATGGATGCGTTGGAGAAGGACCAGATTGGCCGCGTGAAGAAGCTGGCCTTGAAGTACGACGCCATTTCCCCGCAGGCGAAGATGTTCCGCTGCACCATGGAGCGGCGACTCATCCTCATCCGTGAGGACGTGCACGCCACCTTCGTTCAGGCGGGACTCACCGGCTTCAAGGTCTACGAAGCCGAGGGTTGGAACGGCTTGGAGCTGTGAGGTGAATCACGGCGCGCTCCCCTGCTTCCGCGGAGGAGAGCACCAACACGGATGGCGTCGGCGCGTAACCTCGCACCAGGGCCCGGTAGACCAACGCCGTGGCCACCGCTCCCGAGGCCACGCCCGTGTGCCCGAAGCTCTTGGCCGGCATCCACACCTCGCCTCGCTCGAAGCGGGCGTCCGTCTCCCTCAGACGGACCTGGAGCATCCCCCACTCGAAGGCTCGCGCGTATTGCCCGTCGTGGTCCGACACCATCAGCGGCGCGGGCACGTCTTGCCCCGAAGGCCCCAACGCCGCGAGGACCTGCCGGGCCAACTCTTGCCCATCCGGTGGCTGCTCGCCGTCCAGCGGCGCCGCGTCTCGCCCCTGCGCCACCCGCACGACGGCCATGGAGGACTCCTCGGGTTCCTCGCGCGATAGCAGCATGGCCACCGCGGCCTCCCCCGCCATCAACCCCGTGGGTCTCCCTGGTGTCTTCAACCGCTGCTGCTGGTGCAGCAACGTCAGGGTCTCGTTCGAGATGAAGCTGTCCACCGCGCAGAAGAGCGCGCGCTCCACCTTGGAGTTCCGCAGGTCCTCGCCCGACGCCGCCAGCGCCTGGGCGAAGGCCACGTTCCCCGTGGGGAACGCACGCACCGGTCCCTTCCACGCGGGCCATCCCAACGCCTGCCACGTCCCCTTCACCAACCGGTCCACCAACAGCGCGATGCGCTCGCGGGCGTCGTCCGGATCCTCCTCGTAAGGGTCCTTCCCCGTCGTGAAACCCCGTGCTTCCGGGTCGGGGAGCACCAGGTAGAGCCCCACATCGGGCCCCAGGGCTTTGACGTCCACCCGCGTCCCCAGGTCCACCAGCGCTTCCGCCAACAGCGCCACCAGCCGGCCCACACCCGAGAACCCCAGCGTGGCTTCTCCCGCCGCATGCACGGTGACGGAGCTCGGGGCCTCGTCGCCCTTCAGGAAGACCTCGAAGTCCGGCGCCGCCGAGGGCCACGACATCCCCGCCCGGAACGCCGCCGAGGCAGGTACCAGCGCCCCCAACGACGACGCCATTCCCACCGCCTGGACCCATCCGAGCATGCGTGCCACGACCTCCTACACCGGAGCGCCAGTCTTCCACGGCGCGATACAACGGGCCACCACCCTCTGGCTCGTGTCACAGCGACAGGAGCGATACACTCCCAGGCCGAGGAGCCACCCGCCATGAGCGCGACCGTCGGTGTCAACAAGCTGTCCGTGGTTCACAAAGACACCGGAGGCACGAGCATCGCCTTCCCGGACGTCTGCCAGACACCCAGCCCCGCCGGCCCCGTGCCCATCCCCTACCCCAACGTCGCCATGTCGTCGGACACGGCGAAGGGCACGAAGAAGGTGTCGGTGGACGGCAAGCCGGTCTGCGTCGAGGACTCGAACTTCAGCATGAGCACCGGTGATGAAGCGGGCTCCGCGGGTGGCGGCGTCGTCTCCGGCAAGACGAAGGGCAAGGCCGAGTTCGTCAACTACTCCTTCGACGTGAAGTTCGAGGGCAAGAGCGTGGCTCGGACCTTCGACCTCATGCTTCACAACGACAAGAACACCCCGCCGGCGCCGCTGCTCCAGGGGCCCGTCATCGCGCTCGGCAAGGACGACACGAAGGCCAAGTGCCTCGTCTGTGAAAAAGAGCTGTGAAGCCCTTGTCGTCACGCCGTCCCACCGTTCGTTGGGAGCTTCTGGAGCGCCACCTCGAGGAAGCCGAGTTCCTGTGGACGCAGTGGGAACACGCCCTCTGGAGCCCAGCGCTCACCCTGGCCTCGGTGACCCAGAGCGATGAAGGGCGCCTGCGGGCACACCTGGATGCGCTCGTGCTCGGGAGCAGCGCCGTCGCCACCCGCTTGCTGCTGCCCTCGCTGGCTTCCGAGGAACCCTCTCGCGTGGCCGCCGCGACATGGGCCCTGCTCTCCGCCGAGGACGCCGACTTTCGCGAGCCCGTGTTTCAGCGACTGGAAGAAGCACCCGAGGACGCGGGGCCCGGCATCTTCCGCGCGCTGGAGCTGCTCGACCGGGCGGACCTGCACGCCCTGCTCTTGAAGAAGCTGCCGACGCTGCCACCTGTGATTCAGGCCGGGCTGCTTCGCGTCGCGCGGTTTCGACATCTCGACTCGAGCGCTGTGCTCGAAAAGCTCGACTGGGCGGCCGACCCCGCGCTGCATGCCGAAGCGCTCCGCGCCCTTCTCTTCCTTCCCAGGACCCAGGCCGGGGACGCTCGGCTCTCACGCGCCTTGAGCCATGCCGAACCCGCCGTGAGCACCGCCGCGCTGGAGACCGGGTTGCTGCTGGGCTCGCGTGAGGCCTGGGAACGCGCCCGGAGTTCCACGTCGCGCGCCGCGCTCCTGACGCTCGCCGTGGCAGGTGAGTCGAAGGACCTCGCGGACCTCATCGCGCGGATGAAAGACAAAGCCACGCTCGCGGAGGTCATCTGGGCCGTGGGCTTCAGTGGCAGGCTCTCCGCGGCGGAGGCGGTGTTGCCGCTGCTGCGAGATGAAGCGTTGGGCCCCCTGGCCGCGGACGCCTTCGCCGCCATCACCGGCCTTCCCTTGGCGCCTCCCTTCCTCGTAGAGGCACCCGACGACGAGGAAGAGGCCTCCGAGGAGGAGGAAGCCGAACCCGCGGAACCCGAGGACCTCCAGGCGTGGCTCCCCGGCCCCCAGGTGCTTCCTGGCGACGTGGATGCCCAGGCCGTGGAGACGTGGTGGTCGAAGCAGCGCGGCGCCTTCATGGAAGGCACGCGCTACCTGCGCGGCGTGCCCCTCACCGTGGATGGGATGACCAGGGCCCTGGAGACCGAACCGCTGCGGCGGCGCCCCTCGCTCGCGTGGGAAAGCGCGCTGCGCAGTGGCGGCGCCCTCCTCGTGGAGCCGCGTCAGTGGACGCAGGTCCAGCGTGAGCAGGCAAGGCCCCTACGGAGCCAACGGCCGGAGTGGCTCACGCGCGCGGGAACCCGGCTCCAGGGACGCTGACCCTGACGTGGGTGACGCCACGGCTCGGAAAGCGACGCACACGGGCCCAGACCTTCGGGCAAAGGCCCGAAGGTCCACGAGGCGCCGACATCCCGGCCCAGACCTTCGGGCAAAGGCCCGAACGCCCACGAGGCGCTGACATCCCGGCCCAGACCTTCGGGCAAAGGCCCGGAGGCCCACGGGGCGCTGACAGCCGCCCCGTGGCCCGAGCGACGCCGCTCAGTCGCGCCGTCCCAGTGTCCGGTCCAGGTTGTACGCGGCGCTGATGAGTGCCAGGTGCGTCAGCGCCTGCGGGAAGTTCCCCAGCGCCTCGCCGGACATACCTGTCTGCTCCGCATACAGGCCCACGTGGTTGGCGTACCCCAGCATCCGCTCGAAGATGAGGCGAGCCTCCTCCAGCAGGTCGGGCCGAGCCACGCTCGCGCGGGTCATCGCCTCCACCAGCCAGAAGCTGCAGAGGTTGAAGGTGCCCTCGCTGCCGGCAATCCCATCCAGCGTCGCCTCCACGTCGTAACGGAACACGAGTCCGTCCGAAGCGAGGCCACCGTGAGACGGCGGTCTGCGCATGACATCCAGCGTCTGGAGCATGCGCGGGTCCACCGGAGACAGGAAGAACACCAGCGGCATCAGCAGGTTCGCCGCGTCCAACGCGTGGCTGCCATAGGACTGGACGAACGCGCCGCGCTCCGGGTCCCAGCCCTTCTCCATGATGTCCTCGAAGATGGCGTCCCGCACCTTGTGCCAGCGCGCCCGGTCCGCCGGGAAGCTGCGCTTGTCCGCCAGCCGGATGGCGCGGTCCACCGCCACCCAACACATCAGCTTCGAGTACACGAACTGCTGCCGCCCGCCGCGCACCTCCCAGATGCCCTCGTCCGGCAGCTCCCAGTTGTCACACACCCAATCCACCAACCGCCGCAGGTGCCGCCAGAAGTCATACGAGATGGGCGCCGCGTACTTGTTCGACAGATACACCGAGTCCATCAGCTCGCCATAGATGTCGAGCTGGAGCTGGTCCGCCGCGCCGTTGCCAATCCGCACCGGACGCGCCCCGTCGTACCCCGACAGGTGCAACAGCTCCTGCTCCTCGGGCACCCGCTTGCCATCAATGGCGAACATCAGCGGCAGCGGCCCTTCGTCGTACTCCGCGCAGCGCGCCTCCACCCAACGCATGAAGGCCGCCGCCTCCTCCTTGAAGCCGATGCGGAGGAACGCATACACGGTGAAGGCCGCGTCGCGCAGCCAGCAGAAACGGTAGTCCCAGTTGCGTGTGCCACCCGGTGACTCGGGCAGGCTGCACGTGGGCGCGGCGACGATGGCGCCCGTGGGCTCGAAGGTCATCAGCTTGAGCGCCAGCGCCGAGCGCTGCACCGTCTCGCGCCACCGCCCCGTGTACTGGCACTTCGACAGCCAGTGGCGCCAGTACTCCACCGTCTCGCGGAAGAGGTCCTCCGAGGACTCGTGGTTGTGCACCACCGACTCACACGACGTGCGCGCGCCCGCGTGCAGGGAGAACACGGCGGATTGGTTCTCGTGCAGCGTGAAGCTGGCGGTGACACCCCGCTCCGCCTTCTTCAACGTCGTGGACGACGACAGCGTGAGCTGGAGCGTCTCCGACGAGAAGGTGGCGCCGTGAGGGATGATTCTCGTCTCGTGCGTGTCCCGCGCGTAGTTGAAGGCCGGGAAGCACTCCATGTGGAAGGTCATCTCGCCGCGCACCACCCGCACGCGCCGGAGGATTTCGCGCTCGGGCTTCACGCCCTTCTTGCCCGCCATGGGCATGAAGTCGACCAACTCGCCCACGCCATCCGGCGAGTAGAAGCGCGTCACCAGCACGTTGGTGTCCGGCCAGTAGAACTGGCGCTTCAACACCCCGTCCGGCGCGGGCGCGATGCGCCAGTGGCCACCCCGGTCCGCGTCCAGCAGCGCGGCGAAGACGCTGGGACTGTCGAAGTGCGGAAAGCAAAACCAGTCAATGGTGCCCTCGTTGCCCACCAGCGCCACGGTCCGCAGGTCCCCGATGACGCCGTGGTTCTCGATGGCGACCGACTTCCCCGCCTCACCGACGCCGCTGCTCCCGGTTGCCATGAATCACTCCTCGTCGAAGGGGGTTAGCTGAAACGGATGACGTCCTTGATGCCGCCGGACTTCTTCCCGGTGACGACGTCACAGAAATCCTCGGGCGAGTGCTCCGCGCAGATGAGCCGCTCCAACCCGCCGGGCCAACGCGCGCGGATGTGCGCCAGGTCCTCCAGCGCCATCTCGAAGTCGACGTCCGCCGCGTTCACCGTGCCCAGCAGGACCTGGTTGCCCAACACCATCTGTTTGAAGATGGGCGACACCTCGAGGGGCTCCTCCTTCGACGGCACACCGGTGAGCACGCAGACGCCATTGGGCCCCAGCGCCTTGAGCGTCTCCAACGTGGCCTTCACCACGCCCGCGGCCTCGTAGATGACGTCCGCGGTCCCTACGGTGCGCACCACCTCCTCCGGCCGCACCTCCTTCGAGGAGAGGTAGGGCACCCCCAGGGCCTCCACCGCGTCCGCCTTCGGGTTCGGCTTGGGGGTCCGCGAGTACATGGTGGTGGCGTAGCCCCGGCGCATCAGCGCCATGGCGCCCAACTGCCCCACCGGCCCCGCGCCCAACACCAGCGCGCGCCCGGGGCCCGCCTTCCACGGCAGCCGTTCCCGGAAGCGCTCCACCTGGCGAATGGATTTCTCGGCGATGGTGAGCGGCTCGGTGAGCACGGCCACCTTCCGCAGCTCCTCGGGGACACGGTGCAGGTAGGCCACGTCCTCCACGAAGAACTCGGAGCCGAAGCCGTGGGCTTCCTTGATGCCGCGCTCCGTGTAGTCACCGGTGATGCAGAAGTCCGGATGCCCTTCCCGGCAGGGCGGGCAGGTGGCGTGTGGACACGGGCGCCGCACGCGGGGCACCACCCAGTCTCCACGCTGCAGACCCCGCACGGCCTCGCCCACCTCCACCACCTCCCCCAGACACTCGTGGCCCAGGATGAGGTAGTCCGAGCCGGGCGGCGGCGAGCCGTAGATGAATTCGATGATTTCCTTGTCCGTGCCACACACGCCGATTTCCCGCGTCCGCACCTTCACCTGCATGGGCGACTGGATGCGGGGTTCGGGGGCGTCGGTGATGACACGCACCTTGCGTTCGCGGGGGAAGACGGCCACCGCCTTCATACGGCCTCCTCATGGTTGAACGCCCCGGCACGCGGCCCAAGCGTGGACACGACACGGTCAACGCTGTGCATGCACGAAACCGCTGCCCACCCGGCCCGCCCGGGTCTATGAGGAAGAATGTGAGCGAGCCCCAGCCCTCCTACTCCGATGACGAGCCACGCCGCAGCCGGTCCACGGGCATCGCCGCGGTGGCCTGTGTGCTGCTCTCCCTTCCCTTCCTCGTCCTGGGTCCTTACTTGTTGAACGCGAAGGCCCGCATCGAGCTGCGCTGTCAGCCCGGCGGTGTCTGTCTGCTGTTCCACACCAGTTGGCTCACCCGGAACGAGGTGGCCAGCTTCGCGGTGACGGACATCCAGGACGTCAAGGTGGAGCGGACCCGCAGCGCGCGCCGCAACCGCGTGCCCATCTTCCGCCCCACGCTGGTGACGGCCAGCGGCGAGTACCCGCTCTTCTACCAGTGGGCCACCGAGGAGTCGGAGGCCACGCGGGTGGAGGCGCAGGTGCGGCAGTTCCTCGCCAACCCCGGCACCACCCCGCTGGAGGTCGTCCGGGATGACCGCCATGCCTCGCTGCGCGTGGGCGGCGCCTTCACGGGCGTGGGCGTGTTGCTGCTCGTCGGCGCCGCCTGGCTGACACTCCGGACGCGGGCGCACCAGCGCGCCGAACGGGCACGCGGCGTGGCGTGAGCTGGAATCACCAGCGGTGTCTCGGTCGACGGGCTCCCACATGCCCTCGCGTCCAAGCCAGCCCGGCAGGCGCGAATAGCAGCCGCCCTTCACGTCACTACGTTGTGGGGGAGGGGCAAGGACGGCGCGGCGCCCAGGCGCTGACGTCCGGGCCCCTGACGACGCACAAGGCAGGCAAGCAAGTGGGGGAGCCCTCCAGGGGTGGCCTGCGTGCGCCCCCTTCCCACGTGTACCTACGTGCCTAGATTGTGGCCGATGCTGCGCGCCCTCCTTGGCCGATGGAGAAGTTCCCTGCGCCTGCTCCAGCCGGCGCACGTCGGCGCGGAGCGCGCCAAAATCAGCGTCACGCAGCTCGACCACGAATACGCCAACAAGGTGGTCGCCTTGCAGAACGTGGACCTCAACGTCCGCTCGGGCGAGTTCGTGTGTCTGCTGGGCCCGTCCGGCTGCGGCAAGTCCACGCTGCTCTACGCGCTGGCCGGACACGTGGTGCCCACGGGGGGCTCGGTGTCCATCGACCGGGAGCCCATCCACGGCCCGGGTCCGGACCGGCTGCTGATGTTCCAGGAAGCCGCCTTGTTCCCGTGGCTCACCGTGCGCGGCAACATCACCTTCGCGCTGGCCGCCCGGGGCGTGCCCCGCTCCGAGCGCCGAGAGCGCGCCGACCTGTACATCCGCCGCGTACAGCTCACGGGCTTCGAGGACGCGCTGCCCCATCAGCTCTCCGGCGGCATGAAGATGCGGGCCTCGCTCGCCCGCGCGCTGGCCGTGGACCCGGCCGTGCTGCTCATGGACGAGCCCTTCGGCTCGCTCGACGCGCAGACGCGCATCCACATGCAGGAGCTCCTTCAATCCATCTGGGTGCGCACCGGCAAGACGGTGGTGTTCGTCACCCACGACGTCCATGAAGCGCTGATGCTGGGCACCCGCGTGGTGTTGATGGCGCCCCGGCCCGGCCGCGTGGTGCGGGATTTGGAAGTCCACCTGCCCATGCCGCGCCGGCCCGAGGACGCCGGGCTCAACGAGATGGTGCGGCACGTGACGGGCCTGCTGCGCGACGTCGAGGACCGCGCGCGCACGGAGACGATTCAACCCGCGCCCGCCCGCGTCCGCGCGCAACCCGTACTCCGGCCGCAAGTGCTGCCCGGACCGTAGAGGCGAACCCCGCCATGAAACAGCACGCACAAAAACTGCTCCTGGTGGCGCTGCTGCTGGGCGCCTGGGAGCTCGTGGCCCGCCTGGGCATCTGGTCCCCACACCTGCTGCCCGGACCCATGACGGTGGCCCAGAGCCTGGGCGCCATGCTCGTGGATGGACGGTTGGTGGGAGCCGCCGGCCGCTCCCTGGGGCGGCTCCTGCGCGCGTACCTGATGTCAGCGGCGCTGGGCGTGCCGCTGGGTCTGCTGATTTCCCGCATCCCCTTCTTCCGCAACGCCGTGAAGCCCGTGGTGATGGGGCTCCAGGCCCTGCCCTCCATCTGCTGGCTGCCGCTGGCCCTGTTGTGGTTCGGGCTGACGGACGGCGCCATCCTCTTCGTTGTCGTCATGGGCAGCGTGCTGGGCATCGCCATCGCCACCGAGGACAGCGTCAACGGCGTGGACCCGCAGCTCACCCGCGTGGCCAGCACCCTGGGCGTGCGCGGCCTGCGCTTCCAGTTCGGCGTGCTGTTGCCCGCGGCCCTGCCCGGCATCGTCACCGGCCTCAAGCTGGGGTGGAGCTTCGCCTGGCGCGCGCTGCTGGCCGGGGAGCTCCTCTTCGTCTCGGGCGGTCTGGGCCAGCTCCTCACCGTGGGCCGGGAGCTGATGGACGTGCCTCAGGTCATGGCCGTCATGGTGGCCATCGTCATCATCGGCATCACCGTGGACCGTGTCCTCTTCCAGACGGTGGAGGTGCGGCTGCGGCGGCGCTGGGGGCTCACTGGCGCGGCGTGAGGCGCCCGGCCGTGCGCCGCCCGACGCTTCGGCCGGTGGGGGCGTTGAAATTCCGTCGACGCGCCCCACCCTTGAGCCGCCATGCGTGCCTTCCGTTCCCTGCCGCCGTGGGTCGTCATCGCCGCCGTCGCTGGACTGTCCGTGCTCGGCGCCGGCTGCAAGCGCGAGCCTGAGTCACGAGGCCCCAACGCGCCCCTGCGCCTGGGCTTCTTCCCCAACATCACCCATGCCCAGGCCCTGGTGGGCAACGCGGAGGGAACGTTCACCTCGCAGCCCGGCGTGGGCCCGCTGACCGTCATGCAGTTCAACGCCGGCCCCGCCGCCATGGAGGCGCTGGTCGCGGGCTCGTTGGACGTGTCCTACGTGGGCAGCGGACCGGCCATCAACACGTTCCTCAAGGCCGGCCGGGAGCTGCGCATCATCGCGGGCGCGGTGAACAACGGCGCGGTGCTGGTGGTGCGCACCGTGAAGACGCCCGCCGAGCTGAAGGGCAAGAAGCTCGCGTCACCGCAGTTGGGCAACACGCAAGACATCGCCCTGCGCTACTGGCTCAACCAGCACGGACTGTCCACCCACCTGGACGGCACGGGGGACGTGCAGCTCTTCCCGCTGAGCAATCCGGACATCCTCGGCCAGTTCCTGCGCGGCGGCATCGAGGGCGCGTGGGTGCCAGAGCCGTGGGGCGCGCGGCTGGTGGCGGAGGGCCACGGCCGCATCCTCGTCGACGAACGTGACTTGTGGCCCGACAGGCGCTTCCCCACCACCGTGCTGGTGACGACGCGCAAGGTGTTGGAGACGCAGCGCCCCCGCGTGGTGGCCCTGCTGCGCGCGCACGTCCGGCTCACCGAGCGCTGGAAGGACGACCCGGCCGGCTTCACCACCGCCGCCAACGCCGCCTTCGGCCAGCTCACGAAGAAGCCGCTGCCGCCCGCCATCCTCCAGCAGGCCTTCTCGCGCCTGGAGCCCAGCCTGGACCCGGTGCCTCGAGCCCTGGTCACCGCCGCCGAGCACGCGAAGTCCCTGGGCTTCATCACCGACGCGAACATCGACGGCCTGGTGGACCTGAGCCTGCTGGACGAGGCGCGGGCCACGGCGGCCCTGCCGGGTGGCGGACGTTGGGACACTGCAGGCGTGACGCTGGACGTGCCGCCGGGGGAGGATGCGCGCCCATGAAGATGGAGCGTGTGGAGGAGACGCTGGAGCGCATCCGCATCGAGGCCGAGCAGGCCCCGGGCGGCGTGCTGGCCTTCGACGGCGACGGCACGCTGTGGAGCGGCGACGTGGGGGATGACCTCTTCCTCGCCCTGCTGGAGCACGGCGGCATCCGCCCGGAGGCGTACGAGGCCCTGGAGCGGCTCGCCACCTCGCACGGCTTCGCACCGGGGCTGCCCGCGAGGGAGCTGGCGCACCAGCTCTTCGCCGCGTTCGAGGCGGGGCGGATTCCGGAGAAGGACATCTACGAGATGGTGGCCTGGCTGTTCGCGGGCTGGCGCGTGGACGCCGTGCGCGACTTCGCGAGCGACGTGGTGGCCCGGCGCGAGGTGAAGCAGCGCATCCACCCGGAGACCCGGCGCGTCGTGGAGTGGGCGCAGCGTCACGGCATCGGCTGCTACGTGGTCAGCGCCTCGCCGCTCGCCGTCGTCGAGGCCGCCGTGCTGGCGGTGGGGATGGACCCGATGAACGTGCTCGCCTGCACGCCGCGCACGGAGGATGGGACGGTGCTGCCCAGCATCGTCGAGCCCATTCCCTACGCCGCCGGGAAGGTGCGCTGCCTGCGCTCGCGCACCGACCAGCCGCTCTACGCCGCGTTCGGTGACAACGTGTTCGACCTGGAGCTGCTGGCGGCCTCGCGGGTGCCGGTGGCCATCCGGCCCAAGCCGCGCCTGCGGGCGAGGGCAGCGGAACTGCCCTCGCTCGTCCAGCTTCATCCGGAGGACTGAGCGTCAGTCCTTCGCCGGGCGCTCACCCGCGAGCGCCAGCGCCACGTTCTCCGTCGTGTTCTCCACCTGGTAGACGGCCATCACACGCTGGCCCTTCTCCGGCTGCTTGCGAATGCGCAGCGCGCTGAGGTCCAGCGGCACCACGGCGCCGGGCTCGGTCTCCAGGTAGAGCATCTGCCCGTTGAGCTTCAGCACCTTGCCCGACAGGCGCTTCATCTCATCCTGGTCCGGCGTCACCTCGCGGATGGGCATGCCCACGCCGTTGGCCTGCGGTCCCACGTCGAGGTTGCGCTGACTGCCGCTGCTGGAGCGGTCAATGGACATGGTCGCGCCGAAGTTGGTGAAGTTCCGGTCCAGGCCGTACTGGAGCGGTGCGGTCACGCCACCCTCGGTCGCGCTCGTGGGGTCGACCGGATCGCGGGCCAGGACAGCCATCGGGGTCAGCAGCGCCACCGTGGCCGCCATCCGCCAGTTGCCAGCATGCATTCGCTTCATGGGTCCTCCTCCTGAAGGGGCCAGGGCCCCAATGCCGACAAGCTAGGCCCTGACCCGAGGCCGCAGCCCTGTGGGCGGACCGTTCCGTCGCACCATGGGCCGTGCGCCATGCGGCGCGCCGGGCCCACGCGTGGACCCGCGGGTCAGGTCCCGCATCGTGATGCCGGTTCAGGCAGGCGGACGCGCCGGGCCCTCAATCGCGGGACTGCCCCCGGAGGCTCAAGGCGCGGAGGCGGGCGGTCGCCGCCTTCCGGCTTTCGAGGGTGAACGCCGGGAGTTCCAGGGTGCGCAGGTAGGACTGATAGCGGCGCCGGGCCGCGGCCTTCGCGCCCGCCTGCTCCTCCAACTGCCCCAACCGGAAGTGCGCATCCGCCACGAGGCCCCGCGCCCACCGGACGCCCTCGCCACACTCGCGGGTGCCCATCACCTCGGGCTTCTGCCGGGCCAGGGACAGGAAGAGCTTCCGCGCTTCGTTCGTGTCACCGCGCGCCATGAGCGCGTTCGCCAGCCCCCACCGTCCCAGGGGACAGCGCGGCACGCTTTCGAGCACCTTCTGGAAGAGGCGCGCCGCCTTGGCGTACTTCCCCCGCGCGTACCAGGCATCCGCGCGCCGGACGTGCAGCCAGTGGTCGTCGGAGGTGCCTTGCAGGGACTCCGAGATGAGTTGGTCCAACGCGTCCCACTGCTGTTCGGAGAAGAACGCGTCGATTCGTTTGCTGATACGGCGTTTGTCAGCATCGCTGAGCGCGGCGTGTCGGTTCGTCACGAGGCCCCCCTGCGTCACTTCTTCGCGGACTCTTTCTTCCGCTGGGCTTCTTCCCGCTCAATCCGCTCGGCTTCCTTCTTCTGCCGCGCTTCTTCTTTCTTTTGCTTCTCCGCTTCCTTCTTCCGCGCCGCTTCTTCCTTCTTCTGCTTGCTGTTGTCGTCGGCGCCTTGGTTGAAGCGCATGCGGCTGTCCTTCTTCTCCTTGCCGCCCGAGCGCGTCTTCGTGTGCTTGTCCCAGCTCGACTTCCGCTTGCCCTTCGTGTGCTCCGCGGCCATCGACCACTGGGCCCCCGTCAGCACCGTGGCGCTCAGCGCCAGGACCGGCCGCGAGAGGTCGGAGCAGGCGGTGGCGGCCAGCGTCGCCATGCCCCCCGCCGCTTTGACCGTGGCGCCCATGGGAGCCCCGACGGCGGCGTCGGTGACGGCCCCTACCACCCACCCGCTGGCATGGCCCCACGAGGCCGTGGACACCGCGTCGCCAGGAGCGGCGCGCGTGCAGCCCCCCAGCGCCCCCAGCAACACCAGACAGGTGATGCGCATCACATTTTTCGTATCGAGCATGGAATGTTCAACCCTGCCCAATTCACTAACATTGCGTCAAGCTTCATCCCGAGTCACATTCCAAGACACCTTGGCAGCCCTTGCGCCGTCGTCGTCCGCGCGGGCGGTGGACGGGCCCTCCAGGTAGGACCGTCCAATATTCAGCCGGTCCGTACCGGGTGCATCCTCTTCCCGCGGACGATTCGGGCTAGGGTGCGCCGTCCTTCTCAGGACCCCTTTCCCGCCGCCCCCATGGCGGCACCACGCAGAGGCCGCACGTGAACGGTCGCAACGAAGAGCACCGCATCGCTCTCTTCATCGATTTCGAGAACCTCGTCACCAACACGGGCATCAGCTCCTCCAGCTTCGACCTGCAGCCGTCGCTCGACCGGCTCCTGGAGAAGGGCAAGGTCGTCTTCCGCCGCGCCTACTGCGACTGGTCCCGCTTCGCCGAAGCCAAGATTCGCCTGCACGAGTTCGGCGTGGAGCTCATCGACGTGCCCCCCTCCACCCGCGCCGGGAAGAACGGCGCGGACATGCGCCTGGTCATCGACGCGCTGGAGCTGTGCTACGCGCGCGAGAGCATCGACACCTTCGTCATCGGCTCCGGGGACAGCGACTTCTGTCCCCTGGCCTACAAGCTGCGTGAGAACGGGCGCACCGTCATCGGGCTCGCGGTCAAGGAGTCCACGTCGCCGCTCTTCGTGAAGGCCTGTGACGAGTTCATCTACCTGCGCCCGCGCCAGTCCCGCTCCGACAAGGGCGACAAGGAGAAGGGCCGCCAGAGCGTCAGCGCCGACGATGGTTCGAGCAAGCGCGGCCGTCACGGGCGCGACGAGAAGGGCCGGGGCGACAAGGAGAAGGCATCGCAGGGTGGCGGCAAGGCCCAGGCGAAGACGGAGAAGACCGAGGTGCCGGACATCGCTCGCGAGGTGGTGCAGAGCATGCTCGCGCGCGCCACCGGGCCGGTGAATCCGTCGCTCATCAAGGAAGCCATCGTCCGCAAGGAGCCCGACTTCGACGAGCGCGAGCACGGCTTCTCCACCTTCGCCCGGCTGCTGGCCGCGCTGGAGCAGCAAGGCCTGCTGCGCCGCATTCAGCAGGGCCGCCAGTGGTACGTGGTGGCCGCGGACTTCGACGTCGGCGGTGGAGACACCAAGAGCAAGAAGCGCGCGCCCGCCCACCACCACGCCGAGGACGACGACGAGTTGGAGTCCTACCCGGACCCCGACGAAGACGAGGGCTGAGCGCCCCCGTCCTCGCGGACGCCCATGAGGTGACTACGCCTTCGACGGAGGCGTGGTCGCCTCGAAGAGGTGCTCGAGGAACTCGGGCAGCAGGCTGGCGGAGATGACCCACAGCTTGCCTTCGCCCAGGTCGGCCAGCGACGCGCGCTCCACGTACTCCCCGCAGGCCGCCTCCACGTAGTGGATGAACACCTTGCGATCGCGCGCGCGGTACCAGTCCGCCGCGTGGGCCAGCAGCGCCACCATGGCGTCCTGGGCCTCCTTGCTCGACTCGTCCACCAACGACACCAGGCGCACGCCGTCGAGCACGTTGAAGAGGTTGAGGCCCGGCTGCGCCGTCTCCAGCACCGCCAGCACCACCGGCCGGCCCTCGTGGCGCGCCACCACCAGCTCGCGGTCGCGGCCCAGCCCCGCCTCGCCCCAGCGCTCCTTCGCGCGCTTCATGTCGAAGCGGTCCGGCACCAGGTCCAGCGCCTCCCGGTAGGCCAACGGACGCGTGCGCTCCACCTGCTCGAAGAAGGCCGCGCGCTCCGCCTCGGTGGGCGTGCCCACCTCGATGCCCGCGGGGATTTCCCAGGCCGCGTCCACCTCCGCCTCCATGAGGCGGAAGGGCACCAGGCACGTCTGGCCCGTGTGCTCGTACCAGGTGGCGAAGTCGAACTTGGTGAAGCGCACCCAGCGGACGTTGGCCTCGCAGAAGGCGAAGAACCACTTCACCTCCGGGTCCACCTGCGTGGGCTCGTAGCCGCGCAGGTAGATGTCGCGCAGCGCCTCGCGCGCCGTCGTGCGGCTGCCCTTCACCGGCTGCCGCGCGAGCTGATGCGCCATCCAGCTTCCTTCGTAGGGCTTCACCACCGACAGCGTGGCGCCCACGGCCTCGCCCTCCGGCTGCACCACCCGGTAACCCAGGCGCGTGCGCCCCTCCAGCCGCGCCAGCGTGGCGTCGAAGCTGGGGTGCGAGTCCTCGAAGTCCTCCGGCGACTTGCCCTGCAGCCGGAAGTACCCCGAGCCATCCAGGAGCTTCCAGGTGGCCTCGCCCCAGTCACCCTCCACCTGGGTGGCCGGGTGCATCTGCGCCTCCACCAGCGCGCGCCAGGCATGCGCCCCCGCCGCGTCCAACGGCCGCACGGACATGCCACACCGGCGCCCCGCCGAGGTGCTGGAGATGTTGCGGACCTCCGCGCGCAGGCGCACCGGCGCCATGCCCTCCGTCACCACCTCCAGCACCGGCTGGCGCAGGCCCGGATAGAGCAGGTCCTCCCCCGGCTCCGTCAGGAAGGCGAGGCCCTCATAGGACAGGTCCAACACCTGCCGCCGCACGTGCACCTGCGGCCACAGCGGATGGTCGAAGGACAGCGTGCAGGGGCGGCTCGGCGGCGCGCGGCGCAGCCAGCGGTGGCGGTAGCGCACCAGCTCCTCGGGCAGCGGCATCACCAAAAGGCCGTTCTCCACGCGCGCCTCGCGCACCTCCAGGTGCACCACGCTGCTGTAGCCAAAGGCCTCCAGCGTGAAGGGCCGCTCGGGGATTTCACCCTCGAAGCGCCAGCCGATGACGCCCATGCGCGCGTCGAAGAGGGCGGCCGTCACCGGGACCTTGCGGCCCCCTTCCGCGCGGGCCATGCCTCGCGCCTGCCGGCCGACGAGCGCGTCACAGATGCGGCGCACGCGGTCGACGTGCTGGATGCGCTCCTTCCACACCGGCCGCGTTTCGGGTGGCAGCAGCAGCCCGTTGTCGCGCAGGGCCTCCAGCACGGAGACGATGCGGCGGCCCGCGTCCAGGGGCGGCGCCAGGAAGCGCAGGCTCACCTCGGGCGCGCCGCGCACGTCCATGACCTCCACGTCCAGCGCGGTGGCCCAACGCTCGCCATGGCCCAGCACCACCGACGCCGTCTCTCCCGGCTTCGGCGCGGCCTGCGTGCCCAGGTTCAGCGTCAGGTGCTCCAGTGAAAGCTGTACCAGCCGACACGGCGCCTGGAGGTTCCCGAACGACGCCACCGCCGTCAGTTCCGTCCCCATCCGGTAGCCGAGCATCGACGCCCGGCCGCTCAAACCTTCCAGCGTGTCCGCCTGCATGACAGCTCCGTTGTCTGAAGGGTTCTGATTGTACGGCTTCATGCGAAAGGAAAAAGACCCAGGTGAGATTTGAGACCTGAGAATTCTCGAGGCACCGTGGACACGATGGAGCCGCGAGTAACTTGCTCTCCAGGACAGGCCCGTTTGTCTGACATTTCGAGTGTCGCGGAGAGGCCGTTTTTCCCTCGGAGCGGTGTCCTCAGGACGCCTCGCTCGGCGTGAAGCACAAGGCATGTGCGCTTCGCTCCCATCGGGTCCACCCGCACCCAGTGCGGGCTTACCGACGAGGTAGGGACGTGTCGTATTCAACACGGCGACTGGAAAACCGAGGGCTCAGGTGCTGGCTCGCCGCCGTGATGGAACCGCCGGTGACGCCGGGTTAGGGGAAGGGAACATGCCCCTCAACACCCTCTGCCTTCGTTGCGGCATGTGCTGTGACGGGACGCTCTTCACCCATGTGTCGCTCCAGCCGGAAGAGGCCGCCGCGCTTCAACAGCGGGGAATGGTCATCGGCTCGCGCTCGGATGGGAGCCCCGCGCTGACGCAGGCCTGCGCCGCCTTGGATGGGCGCGCGTGCACCGTCTATTCGGACCGTCCCGCGAGTTGCCGCCAGTATCACTGCCAGCTCTTCTCCGCGCTGGCGGAGCAGGAAGTGTCCCTGGAGGAAGCGCTCGCCGTGGTGGACGAGGCCCATGCACGGGTGGCCGCGGTGGCGCTGACGCTGGCGCCTGTGTCACCGGAGGACGCGCCGCGCTCCGTGTTGCAGCGGGCTCGCCGCGCGCATCTGCGTGAGCACGGTGGCCCCGTGTCCGCGGAGGCACAGGCCACGTACGAGCAGGCGGAGGCGTATCTGGACACGCACTTCCGCGGACGCTTCGGACGGCGCGGCTGAGCGTGACGCGGCGGTGAATCACCGGACACCCGTCGTTTCGTGAAGCTACGATGCCGGCGGGACCCTCTGGACCGTGTGGCAACGAGGACTTCGATGAAGATGAAGGTGTCTGTGCTGGCCGTGGTGACGTGCTCCCTGCTGACCGCGCCGCGAGCGCTCGCGAACGCCGAGACGCCGGTCAAGTCGGGCTCCGTGGACCTGAATGGCGACGGCAAGGCCGAGGCGGTCTCCATCGAGTACGACGAGGCCAAGGACGAGGTCGTCCTCAAGGCGGACGGCGCCAGCGCGCGCATCCCGGGGGACGGTAACGCGCCGGACGGCCTGTTCATCGTGGACCTCGACACGCGGGACAAGCGCAAGGAGCTGGTCGTGCGCACCGGGCAGACGGACTCCGACGCGCGCTCGTACATCTATGGGTTCGACGGCAAGGCGCTGAAGCCGCTCGGCATCGTGCCCAACCTCACCGAGGCCAAGGGCAACGGCATCATCCTGTCTGATTCGTGGAAGGGCTTCTGGAACCAGCGGGACAAGTACGTCTTGGATGCGAAGACGGGCAAGGTGTCCCTGGTGCCGCAGGACCTGTACGCCGTGGGTGTCGAGGCGACGGTGAAGCAGTCATTCCCGCTGGCGCGCAGCCGCACGGACAAGAGTGCCATCGCCACGCTGGCGCAAGGCTCGACGATTCAGGTCCTCGCCGCCTCGCCCCCGAGCGGCAAGGGCGGGGCGTATCTGTACCTGGTGAAGTCCTCCACGGGGCTGCTCGGCTGGGCCACCGCGAAGGACCTGATGGAGAAGACGGACGGGCTGCCGTTCGCGGGGTGAGCGACGGTCATCCGGCCAGCGACAGCTCGATGCGGCCGAGTTGCTCGTCGGTGGACGCCACCTTCACCGTCACTGGCATGCCCACGGTGAAGGTCCGCTCCTTGCCCACCAGCGACAGCTCGCGCGCGTCGGGACGGAAGGGGCCTCCAGGCAGCGCATCCGCGGGCACCACGCCTTCCACCAACATGCCGTCCAACTGCACCACCAGCCCGAAGGGCCGCACCCGCGTCACCCGCGCGGGGAACTGCTTGCCCACGTGCCCCGCCATCCACCGCGCCTCCAGCTCACGGTGCCTGTCGTTCTCCGCCCGGTTCGCCGCGCGCGCCTTCGCGTTGATGTGCACCGCCAGCGTCTCCACCTCCGGGTCCTGGTCCACGAAGTCCCGCCGCCCGCGCAGATACCCCTTCAATGTCCGGTGCACCGCCAGGTCCGCGTACCGGCGAATCGGTGACGTGAAGTGCAGATACAACGGCGCCGCCAACCCGAAGTGCGGCCCCGGCTTCACCGTGTAACGCGACGGCCCCAGCGAGCGCCGCAACACCGAACGCAGCGCCGGCTCCGCCACCGCGCCCGCGATCTGCCGGTCGAACGCCGCCAGCGCGAGCGGCGTCAGCTCCCGCCCGAAGCCCGCCGCGAAGCCCGACGTCTCCGCGAACGCATTCAGGTCCGCCACCCGCAGCGGGTCCGGCTGCTCGTGCACGCGGTACACCCCAGGGAGGCCGCGCGCGAGCAGCCATCCCGCGATGGACTCGTTCGCCGCCACCATGAAGCGCTCAATCATCGTGTGCGCGGACGTTGGCTTCTCACTCACCAGCCCGGACAGTTCGCCCGTCGCCTGGTCGAAGGTGAAGCGCGCCTCGTCCCGCGCGAACTCCATGCCGCCACGCGCAGCCCTGGCCACCGCCAACCGCGCCGCGGCCAACCGGAACCACGGCATCACGTCCCGCACCGGCGCCATGGGCTCCGACACCTCGCCCCGGTCCAGGAAGGCCGCCACCTCGTCGTAGTTCAGCCGCGCCCACGAGCGGATGATGCTCTCGTACACATCCGCCGCCGTCACCCGCCCCTGCGGGTCGATGCGCAGCTCCACCGTCAGGCACAGCCGCTCCTCGCCCTGCACCAGGCTCAGCCAGTGCGAGGACAGCTCCTCGGGCAGCATCGGCAGCACGCGCCCCGCCAGGTACACGCTGGTGGCCCGCTCGCGCGCCTCATCGTCCAGCGCCGTGCCCTGCTTCACGTACTCGCCCACGTCCGCGATGGACACCAACAGCCGCAGCGCCCCGTCCGGCCCCGCGGGCAGCACGGAGATCGCGTCGTCGATGTCTCGCGTGGACGGCGCATCCACCGTCACCGTGGGCACGTCCCGCAAGTCCCGCCGGGCACCCCGGGCGTGGGGCACCGCTCGCGCGCCTCGGGCCTCGTCGACGACCTCCGAGACGAAGTCCTTGCGCAGCCCGTGACGCGCGATGACCCGCTCCAACGAGCGGTCCTCCCCCGCTTCCACGCGGTAGAGCAACACCACCTTGCCCTCGTCGATGCGCGCCACCACCGCGTCACCGGCCTGCACCGGCGTCCCGCCCACCTCCAGCGCCCAGTCCGCGTTGGCCACCTCACGGTCCACGCGGAGCAACGGGGCGCCCTTGCGCAGCACCACCTCGCCGTAGACGCGGGCGCGGGTGCGCTCCACCAGCGACAACTGGCTGGCCGACCAGCGGCCATCCGCGGCCGCCGTCACCGTGGCCGTGACGATGTCCCCGGCGAAGTAGGGGTTGAGGTCAGGCGGCGGAACGAAGGCGGACAGCACCTCGGCCGAGCCGGGCGTCTGGACGGTGAGGAAGCCGAAGCCTCGGGGGTGGACGTCGAGACGGCCGGTGACGGTGCGGGGCGAAACGGAAGTATCCATGGGACCTTGAGCGCGTCTTAGCCCAGTCCGAGCGGGGCGATGCAGGCGCGCATGGGAAAGTGTCTGTCCCCAGGAGCGCGGCCCGCTGGGGGCCTGCGCTTCACCGGGGCGCCGCCGGAAATGGCGGTGGGTTCGCCGCCCTGGACGCGGACACCCCCCCGACCCTGACACCCTCTGGCCCGGCCGCCGCCCACGATTCCCCACCTGAATCGGGCTTCAATTCCGCCCAACCCCGGAAGTCACCTGGTCCGGTAACAAACCCCGAGGGGACAGGGCTTTCGCGTCCATCCGGCTCACGGTGTACATTCGACGCCATTCGATGAGTGGGAACAGGCTGCCGCTCGCGCCGGAAGCGCGCTCGCTGGGCAAGTACGAGGTGCTGTGCCGCCTGTCGACGGGCGGGATGGCGGAGATTTTCCTCGCGTCCCAACGGGGCCTGGCGGGTTTCCACAAGTTGGTGGTGCTGAAGCAGATTCTCCCCGACATCCGCGGCGAGGAGGAGTTCGTCCGGATGTTCCTGGACGAGGCCAAGGTGACGGCCGCGTTCAACCACCCGCACATCGCCCAGGTGTACGACCTGGACATCGCGGACGGAGAGCTCTTCCTCTCCATGGAGTTCGTCCCGGGCGCCACGCTGGTGGAGGTGGCTCGCGCGTGCCGGCAGGCCCAGACGCCCATCCCCATGGGTTACAGCCTGATGGCGGTGCGCGACACCGCCGTGGCGCTCCACTACGCGCACACCTTCACGGATCCGCTGGGCCGCCCCTCGCCCGTCATCCACCGGGACGTGGCCGAGAAGAACATCATGGTGACGTACGAGGGCGTCACCAAGCTGCTCGACTTCGGCATCGCCAAGAGCCTGGCCCGCGCCAGCCGCACCGCCGTGGGCATGGTGAAGGGCACCAGCGGCTACATGTCGCCCGAGCAGATCATGGGCGAGCAATTGGACGCCCGCAGCGACCTGTTCAGCCTGGGTGTGGTGCTGCACGAGTGCCTCACCGGCATGCGGCTCTTCTACGCCAAGCAAGCCGACGCGATGATGAACGCCGTGTTGCGCTGCGAGGTGACGCCCCCCTCGCGCACCAACAAGCACGTGCCGCCCGAGCTGGACGCCATCGTCATGCGCGCGCTGTCCAAGCGCCGTGAGGACCGATACGCGTCCACGCTGGAGTTCGCCCGCGCCATCGAGCGCGCCGTGGGACCGCTCATCTGGCACCCCGAGCAGAGCAGTGAGCTGATGCTCCGCCTGTTCTCCGACCGGAGAGATCAGACGCGGCAGCTCCTGGCGAGCGGGCAAGACGAGACGGGAGACACCACGGGCGTGGTGAAGCTGGCCCGGGTCATGGCCATGGGTGGGCTCGAGGCCTCCGAGCTGCCCACGGGGGCCGTCACGGTGACACCCCCGAAGCATCCCGTGCCCCCGAAGGCACTGACGCCGCCGCCTCCTCCTTCGCCTCGGCGCACCTCCACCACGACCTTGCCCGCGTCGGAACCGATGTTCCGCAGCCCCGTGCTGAAGGCGCCTCCCGGCAAGAAGCTGACGGGCCGTCCCCCACCGCCGCCTCTTGAGGCCCTGCCTCCGCCTCCTCCTGAGTCCGGGGTCCAGAACGCTCGCACGGTGCCGGGGTTGCCGGCGATTCCTCCGGAACACACCGTCCGCGCGCAGTTGCCGAGCTCCCTCCGGGACGCGGTGCCTCCGCCGCCCCCTTCGGGTGAACCGGCGCCCAGACAGGGCTCGCGCGGTGTCACGACGGACGGCGGGGCTGGCGCCGCCAAGCAGGCCCAGGGGCGCGTGGGGAAGACCGCGGAGCCACCGCCTCCGCCTGATGAGGCCCGGTCCTCGCGAGGGGGGCGCGCGCAGGACGCAGCCGCCTCGGACGATGCAGCTCGGTCCTCGCGGGGTGGTCGCGCGCAGGACGCAGCCGCCTCGGATGACGCAGCCCGGTCCTCGCGAAGTGGTCGCGCGCAGGACGCTGCCGCCTCGGACGATGCAGCTCGGTCCGCTCGCGGTGGTCGCGCGCAGGACACAGCCGCCTCGGACGATGCAGCCCGATCCGCGCGAGGTGGTCGCACTCAGGACTCAGCCACCACGGACGATGCAGCCCGCTCCGCTCGCGGTGCTCGCGCGCAGGATCCGGCCGAACTGGAAGACACAGCCCGGTCCTCGCGAGCAGGCCGTGCCGCGAATGCCGACGACATGGCGGACGAGGAGACCACTCGGCCTGGCTCCTTGCGTTCGATGGCGCCCATCCCCTCGGACGACGCGCCACGGGCTCGCGCATCGCGGACACCGAACCCGTCGCCCGCCGTGGACGAAGCCCCTCGCGCCGAGCCCCGGTCCCGCTCCACACGGACCCAAGATGGTCTGCGCGCCGCGGGACTCCCTCCCGAGACGTCCGCGCCTCGCGCACAGGAAGAAGCCCCTCGCGCCCGCTCCTCGCGGACCCAAGACGGCCTGCGCGCCGCGGTTGCTTCGCCGCAACCCGCCGAGCGCGACCTCCAGACGGCCATGATCCGCATGCCGGTGATGCCGGCCGATCGCGGTGACGACACCGCCCCCCTGACACCTACCGCCCGGCGTGGCCCCCAGTCCCGCCGCCGGCAGAGTCCGTCGTCGGCCGAGCCCGCCACCCAACCCGTCCGTGTCCACGACACGCCAGACATGGAGGACGAAGAGTCCACCCTGCTCAACCGAGGTGCCTCTGCCCCTCGCGCGCGCCAGCGAGAAGCCCAGCCGCCGCCCCCCCGACGCAGCCGTGCATGGATGGCGGTCGCGGGCGTGGTGGGTGTGCTGGCACTTGGGGCCGCGCTCGTGATGCTGGGACGGGACGGCGGCATCGTGTCCTCCCGGCTCAAGCCCCAGCCCACCCCGATGGCGGCGACGAAGGGACAAACGGGCGGCTCGGCCAAGACGAAGGCGGTGGCCCCGTCGGACTCCGCCAAGACGGACACCGCGGCGGCATCGAACACCCCGGAGGCGCCCCCCGCGCAGGACGCGGACCCGAGCACCACGGCGCCGACCGGGCCGAACGAAGTGGAGCTGGGCACCCTGACGGACGTGGCCCTGGCCCCAACCGATGGCACGCCGGAGTCCTCCGACGACGAGGACACCCCCACCCGGGAGCCCCGAACCTTCAAGCGCGTCCGCGGTGGAAGCGCGGCCCAACGTGAAAAGGTGGCCGCTGCCCCGCAGCGCAAAGCCCGCACCGGGAAGGACGCCGCCTCGGTCACCGCTGCCCAGTCAGAGAGCGCGCCCATGGGCGAGCCCGGCTTCCTCACCCTGGTCACCGAGCCCAAGGCCCAGGTGTTCTTCGGCGGCAAGGACCTGGGCAAGACGCCCCTTCTCAAGGTGAAGCTGCCCGCCGGTCAGCACACCCTGAAGTTGGTGGACGCCACGGACACGGCGCACCAGGTGCCCGTGGACATCAAACCCGGTGAGACGACCTCCGTCCGCGGCCCGTTGAGCCTGCTGTCGGACCCCTGAACCACGGGGCGAGGCAATCGGCGGGGAATCCGTGCGTACCTCAGGCACGTCGGGGTCTGTCATGGCCCCTTTTCCCTGGAGCGTGCCCATGTCCCCCGCCCGCGTCTCA
This sequence comes from Myxococcus hansupus, assembly GCF_000280925.3. Taxonomy (NCBI): domain Bacteria; kingdom Pseudomonadati; phylum Myxococcota; class Myxococcia; order Myxococcales; family Myxococcaceae; genus Pseudomyxococcus; species Pseudomyxococcus hansupus. The sequence continues at coordinate 8,608,822 of NZ_CP012109.1, forward strand.
ATCCTTTCGTCGTTCCTCCTGTTCGCCGCCTGTGCCCACGCGCAAGAGCCGAAGGACAGCGCGTCCGCCTCCGCCCAGCAGCGGGGAGGCCAGTCCATCGAGGTGGCCGACTTCGACGAGGTCTCCGTGAGCCACGGCATCAAGGCCGAGGTGAAGGTGGGCCCCAAGTCCGTGCGCCTGGAAGGCCCGGCGGAGCTGGTCTCCCGAATCCAACTGGAAGTGGATGACGGGGAGCTCCACACCCGCGTGGACAAGAGCGCCTTCAACAAGTTCCGGGGCGGCAGTGTCCGCCTCTACATCAGCAGCCCGCGCATCGAAGGCATCCACGCCAGTGGCGGCAGCCGCGTGGACGCGGAAGCCAGCCGCACGGACAAGTTCGAGGTCGAGGCCAGTGGCGGCTCCATCGTCAAGGTGCGCGGCGTGGATGCGCGCCAGGTGGAGGCCGAGGCCAGTGGCGGCTCCGACGTCACGCTCTCCGGTCAGGCGACGGACCTGGACGTCGAGGTCAGCGGCGGATCCACGCTGCGCGCCCTGGACGTGAAGGGCGTGAAGACGCTGGACGCGGAGGCCAGTGGCGGCTCGCGCGTGGAAGCCGACGCCACCGAACGCATCAGCGGCGAGGCCTCGGGTGGCAGCACCCTCCAGCTCGTGTCTCGCCCGAGCCGGAACGAGGTCACCAGCAGCGGTGGCTCGCGCATCCTCTACAAGGACTGACACGCGCTCGACGTGAGCCGTGACACAACTTGGCACGTTGGAAGTGTGGCGCGTTGGGACGAGGTCTCTCGGGCCCCGGGAACTTCCACCCGGGGCCCGAGCGGGCCCCCCACGATGCCACGAAGCCGCCGCACGCCGGACCTCCAAGGTAGCCCGGGCAACCGCACTTCTTCCACGCGAGCGCTGGGAGCAAGGGGGTTGCCTCCCGAACGGCCTGCGCATGGGCACCGTGGAATACCGTCCACGAACTCCGAACACCACGGTGGTCGAAGAATATCGGCTGCGACGGCCATGTCCACCCGTCGGGTCATGACTCCCGCAAGCACCGTGGCAGGCCGGATGTCGTGAGGACCCATAGCAGTTGCGCGTTCACGAGGAGTATGAGCAGGCCCGGGTGAGACTGAATTCCTTTCAGGGCACCGCTTGAAACAGCGCACCCTGAGGGGAAACCACTACACCGGCACCCGCATGTCCGAGAGCACCCCGCGTTTCCTCGGCTGGGATTTGACAGACCCCTACGCACGCGTCCCCAGGCCGGTGGACGTGGCCGACGTGGACCCGCACGGGCGGGTGCGTTTCACCGAGCACCCGTGGCCCGCCGTGTCGAGGACTCGCGGCTTCGACACGGGCCTGCTGCTGGAAGCCTTCCCTTTGCAGACGAAGGATGTGCTCGTCATCGACGGGCCCCAGGCCCTGGCCCGTCCCGGTGCCTCCGTGCGCGAGGCGGAGCGGCTGCTTCACGCGCCCGGGCGCACGCCCGATGTGCTGCCAGAGCCCGGCCGTCCCTTCAGCGGTTTCGTGCGCGGCAGCGTGTTGTTGTTCGCGGCGCTGCATGCCCAGGGAAGGCACCCCATGCTGGACATGGACACGCCCGCGCTCACGCAGGCCCGCCTCTTCGAGGCCTTCCCGGGAGCGACGTGGCGCGCGCTGGCTGTGGAGAAGTTGGGGGCGAAGGCCTCACGCACCGGACGCGCGCAACGGCTGGCGATGCTGGAGGCCCGGGGTCTTCGCTTTCCCTCGGGCCTGCTGCCCACCCATGACCAGTTGGACGCGGCGTTGTGCGCCTGGCTCGGGTGGCTGACGCGCACCGCGCCGGAGCATGTCACCGCCGTGGGCGCGCCCCTCACGGTGGATGCCGAGGGCTGGCTGCGCGAGGGCCGCATCCTCGACGTGCGCCGGCCCTGGCCTTCATCGGCCTGAGTGCCTCAACGCCCACAAGTTCTCCACAGCGCGCGGCGCCGCTCAGTGCGCCGCCTGCTCGTGGTGCCCGTGCCCCGGTCCGCCGAAGGTGCCGGGCCAGGGCTCTCTCGAGGGCTGCAGTCCCGGCAGGGTGAAGCGCAGGAAGCGGGGCTGGCTGTTCGCGAACGGGGGATCGCACTCGCCACAGCTCATCGCGCCCTCCATGAGGAACAGGGTGTCGGGCGCCAGCTCCATCAACTGCGGCAACGTGCGCGGCGCGTAGGTCAGCGGGCACTGGAAGGCCTCGCTTCCATCCCGCGTCCGCACGCCCACGAGCAGTTGTTCGTTGCCAGCCCCCATCGCATGGGTCAGCACCAGCGTCTCCGGCGGCAGGCCCGCGCTCCTCGGGAAGGTGGCCAGCCGCAGCTCCTTGGTCGCGAGGTGCTGGCCCGCCCTCAACGCATACGTCCACGCGGGCGTCAGGTCCGGGAGCCGGAAGCCCTTCAGCTCCGTCGCGGCGGACGGCGAGCTGCTCGAATTCACCGTCGCGTTCACCGTGGTGCCCGGCGCGCTGGGCACCACCACGTCGCGGGTGGCCACGACGCGGCCGAATGGCTGGGGAACCGTCTGGCCCGCTGGCGTCCCATCCCGCGTGCTCAGGGCCTGGAAGCCGCGTTCGGGCAACAGCAGGCCGTTCACCACCGCCAGTTCGCCGGCGCGCATCGGCTCCGTCCTCCGCCAGCGCGGCACACCGTCCGAGGAGAAGGCCATGAACAACGTGGGCGCTCCGGACTCCAGCGGCGCGCCCGTGTTCACCGTCGGCGCGAAGGCGACGTAGAGGCCGCCCACCGCGTCCGAGGCGAGGCCGAAGGGGTGCGGGTGGTTGCACTCGGCGAGCAGCGGGTCCGTCAGCTCCTGCGCGGACACCATGTGTCCGTAGGCATCCAGCACCACCAGGAAGTAGTTGCGACAGCCGGTGTCCCGCGGCTGGTCCGCCGGGTAGGCCTCGAAGAGCGCCGCCAGCCGGTCCGGCGCCATCACCGCCAGCCGTGCCAGGAAGAGGGTCTGCGTCCGCTCCCGGAAGTCCGGCCGCGTCTTGCCCAGGGTGAAGGTCCACCGCGGCGAGCCCGTGCTCCGCTCCAGCAGGGACACCGTCCCATCCACGGGCATGTCCATGCACAGGAGCCGGTCGTTCCACAGCATGCAGCGCCGCGCCGGATTGGACGCCCGCACCGGCACCTTGCCCGCCGCGTCCAGCAGCGGCGTGCCGTAGAAGCCCGACAGCGTCACGTCCCCCTCGGGCCCCACCAGCAGGTCCTGCAGTTGCTGCCCTTCCTCCTGAGCGTCGTACTGCCAGTCCGGTGACAGCGAACGGGCCGGGGGCCGCGCGCACGCACCGCTCCGGCACTGCCCCGCCGCCTGGCAGGGACTGGCCGCCTCGCAGACGAACCCCTCTGGCAGGTCGCGCCGCACACAGGCCCCGTCCAGGCACACGTCCACGTCCTCACACGTTCCCCGCCCGCCACCGCACAGGGTGCCGTTCGGCGCGGGCGCCGTGGAGCACCCTCTTCGCGGGTCGCACGTGCCCACCTGACACGGCCCGACCGACGGGCAGGGCGGCGCGGGCACCGACTGGCACCCGTCCAGCACGTGGCACACGTCCGTGGTGCAGGCATTGCCGTCATCACACGCGCGCTCCACGCCCCGGCAGCGCCCCGCCTGGCAGGTGGCGCCCACGAGGCAGGCGTTGCCCGGGTCGCACGCGGTGCCGTCCGGCAGCGCCGCCTCCACGCACTGCTCCTTCACCTTGTCGAAGGTGGCCGTCGCGCACGTCACCGGCGTGAAGCACTCCGGCTCCGGCCGGGCCTCCCCCGCCAGCACCAGCTCCACCCGGCCGCCGTCCGACGCCGTCCCGGTGAGGGTGACCTGGTAGGTGCCCGCCGCCTGGGGCGCGAAGCGCAGACGCACGGGGACTTCGCCCGCGAAGACCTGGACCGGCAGCGCGGCCTCCACCGAGAAGGGCGCGGGGACCTCGGTCCACGTCACGTCCAAGGGGGCCCGGCCGCCGTTGAGCACCCGGACCTCGGCCTCTCGCAGGGAGCCCGGGTAGGCGGCCGGGAAGTCCACGCGCTGCGCCGACAGCCGCAGGCGCCCCACCGCGTCCGACAGGGGCGGCGCATCCCGGCAGGCCATCACCCACCCCAACGCCAGCATCCACCCCAGGATGCCACTCCACCACCGCCCCACCCCGACTGCCTTCGTCGCGTGCGTCATGGCGTGCCCCCCACGCCCATGGCTATACGCGCCGGAAATGGCCCCCCATCTGGCCCTGCGGGGCCGTCTCTCACATCCCAACACTTCAGGGTGGCCCAAAGCCCCGGCAGTGTTTTTTACAGGCCGTTCCAGTGCTACAGCCTGCAACCACCCGAAATGGCTGGGGGTTCGAAAGGTATGGTTCTGGCACCCGGGGTACGTCATGACCTCTGCCGCATCCTCATGCGCCCCGGCGTCATCCCAGGCCTTCACGGTGCTCATCCCACACGGCCTGCAGGCGGCCGTGGAAGGGCTGCCGTCGGAGACGCGGCAGGAGCTGCTCGCCGAGCTGTTCCGGCTGGCCGCCCTGGCCCGGCAGGAGCAGGGCCAGCTCCCCGCGGACGGCCCCTACACGCTGCGGATGGACGTGGCCGGCTGCCAGGTCAGCGTGGAGCTGGAGCCCTCCCGTTCGCGCCTCACCCTCGCGGGCCTCATGCGGCCCCAGCCGCTGGAATGACGCCAGCGGCGTGCCTTGGGCTTGGGTGAGATGTCACGCCGTGCCGGATACGCGGAATCCTGGGACCTGACGTACCTGGTGGAACAGTTGCGTGAGCTCATTGGCCACGACCTGGACCTGGGTGAGGACCTCTCCGCCGAATTGGAGGACGTCCTGGGCAGCCTGGTGCTTCGAAACCAGCGCCTGAGGGTCCTGCAGCGCATGGTGAACGCGGATCGCGCTCCGGACGACCTGGCGGTCCTCAGAGGCGCCCTGGAGGACATGGACCGGGAGCTGATGGCCCGGTTGCCCGCGTTGCTCGAACGCCTGCGCTCCGCGATGCCTTGATGCGCCGGTGGCCGTCGGATTCCACAGGCACTTCGTCCCCAGGCGGACTGCTTCTTCTAAAGGGTTATAGAGAGTATTGATCTATTGGTAGTGGCAGTAGGCAGCTCGGACTTGGGGACAAGTCAGCAAGCTCTTGAGAATCCTCACGAATTTCCGATGTGCTACATGTGGGTAAAGTGACGGTTATCCCCGGGAACCCACAGGTGTTGATCCACGCCGGGGTTTCTCCACAACCCCACCCCCGCTGTCCACAGGCCATCCACAGCCTTGTGGGGGGATGCGGGGATGACCCGGGGTGCCGGGCGATTCTCACACCACGTCCGCCCCGCACAGGCCTGTTATCGTCTGGGCGGTGATGTGCCCCAATAGGGGTGCCGGCGGAGGGTTTCCCCATCGATTTCTATCGGGGCGAGCGCATCGGGAAGTATGAGGTCGTCACGCAGCTCTCCGTGGGAGGCATGGCGGAGCTGTTCCTGGGCTTCACGTCCGGGCCAGGCGGCTTTCGCAAGTACGTGGTCCTCAAGCGGGTGCTGCCGGACGCGCGGGACAATGCCCAGTTCGAACGCATGTTCCTGGACGAGGCGCGCATCACCGCGGCCTTCAACCACCCGAACATCGCGCAGGTGTTCGACCTGGGGCAGGAGGATGACGGGCTCTACCTGGCCATGGAGTTCATCGCCGGGCAGAACCTGAACCAGATCACCGGCGCGTGCCTGCGTCGCAAGGACCAGCTCCCGCTGGGCTTCACGCTGTCGGTGGCGCGCGACGTCTGCATGGCGCTGCACTACGCGCACACCTATACGTCGCCCTCCGGCGCCCCCAGCCCCGTCATCCACCGCGACGTCGCCCAGAAGAACATCATGGTGACGTACGACGGGGTGGTGAAGCTGCTCGACTTCGGCATCGCCAAGGCGAAGGACAGCCTGGAGCGCACCAGCGTGGGCACGGTGAAGGGCACCACCGGCTACATGTCCCCGGAGCAGGTGCGAGGCGACAAGCTCGACGGGCGCAGCGACTTGTTCTCCGTGGGCGTGATGATGCACGAGCTCATCACCGGCGCGCGCCTGTTCTCGGGCAAGAACGAGCGCGACGAGATGATGAAGATTCTCGAGGCGCCCATCCCCTGGCCCTCCCACGTGGCGCCGCACGTGCCGGAGGGGGTGTCCAAGGTGGTGATGCAGGCGCTGGAGCGCAGCCGTGAGAAGCGCTTCGCCACCGGCCGGGACATGGCCCGCGCCATCGAAGCGGTGGCGGGGAAGATGATGCTGGACGCGCATGACCGCGCCGCGTTGATGCAGGAGCTCTTCACGGAGCGCATGACCGCCACGCGCGTCATGCTGGAGTCGGCGGACGGCACCACCAGCGGCGTCATCCTGGAGTCCGCCAAGCGCGCGCTGCGCAGCGACGACGGGCCGTATCTCCCGGAGCGGAAGGACGAGGCCACGCCCCAGAAGGGGGTGGCGGGGATGCCGCGCAAGCCCTCGCGCAAGGTGGCCGCGGCGCAGGCCCCGAAGAAGCCGGCCTCGGTCGACACGAACAAGACCGCCGCTCCCGTGAGCCGCTCGTCGAACGTGCTCTGGGGGGGCGTGCTGCTGGCCATCCTGGGTGGTGGCGGTTTCGCCGCGTGGCATCTGGCGAAGGCGCTCAACGAAACCACGGAGGACGAGGACGCGAGCGCGCTGCGCACCCTGCCCACCAATGACCCCAATGAGCTTCTCCCCCTGGGGCCGCCGACGGACGCGGGTGAGGCGCACGCGAACGCGGGGCCGCCCGCCGCGCCGGCCGATGAGGATTCACGGCCGAAGACGGAGCCCGCGAATGCCCGTCCCACGAAGGGCCGGGGCAAGCTGACCCTGGTGGTGTTGCCGGAATCGGACGTTTTCCGTGGCAACAAGAAGCTGGGGCGCACGCCGATGTTCAACGTCGCGATGCCCGCCGGGGAGCATGAGCTGACCATCGTCGGCCCGGATGGGAAGAAGCGCATGTTGGCGGTGCCCATCGAGGCGGGGGCCACGGCGCGGTTCCGGCTGAAGCTGGCGGAAATCCCCGAGCGCTGAACAGCCGCGCGGGGATTGAGGGGCGCGTCGGGGGACACTTGGTTATCCTCGCGCCCCCCTCTTGATTTCGGACTGCATGGCCCCTCTGACCATTGGCTTCTTGATGGACCCGCTCGAGACGGTGCGGGTGGACCACGACTCCACGTTCGCGCTGATGCTCGAGGCGCAGAAACGCGGCCACCAGGTCCGCTACTTCGAGCAGGGCTGGCTGCGCTTCAACGGGACGTGCGCGGAGGCCCGCATGCGCCACGTCACCGTGCGCCGCGAGCTGGGGCGGCACTTCGACATCCATGACGAAGCCCCCCACCCCATGTCCTCGCTGGACGTGCTCTTCATGCGCAAGGACCCGCCGGTGGACGCGGAGTTCCTGCACGCCACGCAGTTGGTGGAGCTGTGCGGTACGGGGCGGTCGCCCGTCTTCATCAACGAGCCGTCGGGCATCCGCGACGCGAACGAGAAGCTCTTCGCGCTGCGCTACCCGGACCTGATGCCGGACACGCGCATCACCGGCGAGCTGCCGGTGCTCCTGGACTTCATCGCCAACAACCCCGCGGGCACCATCCTCAAGCCGGTGGATGGCTTCGCGGGCAAGGGCATCCTCTTCCTGTCGTCCACGGACCGGAACGCGCGCTCCGCGGTGGACCTGCTCACCCGGGGAGGCCGCGAGGCCGTGGTCGCCCAGGCGTACATCCCGGAGAGCCGGCAGGGCGACAAGCGCATCCTCCTGGTGGACGGCGACCCGGTGGGCGGCGTGCTCCGCGTCCCCTCCGACGACGACCACCGCGGCAACATGGCCGCGGGAGGCGTGCCCCGGAAGGCCGTGCTCACCCCCAGGGATTTGGAGATTTGCGCGCGGCTGAAGCCGGAGCTGGTGCGCCGGGGGCTGCGGCTGGTGGGGATTGATGTCCTCGGGGGGTATCTGACCGAGGTCAACGTGACGAGCCCCACGGGCCTGGTGGAGGCGAACCACCTGGACAACGTGTGCGTGGAGGCCACGGTGCTGGACGTGGCCGAGCGGCTCGTCGCCGAGCGCGCGGCGGGCTGAGGGACGGTGGCCGGGGGGCGCGGTGCCTCGCTGCTGGGGCGCGGTGCCTGCCCGGGGGATGAAGCATGACTCATGTTTCAGGCGTTGAACGACGCAGTGCGTGAGATGAAGACTGGTTCATGTTTCATCGCCATGCGACGCGTCGCGCCTTGAATCAGTGACTGTCGGAGGAGTCAGGTCTTGCTCCGAGGCCGCCCTCCCCTCCCAACCGGGGCGGCCGGGGAGTCACCCATGCTCAAGCAGCGTCTTCGCCGTCCCTGGCCGTGGTCGCGTTTCGCCGGAGTGTCCCTCGCCGCGGGGTTGTCCGCGGCCATCGCGGGCTGTGGCCCCGCCGATGAATCCCCCGTCCCCCCCGCCGAAACCACTTTGGCCGAGCAGCAGAGCCCGCTCCTCACGCAGGTCACGAGCTTCGGCAGCAACCCCGGCAACCTGCAGATGTTCCGCCACGTGCCATCCGGCATGCCGGCCAACGCGCCGCTGGTGGTGGTGATGCACGGCTGTACGCAGCGCGCCGCGGGCATGGAGGGCGCGGGTTGGTCCAACGCGGCGGACGTCTACAAGTTCTACGTCCTCTACCCGCAGCAGCAGAGCGGCAACAACATGACCAGTTGCTTCAACTGGTTCGAGCCCGGTGACATCAACCGGGACCGGGGCGAGGCGCTGTCCATCAAGCAGATGGTGGACACGATGAAGGCCACGTACTCCATCGACCCGTCGCGGGTGTTCGTGGTGGGCTTCTCGGCCGGCGGCTACATGGTGCCGGCGATGCTGGCCTCGTATCCGGACGTCTTCTCCGCCGGCGCCATCCACTCCGGCGGTCCCTACCGCTGCGCCGAGTCGATGAACGCCGGCTTCAGTTGCATGAGCCCGGGGGTGAACCGCACGCCCGCGGCGTGGGGAGACCTGGTCCGCAGCGCGTACCCGGGCTACGCGGGTCCGCGCCCGCGCGTCAGCATCTGGCACGGCACCAGTGACTACACGGTGAACGTGATGAACCTCACCGAGGCGATGGAGCAGTGGACGAACGTCCACGGCATCGACCAGACGCCGGACACGGTGGAGACGGTGGGCGGCTTCCCGCGCAAGGTGTACCGGGACGGCGCGGGCAGGGCCCTGGTGGAGACGTGGGAGCTCACCGGCATGGGCCACGGCGTGGCCATGGACGCGCAGTTCCAGTTCCCCGGGGGCACGGGCACCGCGGCCTGTGGCTCGGTGGGGGCGTACCTGAACGACGTGAATCTCTGCTCCGTCTACCACCAGGCGCAGTTCTTCGGCATCACGGGTGGAGGCGGCGGCCCCACGGGGGACACGACGCCGCCCACCGTCAACGTGACGGCGCCGGCGAACGGGGCCACGGTGAGTGGCACGGTGAATGTCACCGCGGACGCGGCGGACGCGGTGGGTGTCACGCGGGTGGAGTTCCTGGTGAACGGCGAGGTGGTGTCCACGGACACGCAGGCGCCGTACGCGTTCGCGTGGAACAGCGCGGCGGTGTCCAACGGGCGGCACACGCTGGGGGCTCGTGCCTTCGACGCCGCGGGCAATCAAGCCACGGACAACGACACGGTGGTGACGGTGAGCAACTCGGGAGGGCCGCCGGCGCCGGTGACGGTGCAGTTCGCGAGCATCCTGGCGGATGACGGCTACCTGAAGGCGAACGCGGATGGCAGCGGGGCCGCGCTGGGCTTCATGACGAACCTGGCGCTCGGCCGAGGGACGGATGGGAAGTACAACCGGTCGTTCCTCTCCTTCGACACGTCGAGCCTCCCGGACGGGGCGACCGTCACGCGGGCATTCCTCACGGTGGGGTACTCGTCGGGTTCGGGGGATCCGTGGTCGACGCCCGTGGGGAACTCGCTGGTCATCGACGTGAAGACGGGGACGTTCAACGCGGCGAACACGGAGGTCGCGGACTGGGCGGCGGCGGCCACGGCGAGCCGTGTCGCCGTCATCGACCGGTTCAGCGCCGGGACGAAGAACTCCGCGGACTTCAGCGGCGCGGGGCTCTCCGCCATCAACAAGACGGGCAAGACGCAGCTCCGGCTCGGCTTCGCGCAGGCGCAGACGGCGACGCAGTACCTCTTCGTGCGTGATGGCGCGAACGCGGTGCTGACGGTCGTCTATACGCCGTAGTTGTTCGGAGGTGGGCGCTGGTTCAGACCGGCGCCCGCCTCACCAGTTCCGCCAGGGTGTCCCTGCACCGGGCACATTGTTCCCGGAACGCCTGGCTGAGTTCCTGGGTCTGCTCCAGCCGGTTCCAGTACGCGAGCGCGTGCTGGGCGGCATCGGCCCAGACGTCGAGCGTCTCCGAGGTGGGAGGCCGTGGTTCGAAGGTGCGCTCGACGATGCTCGTGCCCACTGGGGCGAACATCATCGGGAGCATGTCGTAGGCCGGTGTGAGCCGGAACTGCTTCGGCCCCTTCTCGAAGAAGGAGAGGTTGCCGAAGTGCCGGTCGGTGTTGGCCGTGAGTTGTCCGAAGGTGTCGAGCCAGCGAATCCTCCGGGCATCCTCCGCGCCGATGTACTCGCTCTGGAGGAGGTACCTGGCCGCGCTGGTCCAACTGCTCCCCTTGCCATCGTGACCGAGGTACTCGTTGTCGATGGCCTTGAGCGAGAGCAGCCCCTTGCGCCCGCGTTCGCCCACCCGGTCGAATCGCTCGACCTCGAGGAACTGGTAACCGTCGACGTTGAGGGAGCGTGTGGCCGCGGCCGGAATCCCCGCCGCGCGGACCGTGTCGAGCGCCAGGCCCTCGCAGATGAGCAGCTCTCTCCATCGCTGGGCCGCGGCACTGTCGTCACTGGCCGCGAACTTCACCAGGACATGGCGCCCTTCGACGTACGCGGTGAACTTGGGTTGCTCGCCGCCCGCGGAGGAGCCCGCTTCGCTCGTCATGGAGGACCGGGCGAGCTCCGGGTACTGCCCCTCGGTTGCCGGCCGAAGCGGGCTTGCGAGGAACCGGTCCAGGGAGGCCGCGCCGATGATGCGGTCCCCGACGCAGTCGTCGCCTCGGAGCGCGAGCGCAATGAGTTGGTGGTCTTCCGTCCAGTCCGTGATGCGAGGGGGAAGTCCCAGCTCCGGGTGGCGGAGAGCGAAGCCACGGCCGAGGTACCCCTGAGGGCTCATGTCCGCGGCGAAGGGGGGAAGCCCGATGAATCGCTCGCCTGTGCCATCTTCCTGCTCAATCCAGCAGCCACCGTTCCAGAGGGGATGGAGAGTCCCCTCTTCGTGAGGACGGCCCGCTTCGTCGACGCGGTAGAGCGGAATCTGCGTCCCCAGGGACGTGATGCTCCGAGCCCGTGCATAGCGCGTGGCGGGGCCCTGCCCCATCCGGCAGACGTTGGCTCCCGCCGACGCAAGGAGCCGCGACACCGTCGGGCGTGACACCCGAAGCTGTGCGGCCAGTTCGCTCCCTCGTATCTCGACCTGACGTCCGAGGACGGTCAGGAGCTGCTCCACGGTCGCCATGAACAGATTCCTGAAAAGGTTTCTGACGTGATCGGTGATCGGAATAATCCCGGTAACTATTTGAAATCAAATGGGAATATTCCGAATCTAGCGACTTGAATGATGGTGTTCATGACGAAGATGAACGAATCGGCATTTGGGTGAGGGCCCTGTTTTTTTGAAGGCGTGCTGAGGGAAAGGCCAGTTCTTGGGGCTTGGGCTTACGCTGGGTAGGAAACTCCAGCGCCTATGACCGAACCCATCCCTCCCGAGCTCGGACCGGACGAGACGCTCGACTCCATCGGCACTGCGGGGGTCGAAGTTCTCCAGCGGAAGACGGGCTACCGGTTCACCTTGGACGCGGTGCTCCTGGCCCACTTCGCGGCCACGGAGGGCGCGGGCGCCTCCGGGCGCATGCTGGAGCTGGGCGCGGGCAGTGGCGTGGTGTCCTTCCTGCTCGTGAAGCAGTTCGGCCTGGGGTCCGTGGATGCGCTGGAGCTCCAACCCGCGGTCCACGCACGGCTGTCACGGGCCGTGGCCCTCAACGCCTGCGAGTCCCAGGTGAAGCCGCTGCTCGGCGACCTGCGGCGGATCCGCGAACTCGTCCCCGGCGGCCAGTACACCCACGTCGTGTCCAACCCACCCTTCCGCCTGGCGGATGCCGGGGTTCGCAGCCCCGACGACGAGCGCGCCACGTCCAAGTCGGAGGTGGCTTGTGATGCCCCTTCCGTCGTGGCCGCGGCGCGCTACGCCCTGGTGCCTGGGGGCGGCGTCAGCCTGGTGTACCCCGCGGCGCGCGTGGCCGAGGTGCTCGGCCTGCTGACCCAGGCGAAGCTCCACCCCACGGTGCTGCGCTTCGTGCATGCGCGCGTGGAAGCGCCGGCCACACGCTTCCTGGTGCATGCCTTGAGGGACAGAGACCGAGGCCTCGCCGTGCGCCCCCCTCTTGTCGTTCACGGCGAGGCGCCCGGCGGCTACTCCGCGGAGGTCGCGGCGTTGATGGAACCACCGCGGGCCGAGTCAGCGCGGAGCGTGCTCCCTTCGACTTCGTGAAGGGCGGCCCGCCGCCTTTTTAGCGGCGGCAACTCCCCTGGTGGTTCGATGAGATCGATTCGCAGGTGAAGCTGCCATCGTCCAGCTTCTTGCAGTTGTTGACGTTGCACGCTTCGTAGCACGTCTTCAAACGGGCCGCCCGGCGCTCGGCGCGTCGCTCCGCCGCATCGCAAGCACTCTCACGCGTGGGACCATTTCCGTAATGATGCTCGCCAGCGAATGCAGGGGCAGCGACGAGCGCGAGCAGGACGAACAACGCCTTCTTGATTTGACGCTTCATGAGTACGGCTCCTGGGTAGGTGCTGCGGTGAAACAGAGATTGGGGTCAGGGCGTAGCGGCTTGGGCATTGAATCGGACGGGGTTGATCTGGAGGCACTTGATGAGCTCGGCATGAGCGCGGTCGAGATAGTCCTGTGGAGACGAGGTGACTCGAGTTGAATCAATCTTGGAGGGTGTTGGCTCGCAAAGCGCGGGAGTCAGGTCGATGATTTTATTGAGAGTCGATCTGGCCTGTTCGAGTTTTGATTTGTATTCTGCCGTTGTTGATGCGAGTGATTCACTCTTCTCGATGGACGTGATCTCGGATTGGATGGCTTGGAAGGTTAGAAGGCTGCCTTCCGGCTGGGCCTTGAGCTTCGCCGTCAGGTCATTAATGGAGTCTGTATCTTCGGATACACTCTTCAGCCCGATCAGTTCTTCGCGTAGGCGCTCCGTCAGAACTCTTTGTTCACGAGCCTTGTTCGCACATGTCAGGAGGTGGCTTGCATTATGTAAATGGGCGAGCCGCTGAGCAGCCAGAGATTGTTCGACGAAGGTCCGGTCATTGCAGTTCAGCCAGAAGTCAAACCCGGTGATCAGAGCGAGCGCTGCCGCGCCCGCGACACCGGCATAGGACCAGTGCCGCTTCACGACATCATTGGGTGTATTGGGGCCAATGCCAGAAGACAGGACAGTGAGGCCAGCGCTGGCCAGTTGTCCGAATTTCAGAGCGGCGGATCCGGCGAAGCACCACCTGTAGGAACCGCGTGCCTGGTTGTATAAAATTGCGCAGTTTCGTGCCTGGATGTTGAAGTTTTCATCTCTTAGTAACGGCGTAGGGATGAGCTGTGATGAGTCTTCCCCGACTTGCTTTTCTTCGTAAGTCGAATTGCCACTGGCGTTCAGCTTCGGCAGGCGGATCTGGGGTGCGCACGCGACAAGGGACAACAGCGCCACGAATGCTGGCAGCTTCATGTTTGGCTCGGTGTCGTGGGTTTGCGACAAGCATCGCTGCCCTCACTGTGAGGACAAGGTTGCCATGAGCAAGGCACATGCCTGAGAGGCCTTCAGGGCATGCAAGACGGAGCCAAGGAGGCGCCGCCAAGCCGTGCCGTCCACCGCCAAGGACATTTCATTCGGGGTCTGTCCACTGGGCTCGACACCTGACGACTTGCAAGAGAAAACCACCATGACGGACACTCACATGAATGTCGCGGAACCCGGCTACTGCTCAGCACGATGTGGATGAAGTCCTCGTCGAGAACGGCATCCAATTGGAGGGCTATCGTGTCCTGCGGCCCATCGGTGAAGGGGCCATGGGGCAGGTCTTCCTGGCGCAAGACCTGGCATTGGGCAGGCGGGTCGCGCTGAAGTTCCTGCGCATGGAGTTGCTGGGTGCCGTGAACCCGGAACTCCTCTTGGAAGAAGCCAGGACCACCGCGCGCTTCAACCATCCCCACATCGTCACGGTGCATGCGGTGGGCGTCTACGAAGGGCGCCCCTATCTGGTTTTGGAGCACATCGATGGGGAGTCACTCCGGCAAAGGCTTCTCCGTGAACGGCCTGGGCCCAACGAGGCCCTGCGCATCTGCCGGGCCATCGCGGAGGCCGTTGCCGAAGCGCACCGCCACGGCGTCGTCCACGCCGACCTCAAGCCCGAGAACGTGTTGTTGCCCATGGACGGACGGGTGCGCGTCGTCGACTTCGGGTTGGCGCGTCACGTGGGGGCGGAGCATGGCGCTGCTTCGGGGACACCGGCCTACATGGCACCCGAGCGATGGCATGGAGCGCTCCCCTCCCCCGCAATCGACGTGTGGGCGCTGGGCATCATCGCCTGGGAGTTACTGGAAGGCCGGCGCCCAATCGAGGATGCGCGGCTCGCCAGCTTCGCGTTCGCACCCAGGCCCGTGGAGGCGTCTCCCCGGCTGTCGGAGATGCAGGGCGGGTCACTGCTCCATGCCTGCCTCGCGATAGACCCCGCGCAGCGGCCCTCCGCCGATGAGGTCGCACGGGCCCTTCAGGAGGCGCTGGGGGCCCGAACCGTACGTGCCGCGGACCGCGCACCCTTTCGAGGGCTGCGGGCTTTCACCGAAGCGGATGCGGAAGACTTCTTCGGCCGCGAGGTGGAGGTGGATGCCTTCATGGAGCGCATGCGCCACGAGCCGCTCATTCCACTGGTGGGGCCCTCGGGAATTGGAAAGAGCTCGTTTCTTCAGGCGGGAGTGTTCGCCCGGTTGAGGCAGATGGACCAGTGGACGGTCCTCCAGGTGCGGCCAGGTCCCAGGCCCCTGACCCGGCTTGCGGCCCTGTTGACCGCCGGTCTGAGGGACGAGGCTTCGCCGGATGAAGTCGCCGCGGTGCTCGCCGCGCGCCCCGGCGACATCGTGCGGTTGCTGCGTCGTCGCAGCGAACTGGAGGGCGGCAATGTCCTGATTGCCTTCGATGCTTTCGAAGAAGTCTTCACCCTCGCTTCGCCCGAGGAGGCGGCGCAGGTGGCGGCGTGTCTGGCGGCGGCGTTGGATGCGAATGACCCCTGGCGCATCGTGGTCGCGCTTCGAGATGACTACCTGGGCACGTACTGCGCGTTGGCGCCGCTGCAGCCGTCGCTCCGCGCGGTCTTCGTGCTGGCGCGGCTGACGGAAACGGCGCTCCAGGAAGCCATTGCTGGACCGTTGCGGCGAGTGGGCTACTCGGCAGATGCGCCCACGTTGCTGTCCCGGCTGGTGGCGGATGTGCAGGCGCAGCCAGCGGGACTGCCCTTGTTGCAGTTCGCGTGCATGGCGTTGTGGGAGCGGCGGGACGTGGCGTCGCGGAAGCTGCTGACGGCTGTCTATGAGGCGCTAGGGGGCGTGGGAGGCGCGCTCGCGTCCCATGCCCAGCAGTTGCTGCGTCAACTCCCAGCGAACGAGGTTCATGCCGCTCGCGCGTTGCTGGTCAGGTTGGTCACCGCGGAGGGAACTCGCCGGCCACGCCCCCAGGCGGAACTGGTGGAGGACCTGGGCGAGGTGGGGGCACAGGTGCTCGAGAAGCTCCTGGCCAACCGCTTGGTGGTCGTCACGCGAGAGCCCCAGACGGACGAGGCTTTTATCGAGTTGGCGCATGAGTCGCTCGCGGCGACATGGCCTGATCTGGCGCGCTGGCTTGGGGAGACTCGCGAGGAGCGGGTGCTGGTGCAGCAGTTGGAGCAGGCCGCGCAGCTCTGGGAACAGCGCGGGAGGCCGGATGAGGAGACCTGGCCGGACGCGGCCCTGCGGCAGGCGCTTCAGCGCGTCGAGGAATGGCGCATCCACCTGCCGACTCGTCCCAGGGATTTCCTGGAGGCGGGCCGTCAGCGGGCGCTGCGCCGTGCGCGGCAGCGGAAATGGTTGATGGGGGCTGGCATCGTGGGGCTGCTTCTGGTGACCCTGGGCGCGGTGGTGTCGGCGCTGGCCTTCCGGGAGAAGCAGTTGGAAGCCGTTCGTCAGCAGGACCTCATCCGATTGGCATCGGCGGATATCGGTCAGTTTGAACTCGTGCTGGAGCCTTACGACTTTGATTCGGAACGGCAGCAGTGGTTGAAGGCCAGCAAGAGCGTGGATTTGGAGTGGGAGCTCTTGCCCGCGCAAGGGACGGATGACCCTTCAGAGGCGAGTCCCTACCCTGCCCTGGAACTTCGAAGGAGCCAGCGTCGGCGAGAGCCGGGAGGCATCCTGCGTGAGCACGTCGAGGCGCCCTCGAGGTCCGCCTGGCTCGTCGTTCGTCGTGGAGACTGCCCACCTTCCGTGATTCGCCTCGAGCGGTTGCCGGGGCATCAGGAGCGCGACCGTACGCAGCCTCAGGTGATTCGTATTCCGGTCCCGACCTGTGAGGCCTCACGCGAAGGGAGCGTGATGATTCCGCCAGGTCCTTATTGGAGGCCAGGGGATGATGAGGAGGGAACGGTGGAGCAACTCGTCGAGGTGAAGCGCTTCACCATCGACAGGACGGAAGTCACGAACGGGCAGTTCCACCTCTTCCAAGAAGAGGTCTTGGTGAGGACAGCTCACGAGCGAGAGCTTCCACCTGAGCTCCCTACCTTTGTTGGGACGCTGGAGCCTCAGAGACCGGTGACCGGGGTGGACGCCCTGACGTCGGAAGCTTTCTGCCGCTTCATGGGCAAAAAGCTTCCGACGATAGATGAATGGCGCAAGGCCTTCCGAGGAGGGCTCACCCTTGATGAGTCAGGGACGGTCATCAATCCGGATCCGCGAAGGAAGACCGTCTGGCTGGAGTCGAAGCGGAGTCCCCCGGCTAACATCGATGGAGATGATCCTTATCCGGGAGTCGCGCCTGTTGGAGCTTTCCCAGAGGATGTCAGCCCCTATGGCGTGCTCGACATGGCTGGGAACGTGTCGGAGTGGATCGAGGCCGAGGCCACGTCCGGTCGGTTCAGGACGCTGAGAATGCTGGCTGGCGGCCGGTGGGATTCTCCTGCGGAGCTGCGCCACCATGAAGTCGCCTGGGCGAACCATATGCCTCAGCGACGGTTTGACTTCGCCATAGGGATGCGTTGCGTAGCTCGGTACTAAGGCTCATTTAGTTCAGGTGGCGGAGCGGGATCCTGTTTAGACCATTGGTAAATCCAAGGAGTCTCTGACGGGTCACTGGTAACAGTGATGATGTGATTATTGCAGGCATATCTGAAAATGATTGTTTTGCTCTTGTCGTCCTTAGGTGGAGATGGATTTTCCGTCTCCATATGTATTTCATGTTCAGTTGTGGCTATGGGGTGGCCGAATCCAACGAAAGTGTATCCGTCTTGGAGGAATTTCTTGTAAGGGTCTGTGTTTGTTTGTACGGGGATGACCACGGGCCTTTTGGGGCTTGATGATTTCGATGAGATCAAATGGGTGAAACTTGTCCTTAATCCTCCAGTGTCAAAATCCTCCGCCCTGACTACGGTTGTGACACCGAGGACTTCCCGATTACCTAGTGCTCGTGACACAGATTGAATCATCCTATGTCCGGAAAGTTCAGATCCTGTAAAGCAACCGAGAAGTCTGATGATTGTACCTGGGTTTTCGTTTGTCTCCTCACGAAGTGTTCCGTCTAATATTTCTCTGATGTCTTGTTTTATGATGTTGTCTTCAATGATGGGGTATTTACCAAGAGTGAATTTCGTCCCGAAATTGCCATGTCCTACTAAGTCAAGGTGACTTAGTAACGTTCTTGATGATGCTGATGGGGTGGGGGTTGATCTGATTATGAAACGAAGTCGTTCAGCACCTGATTGGAATCTTTCATAATTAACTCTGGTTCTTTGCTGATTTGGACTGGGTCTGCGAGCGATGTTCTTCAATATTCGCTCGAAATGAATTTCTGGCTTTTCAGGATATGATACGATTATCAGGTTCATTGGACGTATGAAGTGAGGGTGTGGTGCTTTTATGCTTGAGATGGTGAGTCATCGTGCTTTTGTGATTATCTAACGAGTTTCTTTCTCGGGTATGAGTGGAGCGGATCCTGCGAGAGGCCACTTCCCACCACCGGATACATTTCTCCGGAGATCGAGCTTCTCGTCGCCTTCTTTGTATCTGCCATCTGGTCGTTGATGTTCGATTGAGATCCACGTGTCAGAGAGGAAAAGGAATCCATAGATTCGTTCTCCTGAATTATGAGCTGATTCGATTTCGGCTGAAGTCGGAATGGTTGATGGAAAATAAGGCCATGCTTGTTCAGTGGCATCTTTAAGATCGACTTCAAGTGAGGGGCCGTCAGGGTCGTGCACCAATTTGAAATTCAAGCAGTCTCTTGGAAGAGGTCCATTGGTGATGACTTCTCTACTGAGAAACTCTACTTTGAATGGATTGTACGACACGTCTATGTGGAGACCCCACCAGACGTTGAGTGCCGCCGGATCTCGTGTTGGCTCTGTCTGGGAAAGATAAAAACTATGTTCCATGCCTGTGTTGTCGACGTTTGATGACATTTTTCTCCTGAGGATTTTCTGCGGGTTTGTAATTAATCTATCTCTGAGAGTTTTATTTTGAAACACTTCGTGAGGTTGTATGCATGGGATCGCGCGATATCGAGACAACGAGCCATTTCACTGATGTTTCCTCCAGCCTTTGCTAACTCGCGGCGAATTAGGTTGGATTGGAATATCCGCGTTGCTTCGTGGAACGAGACGCAGCCTGATTCATTACCCTGCCGGGCCTCCATGAGATGGCGGGGCTCGATGTACGCGGCGACTTCCGCGGCCGCCCGGATGAGCGCGGCCTCCAGCCGGTGCCGTAACTGCCTCACGTTGCCCGGCCACTCCGTGGCTTCGCAGTACACGTAGAATCCGGGTGAGGGGCGGAGCCTGGGCAGACCATGCTCCTCGGCCAGTCGATCCAACAGCCCGTCCACCAGGTCGCCCAGGTCCTCGCGACGCTCGGCCAGGCTCGGCATGCGGATGGTGAAGACGTTCAACCGGTAGAACAGGTCCTCGCGGAACCGCTTCTCCGCCACGAGTTGCTCGAGGTCGGCGTTCGTTGCGGCAATCACCCGCACGTTCGCCTTCGCCAGCCGGGGGCTCGCGAGCGCGTAGTACTGCTTGGACTGCAGCAACTGCAGCAGCTTGCCCTGTGCCGCGAGCGGAATCTCCGCGATTTCATCCAGGAAGAGCGTGCCGCCCTCGGCCGCCTCCACCTTGCCCGTCGTCCTCCGCGCCCCTGGAAATGCACCCGGCATCGCGCCGAAGAGCTCGCTTTCGATGAGCCCTTCCGGAATGGCCGCGCAGTTCAATTCCACGAAGGGCCCTGCCCTGCGCTTGCTGTTGTCGTGGATGGCCTGCGCGATCTGTGTCTTGCCTGTCCCCGACGGGCCCGTGACGAGCACGGTGACGTCCAGTGGGCATGAGAGCGAGACCTGCTCGAAGACACTCGCCAGGGCCCGGCTGTGGCCCGCGATGCCGTCCAGACGCAGCCGTTCCCGAAAGGGACGTGTCGGGTCTGGGGCCGCGGAGCGGTTCCATGCCGTGGCCCGTTGCGCGGTCGTGCCGATGAAGCGCGCCACGTTCTCCACGACCTGGACGACTTCCGGAGCGAAGGGCCCCGCGCCGCGCCGTCCCTCCAGGTAGAGCACCCCGGGAGACGCGCCTTGCAAGGGCACGCACAGCACCGCCTCCAGGCGCTGCTGCTTGACGCTGTTCGAAGCGGAGAAACGCGGGTCGAGCAGCGCGAACGGCGTATGCACCGTCTGTCCCGACACAATCGCAGCCGCGACGATGCCTCGCGAGGTGACGGCGCGGATCTGCTCTTCCTCGCTCGTCGTGCAACCGCAGGACGTCGACCACCTGCGCTCCCCTGCGGTCTCGTCTTGGTAAAGCTCGATGTAGGCGCGCTCGGCCTCGGTCAGCGTCACCAGCCCCACCAGGACTTCTGTCAGGGGGCCGGTAGGGCTGTCATGGGCTTCCAGGAGCCGGAGCACGTTCAGGTACAGGTCGCGCTCCAGCGCGGTACGGTCCACGTGGCCAGTCATCCGGCTGACTGTAGTCCCCCACCTGGGGGAAGCGATGTGTTGGACCGGAGCGAGAGTCATTGTCGGAAAGACAAAGCATTTCGCGCGCCAACCCTCCCTTCGAGGAGCGCCTCACCCCCGACTGTCCACTCCAGTGGTCACTCCCCCTGAAACCGATTCCAGTGGATTGGACACTCTGCTTTGGAACGGCCGGGTCGGTTTCTACTCCCCACTCAACGGCTTCGTGTTCGTCACTTGGACCCCCGCGTCCTCGGAGGTGGTGATGAACAGCTCGTGGCTGGCGGGCACGTCCAACTTGGCGCGCCGCTGCTTCCCGCCCACCGTGAAGTCCACCTGCAGGTCATGCGAGCCCGGGGGCACGTCGCGGAGCGTCAGGTTCGTCGCGTTGCTCGTGCCCCGCCGCTGACCGTTCAGCGTCACGGTGCAGGGCTTGGTGCAGCGCACATGGAGCAGGGACGTCTTCGCCGCTGCCGCCGGGGACTTGGATGCCTGGACCCCGCTCAGTTCCTGCGTCTCCACGAGCTTCGCGCGGCCCTGTGAGTCCCCCTGCACGGTGACCTTCGAGCCTCCCGGCACGTCCACGTACCCCAGGAACTGCTGCCGGTCGAAGACGCCAGCGACCGCCTCCACGCGCCGGTTGCCCGGCGTCACCTGCTGGAACTCCCAGGTCCGCGTGTCCCGTCGAATCCCGGGCTTGTTGTCCACCAGCGCCGTACACGCGTCCCGGCACTTCACGATGACCACGCTCGGCGCCGTCGACGTGGAGGGCGATGGCGGAGGGGTTGGCTCGGCCCACTGGGGCGTGCCGGGCATCGTGGTGCTGCCGGGCTCGACGATGATGCGCTTGTTGCTGGCCAGGAAGATGTCCGCCGAGGCGACGTCGGGAATCGTGACGAAGCTGCCCGCGAGTGGCCGGGTCATCAGGCCGGTGGCGTCGATGCGGTGCGAGCCCGGCGTGATGCCCTTGAACTCCCAGGTGGAGTCATCCACCCGCCGCCCGGTCTTCTGGTCCAACGTCACCGTGCACTTCTCCGTGCAGCGGACCCGGACGGCGACACCGTCTTCCGCGAACGCCGGGGCGGACAGCAGCAACGACAAGGACAGGAACGGCCAGCGGAGGGACATGATGGGGTGACAGCCTCGTGCCAGGGGGTATTCACGCCCGGCCCCTCGACGCGTGTGCTTCCACGTCACCGAATCGGGGCCTACGCGGACGCCAGTATGCCCACCGGGCAAGGGCAGCGGAATCGCCACGGCGTGCCACACGCCCAGGCCGGCCCCACCCTATCCACGTTTCCGGCAACGGGCCTCGGCCCCCAGCAAGGAGTGGAAGGTATGAACGTGGCGACCCTGACCGAGCAGCCAGGCATCCTCAAGGCGGCGGCCCTGCTGCCCCCACGCCTGTCGCTCGGGTCCACGATGGTGGTGCACGGCCTGGCCAAACTCCGCCCCGAAGGCACCGCGCAACATGCGGGCTTCTTCGAGCAGTTGGGCTTCAAGCCCGGCAAGCCCTGGGTCATCGCCACCGGCGTGACGGAGCTGCTCGCCGGGGTGAGCGCCATCCTTGGCATTGCCACGCGTCCCGCCGCCCTGGCTGTCCTCGTCACGCAGGCCGTCGCCGTGGCCAAGGTCCATGGCTCCAAGGGCTTCGACAACACGAAGGGCGGCTTCGAGTTCAATCTGGCGCTGGGCGCCATCGCGCTCGGACTGCTGCTGCGAGGGCCGGGGGCGCTCTCCGTTCACAGCGCCATTGAGCGCAAGGTGAAGCGCAAGGAGCTGCGACGGCTGCGCTTGCTGCCGCGTCAGCGCCGCCGCTCGGTGCTGCTCGACGTGCTGGGCTGAGCCCCACACGGGTGGGACACACACACCATCACCCTGCCCGAGGTGGTGTGTGTCGCCTGTCCGCTTGCTGGTAGGCCGAGGCCCTCTCCCCTGTCACAGAATTCCGGGAGGCCTCTAAGATGGCGGGACATGCCTTCGTCCGTCTTTCTCCTGATGGCGCTCGCCACCACGCCGGGTGCCAGCTCGGCGCGTGAGCCTGCTTCCGCTCCGCACGCCTCGTCTTCGCCTGGCCCCAGCGCGGGCCTCGTTTCCACAGCGGGCGCCAGTGCGGTGAACGCCGCGGTCCGCGATGCGCTTCGCGTCGCGACGCTCCACGGTATGGGCACCTCGGCGTCCATCGTGAGAGAGCGCGCCTCGGATGCCGCGAGCCTTGCAGGCGCCGCGTCTGTCCGCGCGGCGCTACTGGAGAACGGCGAGCGCGCCTCGGCTGCTGCGGGTCTCGCGGGTGCAGCCTCAGTTCGTGCGGCGCTATCGGAGAACGGCGTGGGCGTCTCGGCGCAGGGCAGCGCGGCGGGATCAAGGGCTGCTGTGGGACACGCCCAGCACACCGCGTTCCAGAATCACGCCTCCGGGACGATGGTGGCCTTGGCCCAAGGAAGCACGGTGGCCCCGGCTCAAGGCAGCACCGCGGCGCCGGGACCTGCGGATGCCGCGACACCCGAAGCGCAAGGTTCCCAGAACACGTCGCCCGCTCCAGCGACCGTCCTCACCGACCTCAACGCCTACCCACCGGCCGGCGCGGTGACGGACCTGGGACGCGCCGCCGCGGAGGCGGGTGCCGCCGCCCTTCGCGCCGCCGCCCGGGCCATGCGCACACTGGCCGACCCGGACACGAGCTACGCCCGGGGCATGGAAGCGCTCAAGGCGAAGGACGCACCCACGGCCATCACCGCGCTGTCCGCCTGCGTGGAGGCCGCGCCGTCGCGCGTGGACTGCCGCTGGGAACTCGGCTGGGCCCACTCACTGGAGAACCAGTGGATGGAAGCCTTCACGCAGTGGACCGAGGTGCAGAAGCTCCAGCCAGACCACCCGGACCTCGAGAGCGCGCTGGCCCAGGCCCGTGGGCAGGCCATGCTCCAGGCGAAGCTGGCCCAGGGGCCGCGGTTCATCCACCGTCCTCCCCCGCCCGCCGACGCGAAGGTGCGCATCCGCGCGGTGGGTGACGTCATGCTCGGCACCACCGTGCCCGAAGACCACCTGCCTCCCGATGGCGCGGGCAGCGTGATTGCCGAGGTGCGTCCGCTGCTGGAGGACGCGGACCTCACCTTCATCAACCTGGAAGGCCCGCTGTGCGACACGGGCGAGACGAAGAAGTGCCGCTCGTCGAGGAACTGCTACGCGTTCCGCTCGCCCACCGAGTACGGCCAGTACCTGAAGGATGCCGGGGTCGACCTGGCGTCCACGGCCAACAACCACTCGGGTGACTTCGGCGAGGAGTGCCGCCGCGCCACGGAGTCCACGCTGGACACGCTGGGCATCGCGTGGAGCGGCGCGCCGGGCACGGTGGCCACGGTGGAGCGCAACGGGCTGCTCATCGGCATGGTGGCGTTCCACACCTCGCCTTCGTGCAACCACCTCAACAACCACGACACGGCCGCGGGGCTGGTGCGCGTGGCCGCGGCCGAGCACGACATCGTCATCGTGTCGTTCCACGGCGGCGCGGAGGGCGGCAAGGCCCTGCACGTGCCCAGGGGCCGCGAGAAGTTCCACGGCGAGGACCGGGGCGACCTGCGGGCCTTCTCGCGCGCGGTGGTGGACGCGGGCGCGCACCTGGTCATCGGCCATGGCCCGCACGTGGTGCGCGGCATGGAGTTCTACAAGGGCCGGCTCATCGCGTACTCGCTGGGCAACTTCGCCACCTACGGCCGGTTCAACCTGCGCGGTCCGCAGGGCCTGGGCGCGGTGCTGGAGGTGGAGCTGGACCGCCTGGGTGACTTCACCACGGGGCGCATCCTGCCCACCAAGCAGGTGGACCGGGGCATCGCCGTGCCGGACCCGAAGGGCGCCGTCATCAAGCTGATGCGCGAGCTCACCGAGGATGACTTCCCCGACACGGGCGCGCGCATCTCCGACGACGGCGCCGTGAAGGTCCGCGGCAAGAGCCCCGTCTCCGCGGTCTACCGAGTGCGGTAGCCGCGGCGCTTCACGCACACACGAGCGGGTTCGCGCTGCTTCACCCACGGCGCGAATCCGGGAAGCTCCGTCATGTCCGCCAGGCGCCTGACGTCCAGGCCCCGTCACCTCCCGTGGGGTGAAGCGCGGCTGCTGGATGCATCGTGGCTTCCGTCATAGCGGCTCAAAGCAACGGACGGCCGCTCCAGGCACGTCGCGGCGCCCCGGGATACAAAGGTCCTCGCCGTGCGCACACTCCGACTGCCACGTCTCTCGTCGCTTCGCGCCTTCGACCACCCCGGCTACTTCGCGGTCTGGGTGGGCGCGCTGGTCTCCACCATCGGCACTTGGATGGAGACGGTGGCCATGGGGGTGTACGTCACCGAGGCCACCGGCCGCGCCGAGTGGACTGGTGGCATCGTCGCCCTCACCTTCCTGCCCGCCGTGGTGCTGTCCCCCGTGGGCGGCGCGCTCGCGGACCGCTTCGACCGGCGCACCTACGTCGCCCTGGGCACGCTGGTGCAGCTCGTGCTCGCGGCGGTGCTGACACTGCTGGCCTTCACGAACCGGCTCAGCGTGCCCGTGGTGGGCGTCATCTCCTTCTTCCACGGCTGCGCGAGCACGCTCATCAACCCCGCCTTCGCGGCGATGCTCGCGGAGCTCGTGCCGCCTCGCGACTTGCACAGCGCCATGAGCCTCAACTCGGCGCAGTTCAACCTGGGGCGCATCATCGGCCCGGCGCTCGCGGCGTTGGTGTTGAGCATGGGCGGGACGTCGTGGGCGCTGCTCGTCAACACGCTGTCCTTCGTCGCCGTGCTGGTGGCGCTGGCGCAGGTGAAGGCGCTGGCTCGCAGGACGGCGGAGGCGCGGCAGGGGCTGTGGAAGCAGATTGCTCACGGCTTCTCCGTGGCGCGGGGGGACCCGGAAATCTCGCTGATGCTGTGGGGCACGTTCCTCGTCGCGGGCCTGGTGGCGCCCTTCATCGGCCTGGTGCCGGTGTTCGCCATCCGCGTCTTCGGCCAGGGCGCGGCGGCCACGTCGCTGCTCGTCACCTGCCAGGGCGCGGGCGCGGTGACGGCCGCGCTGCTGGTGGGCACGTTGGTGGACCGGTGGGGCCAGCGGAGGCTGCTGGGCATCGTGGCGACATCCATCGGCGTCGTGTCCACGCTCTACTGGCTGTCACCCACGTTGCAGATGGCGGCCGTCGTCATCTTCGTGCTCGGCGCCAACTACATGATGCTAATGAGCGGGATGCACGCGTACTGCCAGTCGCGCGTGCCGCGTGAGCTGCAAGCGCGGATGAGCAGCCTGTACAGCATGGTGCTCGGCGGCGCGTACGCGGCCGGCGTGTGGGGCCTGGGCGCGCTGGCGGACCGGCTGGGCATCCGCTTCGTCACCGTGAGCGCCAGCGTGTTGTTCATCGCGTTGGTGCTGACGCTGCGCCTGCTGCGCCCGCGGCGCTTCGATACGGCCGAGGCCTAGACACCTTTCACCGAAGAACGACCTGCACCGGCGACCTCCGCGCGCTAGAGACGTGTCTCCACCCGTAGACACCTTTCGCACGAGGAGTGAGTCCGATGCCCGTCCGCAAGCCCGCCCTGGCCCTCGCCGCCCTGATGTGGGCCAGCTCGCCCGTGCTCGCGCAGGAGCGCCGTCCCGCCGAGCCGCTCGGCATCGCCCTGGAAGGCTACGCGTACCCCTTCCCCGTGCAGTACCTGCCCCTCACGCTCGAAGGCCAGGACGTGCGCATGGCCTACATGGACGTGAAGCCCACGGGCCGCGCCAACGGCCGCACCGTGGTGCTGCTGCACGGAAAGAACTTCTTCGGCGCGTACTGGCAGAGCACCATCCGCGCCCTCACCGGCGCCGGCTACCGCGTCGTCGTCCCGGACCAGATTGGCTTCGGCAAGTCATCCAAGCCCGACATCCACTACAGCTTCCACACGCTCGCCTCGCTGACGAAGCGGCTGCTGGACTCGCTGGACGTGAAGCAGGTGGCGGTCGTGGGCCACTCCATGGGCGGCATGCTCGCCACGCGCTTCACGCTGATGTACCCGGACACCGTCACGCAGTTGGTGCTGGAGAACCCGATTGGGCTCGAGGACTACCGGGAGAAGGTGCCCTGGGTGTCCACCGAGGACGACTACAAGAACCAGCTCAAGGCCACCGAGGAAGGCACCCGCAAGTACCACCAGACGTACTACGTGAAGTGGAAGCCCGAGTACGACGTCTGGGTGCAGCTCGCCGGCCGGCAGATGCTCAGCGCCGAGTACCCCCGCCTCGCGTGGGTGTCCGCCGCCACGGGCACCATGATTTACGAGCAGCCCGTGGTGCACGAGTTCCCCTTCATCCAGCCGCGTACGCTGCTGTACCTGGGGCAGGAGGACCGGACCTATATCGGCCGGGGTCGGGTGCCCGCCGCGGACGCCGCGACGCTGGGCCAGTACCCGGCGCTGGGGAAGAAGGTGGCGAAGGCCATCCCCAACGCGACGCTGGTGGAGCTGCCCGGCGTGGGCCACATCCCGCACTTCGAGGCGCCGGAGAAGTTCCACGCGGCGCTCATCGACTTCCTCGGGAAGTGACGCGCGGGAGGATGGCCCGCCTGTGGGCAACTTGGGGATGTCCGAGGGCATCCCCACCTCTCTCGTGAGCCGAGCGGCCGGGCGTGCCCACGACGTGCCGTGGGGACCTTGGTGCTCAGGGGACGCGCTCCGAGATTGAAGCTGGGCGCAGCACCCACTCAACGAGGAGCGAGCCATGCCCAACAGGAAGTACGACCCGTATACGGGTGGCAAGGAGGCCGCCAAGAAGCCCCCCTACGCTCCGGACCGCGTGGAGCGCGGACTCGAGGCCGACGACACCCTGCCGCTGTACTCCGCGGACTCCATCCGTGGCACGCGTGAGCAGAAGTTCGCGCTCGACAGTGACACCGAGGTGGGCGGCTACGTCCCCGACATCCGCAGCCCCATCGACGAGGCGGACGAGCTGGAGCGCGAGCGCCTGGGCCGCGAGCGGGCCGAGGAGCGGCAGGTCTCCGACGAGGACGACGAAGAACGCAACCGCTGAGGCGCAGCGTCGCCAGCGGCGTTGCCCTGGCGGTGGTGCCTCGAAGCGTAGGGGAGTGAAGCGGATGCGCCGTGGCTTCAGCGGGGCACGGCGCGCGTCGTGGCATCCGAGCCGCCTCGCGGTCGCGGATGCCACTGACGAGGTGCCTGGGACAGTGTCACGTCGGCCACGCCCAGTTCCGGTGCCTGCGTCAGGTGCGCGCGCCGGGCCGCGGCGTCAGGCGGGAAGCCTGTCCACGGCCCGGTCTTTCGCGCGGTGCTACTTCGCCGCGCGAGGCGTGCCCGGCTTCGCGGCCGGTGCCTCATCCGGCTCCACGGGCACCAGCTTGCCCAGACCGAGCGGCGTCACCTGCTCCTGAATCGTCGCCGGGTCTCCCACGAGCACAATCTGCATCGACGCGGGGTCCAGGTACTGCTCCGCCTTGCGCTGGACGTCCTCGGCGCTGGCGTCACGCAGGCCCTCCACCGTGCGGTTGAACTCGTCCAGCGGCCGCCGGGTGATGTAGAGCGCAGCGGCGCTGGCGCCCAGGCCCTCCACCGACTCGAAGGCGCCCGGGAAGGCGCGGATGAGGCCCTCGCGCGCGGCCGCCAGTTCCTCCTGCGAGATGGGCTTCGTCTTGAGCCCGCTCAGCTCGTTCATCACTTCCTGGAGCGCCGGGCCCGTCACGTCCTGGCGCACGGAGCTGTACGCGGTGAGCGGACCCACACCCAGGCGCGGAGACAGGCTGGCGCCCGCGCCGTAGCTGTAGCCCTTGTTCTCACGCAGGTTCATGTTGAGCCGGCTGCCGAAGAAGCCGCCGAACACGGTGGTGGCCAGGTCCAGCGCGTACTCGTCCGGGTTCCCCGAGGCGATGCCCGCGCGGCCCACCAGCACCAGCGTCTGGTCCAGGCCCGGCTTGGGCACCACGTACACCTGCTGACGCGGTGACGCCTGGGTGGCCTTGGGCGGCGCGGGCGGCGTGGCCTTGCCCTTCCATCCACCGAAGTACTTCCTCGCCAGGGCCACGCCCTCGTCCAGGGAGATGTCTCCCGTGAGGATGATGGCCGCGGCGCCAGGGCCCACGTGCTTCTGGTAGTAGCCGCGCACGTCCGCCAGCGTGAGCGTCTGCACCGACGCGGGCATGCCGTCGGACAGGTGCCCATAGGGATGGTCGAGCCCGAAGACCGCCTCCAGGTACGCCAACTGCGCGAGCACCCCCGGCTGGCCCAGCGCGCGCACCAGGTCCGCGAGCTGCTGCTTCTTGCGGCGGTCGAAGGCCTGCGCGTTGAACGTGGGCCGCAGCACCACGTCCGACAGCAGCGACATCGCGCTGTCCAGGTTGCGCGTCAGCACCCGCACGCCCACCTGCGCGCCGTCCGCCTGCACGTCCATGCCAGGAGACACGCCCAGGTCGGCGAAGGCGTTGTCCAGCACCACCGTGTCCCGCTTGCCCGCGCCTTCCAGCAGCATGCGGTAGGACAGCTCGGCGAGGCCTTCCTTGCCCTTGGGGTCCTGCGCGCTGCCCGAGGAGAAGGCCACGCCCGCGAACACCAGCGGCAGCTCGCGCCGGGTGCTCACCAGCACCGTGAGGCCGTTCTCCAGCTTCGCGCTCTGGAAGGTGGGCAGCACCAGGTCGGGAGCCTTGCCGGGCTCGGGGGGCTTGGCGCGGAAGGACTCGGCGTCCGGCGCGGCGTCGGGCGGCGTGGCCTTCTCACCCAGCGCGGGCGAGTCCGCCGCGGGCTTCGGGGTGCTGGCGCAGGCGGTCAGCAGGGTGACGAGCAGTGCGGAGAAGAGGCGGCGCATCAGTGGCGCTCCTTCGAGTCGAGGGGCGCCTGCCGACGTGCGGGCGGCACCGCGTGGAGGATGACGCGCGCCCCGGGGCGCAGCGTGTCCTGGGCGAACTTCTTCACGGCTTCCGGCGTCACCGCCTCATAACGGGCCAGGTCCTGGGCCACGTAGTTGGGCTCGCCGACGAAGTGGTTGTAGCTCTGCAGCACGTCCGCCTTGCCGCCGAAGCCGCCCACGGACTGGAGGCCCGCCAGCGTGCGCGTGTCGTAGCGGGTGCGGGCGCGGGCAATCTCCTCCCGCGTGACGCCGTCGCGGCGGACCTCGTCCAGCACCGCGTCCACCTCCTGGAGCAGCGTGTCCGTGGACACACCGGGCCGGGCCACCACGTCCACGCTGAAGACGGACTGCGCGCCCTGGCTCTGCTGCGAGGCGCTGACGCTCTGGGCCAGCTCCTTCTCCAGCACCAGCCGGCGGTACAGACGGCTCGCCTTGCCGGTGGACAGCGCCGTGGCCAGCACGTCCGCGGTGGCGTCGCCTTCCTCCAGGTACGCGGGCGTGAGCCACTGGATGGACAAGAGCGGCAGCCGGGCCACGCGCTCCTCTTCGCGGAGCACCACGGGCGCGGTGAGGTTCACCGGCGCGACCTCCGGCCGCTGCGGCCGGGCGTGGCTGGGCAGCGTGCCGAAGTACTTCTCCACCAGCGCCTTCGTCTTCGCCACGTCGAAGTCACCGACGATGGCCAGCGTGGCGTTGGACGGCGCGTACCACTTGCGGAAGAAGTCCTTCACGTCGTCCACGGTGGCCGCGTTCAGGTCCTTCATCGAGCCGATGACATCCCCGTGGTACGGGTGCGGCAGCGGGAAGAGCGCGTGCCAGGCCTTCTCGCGGGC
Source organism: Myxococcus hansupus (assembly GCF_000280925.3). Lineage (NCBI taxonomy): Bacteria > Pseudomonadati > Myxococcota > Myxococcia > Myxococcales > Myxococcaceae > Pseudomyxococcus > Pseudomyxococcus hansupus. The sequence continues at coordinate 8,638,830 of NZ_CP012109.1, forward strand.
GGCGCCATACGGAGCCGTCTCGGTGGACTCGCGGCGCTCGTTCTTCACCACCTCGCGCTGGGTCTCCAGGCTTTGGGGGGTGATGGCATCGAGCAGGAAGCCCATGCGGTCGCTCTCCAACCAGAGCGCCGTCTCCAGGTGGTTGCTGGGGACCGTCTCGAAGTAGTTGGTGCGGTCGAAGCTGGTGGTGCCGTTGAGGTCGGTGGCGCCGAGCTGCTCCAGCTTGGAGATGTGCACGTCGTCGGCCACGTTGCGCGAGCCCTGGAACATCATGTGCTCGAAGAGGTGCGCGAAGCCGGTGCGGCCGGGCTGCTCGTGGTACGCGCCCACGTGGTACCAGATGTTGACGGCCACCACCGGCAGCTTCCGGTCCACGGAGAGGATGACCTCCAGGCCGTTGGGCAGCGCGTACTTCTCATACGGAATGGCGAGCGCCTCACGGCCGGGCTCCAGCGGCTTCGCCTCCTGGGGTGTCTGCGCAAGCGCCGGGAGCCCGCTGGACAGCAGGGCCGCGGTGACGAGGGCCTTCATTCGGAACAAGGTGCCTCCAGGTTTCAATGCCAATGACTCACGTGACGCGCTTAGCACGCACGTCCGGCGCCGTGGGTGGGGAATGGTGGCCAAACGCAGCCGCGCCCCGGGATGTTGGTTCCTGGTCAGCATGCGAGACTGAAATCATGTCCACCGAAGTCTCCTCCGGTGCCCTGCCCCTGTGCGCCTTCCATCCGGAGGCGTCCGCGGGTGCCACCTGCCTGCGTTGTGGCAGCTTCGTCTGCACCCCCTGCACCACGTGGGTGATGGGGCGGATGTATTGCCCCCCCTGCGCGGCGCGTCCGGAGGTGAACTACCTGGAGGCCTTCCGGCTCCGGTTGTGGGGGCGGCGCGACGCGGGCGCGTGGATGGTGGGCCTGGGCACGGTGATGCTGGGAGGCCTGGCCGTCACGGCGGTGGCGGTCGGGGACTTCGCCACGGGGCTGGTCCTGCTGGCGAGTGTCGGCGTGGGCACGGCGTTCTTCCTGGGGAAGCCCTGGGCGCGCCTCGCCCTGCTCGCCACGCCTCTGGTGGGAATGCTGCTCACCGCGCCGTCGCTGGGGCCGGCCGCGCTGCTGTTCTTCGTGCCCTTCGCCATCGCGCTGAACTTCTTCCGCGACACCCGCAGCCGGCTCTTCTTCCGCTTGGACGTCCCGGAGCGGGAGCTGCACCGGCTGTGGAACCGGGAGGTCAACAACCCGCTCGCCAAGCATGCCCTGTCGCTGGGCGTGAGCTCGCTGTTCCTGCCCGTGATTTCACCGATGTTGTTCCTCTTCAGTGCGTCGAAGCTGATGTCGCTGGCGTTCGCCCCCATGGGGATGCTCGCGGTGGTCCTGGGCCTGGTGGCGTTGTGGCGCGTGGACCTGAAAGCACGGCCCCCCATTGGCCGCCGCTGGGAGGCGCTCGGGGGATGGGTTTGGGGCTGCTCTCATTGGGGTTCTGGGGCTCGTTCTACGTGCCTCGCTTGCTGGAGTTGCTCGGCATCGCGTCGGACTGAGGACGGGCGTTTGTTCGCCCGAAGCGGTGGGCGCTTTCAGCGCATGGCTTGCTTCCCGCCCCGGGGCCCCAGCACGCGGGGGGCGAAGGGTGCCTGGGGGAGCGGGGGTGTCCACGCTCAGGGGAGACCCAAGCCCGACACCGAGGAGGCCACCGTCATGGCGAACATACGTGAGGAACAGGGAGCGGCAGGGGAGCGCCAGGGCGCTACGCCCAGCATCCAGGAGCAGCGCAGTGAGGCTCGCGCGACGCAGACCTACGTGCTCTTCCTGAAGGACCTCGAAGCGAACGCGGGCATCGTGCGCGAGCTCGCGGAGAAGGCCGCGCAGTCGGTGCTGTGCTTGTTGGAGCAGCGCCTCATGGACACCGAGGTGAAGCACCTGGAGGCCCAGCTCCCGCGCAAGGTGAAGGACTTGCTGAAGCGCTGTCCCCGGCACGAGGGCAAGGTGGCCAAGAAGTTCAAGCTGGAGCAGTTCCTCGCCATGGTGGCCGAGGAGCTCGACACCACGCCCAACGAGGCCGAGCGACTGGCGCGCGCCGTCTTCACCACGGTGCGTGAGCACATCAGCGAGGGCGAGGCGGACGACGTCATGGGACAGCTCCCCGCCGACCTGCGCGCGCTGTGGGTGCCGGAGGCCTGAGCCGGTGACCTCCGGCCGCGTCTGAACACGGTGATAGCCTGCCTTCCTTTGAATTCAGGGAGGCAGCATTCATGGCGGTCGCGGAACGGAAGTGGAGTGCGCGGGCATTCTGGCCCCGAGGCAGGGCGCTGGCGCTGGGGGTGCTCACGCTGGCCACGCCCGCGTGGGCGCAGTTGCCCGACTACCACCTGGAGCTCCAGGTGCGGACGAACCTGCTGGGGAACGCGTCCGGCGCGTACAACGTGGGGCCGGGCAACCTGCTCTCGGGCAGCTACCAGATTCCCATCAGCGCGGATGGGCAGATTGCCTTCCGGCTGGCCATCACCCCCGAGGGGCGCTCCGCCGTGTGGTGGGGGCACGGTGGCATGGGGAGCCGCATCTACCTGCTGCCCCAGTTGGGTGAGGATGCCCGGACGGGGGACCCGGGGGTGAATTCGCAGGGGGACATCGCGTTCGCGGTGACGTGGGCTTCGCCGGCGACCCAGAACGGCATCTACCTGTTGAACGTCGCCTCGCCGGAGCAGGTGCGCATCATCCGGGGGCCTCCGGGGGCCTCGGATTGGAGCAGCCTGTGGCTCAACGAGGCGGGGCAGATTGGCTTCCGGGCCACGTACAGCGGCGTGGGCCGGGCCTACGCCATCGCGAACGAGCGGCCGGATGGCACCTTCTCGACGACCATCGTGGCCGCTGAGCAGACGGTGGACCCCGGCAGCCCCTACCAGTTCCTGTACTCGCCGACGCTGAACGACCTGGGACAGATGGCGGGCGTGGGCGATGTCGCGACGGCGTCGTCGGAGTTCTTCCAGGACCTGCGCATCTTCGAGCCGGATGGGATGTCGTCACGGCTCATCGCGCAGTCTCGGGGGCGTGACGCGACGTCACCGGTGTACCGCTTCGCGTCGGTGGCGCCCGCGCTGAACAACATGGGGCAGGTGGCGTTCCTGGGGACGGCTCGCAACGCCCAGAGTGGCAACGTCACCACGCTGTGGCTCTGGGATGGGGCCGCGCTGCGCGTGCTCGCGCAGGACGGCGTGGGCGACATCCGGACGTTGGAGTTCTTCGCGCCCGATATCAACGACACCGGCTGGGTGGTCTTCCGCGCCATTGACTCCGCGAACATGCGAGCGGTGTGGGTGAGCGATGGACAGTCGCTGAAGCGCGTGGCGACCGAGCACGACATCGTGTCCTCGGATTTGGGGCCGGCGCGCATCGACCAGGAGACGCCGTCGAACCCGGTGTTCGGGGGTCTGGTCAGCATCAACGGGCGGGGAGAAATCTCGCTGGCCGCGGGCCTGGCACCGCCGGACAACGACCAGGTGGAGTGGGGCACCGCCGTGTTCATCGCGCGGCCGGTTGTTCCGCAGCAGGACGGTGGTACTGGGGGCCCGGATGGGGGTCCCGGTCCGGGTGTGGATGGTGGCGTGGATGGCGGTCCGGGGGAGCCTGATTCCGGCGTGGACGGTGGGCCTGGGCCCGGCGTGGATGGCGGGCCGGGGGAGCCTGATTCCGGCGTGGACGGTGGTCCCGGTCCTGGCGTCGATGGCGGCGTGGATGGTGGTCCTGGTGAGCCGGACTCGGGCGTGGACGGTGGTCCCGGCCCGGGCGTCGATGGCGGTGTAGATGGCGGTCCTGGTGAGCCGGACTCGGGCGTGGACGGTGGTCCTGGGCCCGGCGTGGACGGTGGTCCGGGCGAGCCTGACTCCGGCGTGGACGGTGGGCCCGGCCCGGGCGTCGACGGTGGGCCGGGTGAGCCGGACGCAGGTGTCGACGGTGGTCCTGGGCCCGGCGTCGATGGTGGCTCGGGTGATCCGGATGCCGGCGCCGACGGTGGTCCCGGCCCTATCGTCGACGGTGGTGCCGGTGAGGATCCGGATGCGGGAACGGATCCGGATGCAGGTTCGGGTGAAGATCCAGATGCAGGTCCTGGAACAGAGAACGACGCGGGTCCGGGTGAAGAGCCGGGCGCGGACGCCGGCTCCGGGGAGGAGCCGCAGTCCGACGCTGGCGCGGACGCTGGTCCCGGCCAGCCTCAGGACTCGGGAACCTCGCCGCCGCCGCCTCCCGCCGACAGCGGTTGTGGTTGCCAGTCCTCGTCTCCTTCGGCCGCACTGCCTTGGATGCTCGTGGGCCTGATGCGAGCCGTCATCGGCCGCCGCCGTAAGGCGGAGTAGTCGCTGGAGCATCAAGGGGCGCCGGGCCAGAGCATCGGTCCGGCGCCCTGCCTTGCTCACCCAGCAGCGCCTCCATTTCGCGCAGGTGCGGCGCTGCGAGCGGTCATCGTCAGTGCCCCGCCCTACTCACCCAGCAACGCCGCCGCCAACTCCCGCACCTTCGAGGACGCGTCGTGCTCAGCGGCATCACGAAGCAGTGCCTGCGCCGGGGCATCCACATGCTTCACGGCGCCCAGGACCCGGACCACCTCCATGCGCACGGACACGTTCCGCTCCGTTCGCAACACCGTGGCCAGTGCCTCCAGGTGCGCCCCGACGACTCGGTGAGCAAGCGCCTTCACCGCGTTCGCGCGCACGTGCGCACTCGAATCCTTCAGCATCATCTGGTCGAGCAACGCGTCCGCCGGAGCCCCGGGAAGGGCCCGCAGCGCATCCGTGGAGGCACCGCGCACGGTCGCATCGGGATGAAGCATCGCTGACCTCACGTAGGTCATCCCAGTCGGTGAACCCGCCCGAGCAAGCGCTGCCAGACACACCCTTGGACCCGGAGTCCCCGAGCGGCAGTACCGCAGCAGTTCGTCCACCAGCGCCTTGCTCCGGCCCGGCTCCGCCAACGCGAGCCCCTTCGACAGCGCTCCCATCGACAGTGCCGTCGCATCCCTCACGTTCGCGTCAGGTGCCTCCTCCAACGCACGGCTCAGCGCGTCCGCGAGCAACAAAGAGGGATGCTCCATCGTCCCCACGGCGCGAACCGCCTGCGCGCGAATCCCAGGGCGAACGCTCGGTGCTTCGAGCACCGACATCAGCGCCCGTTGCGCGTCCGGCGTTCCCGCGCGGGCGAGCGCCGCCACCATCCGCTCCGAGAGCGCTTCCTCCATTTTCCCCTGCCGGAGCAACTCCGCGGCCCGGTTCACTTCCGTGGAGTCATGGCGGAACAGCATTGCCAGCCGTTCCGGCGTCGCCTCCCGGGCGTTGCGCGTCGCCATCAACCGAATCAACGTCTCCCCACGCAGAGGCACGGGACCCGGCTTCAACTTCGCCACGGAGTCCGTCAGCCGCTCGGCCTGCAACACGGTCCGAGCCACATGGAACGGCCTCAACGATGAAAGCTGATAGTCGACCCCCACGTTGAGCAACGCCACCCGCGTCTCCTCCCGACTCCGCGGAGCCCCCTCCTCCCCTCCCCCCCACTCCACCACGTCCGAGCCCGCCGCCTCCTTCACGTGTCCGTCCGTGAAGAGCGTGAAGGCCAGGTGCCCCTGCAGCCGAGGCGTCACCGGCGGCGCGGCTCGCAGATACCGCCGCTTCGTCTTCACGTAGGTGTTCGCGCTGCCACCGGCGCGGTACTCGGATTCGAAGTCACCTCGAGTGTCCGACTCCTCCGTGCTCCAGCGCGCGCCGTCCTCCGCCACGAACTGTGTCGCCGCGAGCAGCCGTCGCACGAGCCGCCGGGCCGTCATGTCCTGCGCGGCATCGAAGTGCACCGCCACCACCTGGCCACGCGCATCCTGGGCCACATAGAACGGCCGCTCGAACATGACCTCGAGCGCCCGCGGCTCACCGCCCGCGAGCTCCACCCGAGTGGGCACGATGAGTCCCGCGAACAGGTGCTGTTCTCCCTCCACTCCCAGGTATGTGAGCTCGAACAGGCCACTCCAGCCGGTGTGGATCAGTGTGCGTGCCCCCGCCACCGGCTGCGTGCTGGTCCGGACGTCCAGGTCGAACGTGTAACGGAGCCGGTGCCCCACGGTGAGCACGCGCTCCGAACCCTTCACCCCCTGACGGAGGTCCTCGGGCTGAGGCGAAGACGCCGCCGTGTCCCGTGGCATCCCTGGCGTCGGCGCACGCGCGTCGGGGGAGCCCGCACGCCACAGGCCGATGACGCCCACCAGGACGGCGAGCAGCAGCACCAGGCTCTTGAGGCGCGAACTCACTCCCTCGGATACGTGCCCGCGAAGGAATCCTGGCTGCTGGAATCCACGAATGACACAGGGCTCCAGCCGTTTCACGGAGACTTGCGCCTCCACGCGTCACGGCGAGCCGTCTGCTTTGAAACAACGCTACGGCTGTTTCACGGATGGCCGAGCTTCAACTCCAGCTCGGCCAACTCACGCTGCACGGTGGCATCCGTCAGTCGCAGACCCTCCATCTTGCGCACCGCGGAGATGACGGTGGAGTGGTCCTTGCTGAAGCGCGCGGCGATCTCCGGGAAGGAGCTCTTCGTCAGCTTGCGGCTGAGATACATGGCCACCTGCCGCGCATGGGCCAGGGCCTTGTGGCGGCGGTCTTCCTTCAGCGATTCGACGGTGACCTTGTAGAAGCGGGCCACCTCGCGCTGGATGGACTCCACGTCCACCGCGCTCTGAGCGGGGAGGATGTCGCGCAGCACCTGCGACGCGAACTCCTCCGTCACCGGCTGACGCGTGAGGCTGTGCACGGCGGACAGCTTCACCAGCGCGCCTTCCAGCTCGCGCACGTTCTTCTGGATGTGCTTGGCGATGAAGTGCGCCACCGAGTCCGGCAGGTCCAGGTTCTCCGCCACGGCCTTCTTTTGAAGGATGGCGACCCGCGTCTCGTAGGTGGGCTCGCGGATGTCCGTCATCAGGCCCATGGCGAAGCGGCTGCGCAGCCGGTCCTCCAGGCCCGGAATCTCCGCGGGCACGGTGTCGCTGGTGAGGACGATGGCCTTGTTCAGCTCGTAGAGCGTGTTGAAGGTGTAGAAGAACTCCTTCTGCGTCTCCTCGCGCTTGCCCAGGAACTGGATGTCGTCGATGAGGAGCACGTCGCACTCCTCACGGAACTTGCGGCGGAAGTCCGCCATGCGGTGTTCGCGGACGCTCTCCACGTACTCGTTGGTGAACTGCTCGCTGGAGAGGAACACCACGCGCTGGGACGGGTCGCGTTCCCAGATGAGGTTGCCCACCGCCTGGAGCAGGTGCGTCTTGCCCAGGCCCGTGCCGCCATAGATGTAGAGCGGGTTGTAGTGGTGGCCCGGCTTGTCGGCCACGGCCTGCGCGGCGGCGGCGGGGAGCTGGTTGCTGTCCGCCACGACGAAGGTGTCGAAGGTGAAGCGCCCGTTCAGCCGCGAGGGCCGGGTGGCGCTCGCCTTGACTGCGGGTACGGGCGGAAAGTGGGGATCCGGCTCCAGGCCTTCCACCACTTCGTACGCGATGGAGACCAGCCCCTCGCCCATCCGGGCAATCTGCGCGTCCAGCAAGGGGCGGTAGTGGTCATCCACCCAGTCGCGGAAGAAGCGGTCCGGAACGCCCATCACCAGGGCGCCGTCACGCACCTCCAACGGGCGCATCCGCTCCAGCCATCTCAGCGCGTAGTCGAACTTCTCCTGGCGGATGCCATCGAGCATCCGAGCCCAGAGAATTCCAGCACTTGGGAGGGGGGTGGCGGCTTGGGCGAGGGCGTTCACGCGTGTCTCAAACGTGCAAAAGCAGGGGGAACAACGGGCGTTCGGCCGTGCTAACAGACGGTTCCAGGTGGATCAAGCAACCGGCCAAAACCGCCGCCACCTCAAGGGTTTTTCCGGACACGGCGGATCCACTGGGGACGTACCTGGTGGGCACGGTTGTGGATCCTGCCCTCCCCTACCCCCACCACTGGGGGATGGATCCACCCGACTTGACTGTGAGTGTGTTCCGCAAAGCCGAACGACTTTGCATGCCCATCACGTCACGACGACCGAGAGCGCGGCTGCTTCCCGAGCCTCGCGACGTAGACGAGGTACAGGGCGAGGCAGCCCACGGGCACCAGATGCCACGCGTTCGACAGCCACGAGGCGCGCAGCCGGTAGCCCATGATGAGCAGCGCCGCGGTCGCGCCCGAGATGCCGGGCAGAAGCCACATGCAGGTGTTCAGGATGTTCGTGTGTCCGCGCGACAGGTCGCGGGTGTTCATCGTGCCGGCCGCGGAGAACACCACCAGCATGAACTGCATGAAGGCGAGCACCACCTGCGCCGCCACACCCACCACCAGAACCGTCATCGACATCGACCGAGAACTCCCTGCCGGACATTCTACATGAGGCGTCCGTGCTGTCTTCCCGGCGCCGCGCGCGGGCTCAGCCGTCGGCGAGCCGCTGACCCTCGAGGTACGCGTCGAACATCTCCGTGAGGGCGCTGACCACGGCGCGGACGCGGGGCACCTTGCGGAGCTCCTCGTGCATCACCAGGCAGAAGGTGAGCGAGGGGCCAGGCGTTTCCAGCCGCACGCGCTCCAGGCCCCGTTGCTCATCCACCGCGCCAATCGCGCCGATGACGAGCCCCATGCCCGCGCGCGCGGCGTGCATCCGGGCCGCGACGGAGTTGGTGCGCAGGGGGAAGCGGTGCGCGCCGCGCTGGAGGAGCCAGTCCGTCATGCAGGGCCGGCGCCCCACGTACTCGTCGACGATGAAGTCATGCGCGGAGAAGTCCGCGTCGGCCAGCTTCCGTGAAGGCAGGTGCTGGTCCAGGTAGTCACGGCTGGCGAAGAGGCCGGAGACGATGTCACCCAGCGGCTTCTCGATGAGGACGGGGGATGCGTCGGAGCGGGTGCGCGCGCCGACTGGGGAGATGGCGCGCAGGCCGATGTCCGCCTCGCGGGTGGAGAGGTCGGCGTAGCGCTGCTCGGTGACGATTTCGACGTGGATTTCCGGATGGACCCGCCGCACGCGGACGGCGGCCTCGGCGATGTAGGGCGCGAAGCCGTCGGACACGGAGACGCGCACCGAGCCCGCGAACGGAGACGCGGCGGCGTCGCGAACGCGGGCGGCCAGGGCATGCTCGAACTGCTCGGCCATCCGGGCCAACTCCTCCGCCTCGGGCTCCAACCAGACACCGCGCGCGGTGCGGTGGACCAGCGTGCGGCCCAGGTCCTCCTCCAGCTTGCCGATGCGCCGCATGACGGTCGACGCGGAGAGGCCCAGGCGCACGCCCGCCGCGAGGAAGCTTCCATGCCGGCGCAGCTCGAGGAGCAGCCGGTAGTCGTCCCAGCTCATGGGGCGAGTGTCGCGGGTGTGGGCCGCGGTGCAAACATCCGCGCGCCCAGGCGGGCGACGAGCGCGCGCGGGAAGAGCCTCCCAAAGGCGGTGAGCAGGCGGTTGCCGCTCCCGTGGATGACAGAGGCGCGGCCCTGGGCGAAGGCCTCCAGGCCCAGGCGCACGACGTCCTCGGGCCGGGCTTTGTGCTTCTGCTGCTCCAGCCCGACGGCGCGGTCGAAGAAGGCCGTCTCCGTCTGCCCCGGGTTCAAGCACAGCACTCGCACGCCGCGGGGCTGGTACTCACCCCAGAGGGCTTCCGAGAAGCTGAGGACGAAGGCCTTGGTCGCGCCGTAGACGGCCATGTACGGCGTGGGCAGGTAGGCCGCGATGGAGGCGACGTTGATGACGCCGCCCTGGCGCAGGGTGATGCCGTCGATGAACAGGTGGGTCAGATCCACGAGCGCGCTCACGTTGAGGGCCACCTGGCCATGCTGCTCCTCGAACGGGAGCGACTCGAAGGGGCCGTAGCGGCCGAAGCCCGCGTTGTTGATGAGCACGTCCACCGCGAACCCCCGGGCCACGACGGCGTCGTGGATCCGCTTGGGAGCGCTGGGCTCGGCCAGGTCGAACGCGAACACATGGGCGTTGCCCAGCTCGGCCGCCAGGGACTGGAGCTTCGCCTCGCCGCGAGCGACCAGGAGGAGCGTCGCGCCCCGCCGGGACAGCTCCCTCGCGAAGGCTTCGCCAATGCCCATGGACGCACCGGTGATGAGGACCGTCTTTCCGTGAAAGTTCATGGCCAAGGCTGTAGCCCCCGTCCGGATGCGCAACCACGCAAATCCCTGGAGACCTCTTTTGCAGAAACGCAAAGCCAACAGGGCCAGGTCCCCTGCCCGCCCAGCCGCCGCCGTGGAAAAGCGCCCAGGAAACAGACGGCTGCGCTGTTCGTGATTAAACTGCCGCCGCCGTGCGTTGGGCGGTGGTCGTCACCGTCAGTATTCCCCAGACCTTCACGCACCTACCCCCGTGCGGGCCATTTGGCCGCCGCGGAGGTGGGCTCTCGGGTGGGCCTGGGTGATCCAACGTTGACTTACCCTGGAAATGGGGGTACGGACCCGCCCCTTTCCTCAGTTCAGGTCGCGCCGGAGCGGTAGGAGGCGCCGCCACCATCAAGGAGTCGAGCCGTGTCCAAGCGCACGTACCAGCCGTCGAAGGTCCGCCGCAATCGCGCCCACGGGTTCCGCAAGCGGAACGCCACCAAGGGCGGCCGGGATGTCCTCAAGCGTCGTCGTGCGAAGGGCCGTAAGCGGCTCGTCGTGTCCGCTCCCAAGAAGTAGGCGAGTTCGCTTGTGAGGGCCGAGGGTGCGACGCCGGGCGAGTCCCACCCGGCAGACCAGCGCTTCCCCAAGGCCCTGCGCCTGCTTCAGCGGCGCGAGTTCCTCGAGGTCCAGGAAGGCGGGCAGAAAGTCCCTTCGGACTGCCTCCTGGCCCTCGTGAAGCGCAATGGCCGACCGTACTCCCGTGTTGGCCTCACCGTGTCGAGCAAGGTGGGCAACGCTGTCGTCCGTGCGCGCTTGCGGCGCGTCTTGCGAGAACTCTTTCGCAAGCGCCGCGCGCAATGGCCCGTCGGTTTGGACGTCGTCTTGGTGGCGCGCTCTTCCGCGAAGGATTCTTCCTTTCCGGCGCTCGCGCGGGCCTTTGATGGTGTCACCCGGAAGCTCCAACGGCTTCCGCGGGCAGTGGAGACGAAGCCGAAGAAAGAGCCTCCAGCATGAGCCCGCTCGCCTTCGTCATCTCGCTGCCCATCCGTTTCTACCGGAAGTTCCTCGGACCGTTGCTCCCTCGGGTGTGCCGGTTCCACCCTTCGTGCTCCACCTACGCCATGGAGGCGCTGGAGAAGCACGGCGGCCTCAAGGGGTCGTGGCTCACGCTCTGGCGGCTCCTTCGCTGCCAGCCCTTCCACCCCGGCGGTATCGACCCGGTGCCGTGACGAGGGGTTCCACCCATTGCCGCCCTCTCCCTCGCGGAGGGGGGAGTCTATGAACGATCCGCTCTCGCCCCAGTCGAACGATTCGCAGAAGCGACTGCTAGCGGCCCTGGCCCTCTCGTTCGCGGCCACTGCTGTCTACACCTTCTTCTTCGCTCCCACCCCGCCCGGCTCGGAAACCCCCGATGCGGGCATCGTCGCCACGGCGAGCCCCGACGCAGGCTCCGGCCAGCCCGCCGTGCAGCCGCCAGCGGGAACTCCCGGCGAAGGGACGGAAACCGCCGCCGCGGAGGCCCCGCCTCCGGCGCGCAAGGCGGAACTGCTCCGTGACGAGTCCGTCTACACCTTCTCCTCCGAGGGCGCCGGCCTCACCGCCGCCGTGCTCAAGGGCGCGAAGATGCGGGAGCAGCAGGAACTCTCCGTCGCCCAGGGCTTTCAGAAGCTGGTCGGCAAGGAGATTCCGCCCGCGCCGCAGATGGACCTGGCGCGCCCCACCCCGGGCCAGCCGCTGCCGCTGTCCGTGGCCATCACCGGCACCAGCCCGCTGCCCGCGGACCTGAACTACGCCATGGACGAAGGCGCCCCTGGCAGCGCCGACGGCGTCACCTTCACCGGCCGCCGTGGCCCGTGGGAGGTCGTGAAGACGCTGAAGTGGCCCAAGGACGGCTTCGAGCTGTCCTACACCATCCAGGTGCGCAACACCTCCGGCCAGCCGCAGAGCGGTGAGCTGCAGGTGAACCACAACCGCGCCATCGACCCCAACTTCGAGCACGCGCCGTCCTTCTTCGGCGGCGTGGGCAACCTGAGCCGCTCCGCGTGCTGGGTGGGTGACAAGCTCCAGAAGATGAACCCGGGCGACGACCACCCGGACGCCGAAGACGTCCGCGGCCCGATTCAGTTCTTCGGCATCGACCAGCAGTACTTCCTCTCCGCGCTCTACCCGCTGGAGGGGCCGCGCCTCGGCTCGTGCCACTTCGAGGCCACGCCCAACCTGCGCAAGGTGACGGCGGCCTTCCCGATTTCGGCCGCCCCGGGCGAGACGGTGACGCTGCGCTTCGGCGGTTACTTCGGTCCCAAGGATCCGGACATCCTGGCCCTGGTGCCCGGCGCCTCGCTGCGCGCGTCCACCGGCCTGACGGACGCGACCTTCCACCCGCCGCTGGCGGAGACGGTGGACTTCGGCATCTGGGCCGTCATCTGCAAGGTCCTGCTGATGGTGATGAAGTTCTTCCACGGCATCACCGGCAACTGGGGCGTGGCCATCATCCTGCTCACGGTGGTGGTGAAGCTCGTCCTGCTGCCCCTCACCTACCGCTCCATGGTCAGCATGGAAGAGGTGAAGAAGCTCCAGCCGCGCATGGAGGAGATCCGCAAGAAGCACGCGGACAACCGCGAGCAGCAGAACCTCGAAATCATGAAGCTGTACCAGGAGGCCAAGGTGAACCCGCTGGGCGGGTGTCTCCCCCTCCTCATCCAGATGCCGGTGTGGATCGCCCTGTTCACCGCGCTGCGAAACAGCTTCGACATCTACGGTGAGCCCTTCATCGGGCCCATCTGGCGAGACCTGACCTACAAGGACCCCACGTACCTGTTGCCGCTGGCGCTGGGCGTGTCCATGGTCATCACCCAGAAGATGCAGCCGCAGATGATGGATGCGGCCCAGGCGAAGATCATGACCTGGTTCCTGCCCATCATCTTCACGCTGACGCTGCTCCAGTACCCCGCCGGCCTGTCGCTCTACATCTTCACGAACAACATCCTCTCCATCGCGCAGCAGTACGGCCTGCGGAAGTGGCTGGACCGGAACAAGCCCCAGTCGGGCGGTGGGACGCCGGCGGTGGCCGGTGCGGGAGGCAAGCGCAAGTGAGCGAGCAGGTTCCCCAGCAGACGCCGTCCGCCCCGGCCCCGGATGCTTCATCCGGGGAGTTCCGGGGCCGCGTGGAGAAGCTCCTCGGCGACATCCTCGGCCTGATGGGCTTCCCGGCCCGTCTGGACATGAAGGATGCCGCCGATGGCAGCCTGTCCGTGGCGCTCCACTTCGAGCCCACGCCACCTCCGGGTGTGGAGGTGGGACGGCGCAGTCAGGTGGTGGACTCGCTCCAGTTCCTGCTGAACAAGATGCTGCACCGTCCCGGCACGGAGCGCCGCTGGGTGATGCTGGGCGCGGGTTCGCACCCGGAGCCCCGGCAGCGCCGTGAGCCGCAGGCCGCCCCCGCGCAGGCGGCGGCCCCGGCGGCTCCCACACAGGCGGCGCCTCGGGCGGCGGCCCCGGCCCAGGCCGCGGCCCCTGCCCAGGCGAAGGGAGCCCAGCGGGGCGCGCAGGCCTCCGCCGCCAAGGCCGCTCCCGCACCGAAGGCCGCCTCCGAGGGCGACGAGCGCTCGGTGGCGGTCGACGAGGATGCCGCGCTGAAGGCGGCGGTCCGTCAGCTCGCGGAGAAGTCGGCCGGCCTGGGCCGCTTCTATGCGATTGCCGCCATGAAGCTTGAAGACCGCGCGCGCGTCCTCACGTCAGTAGAAGGAGTGGGTGGCGTGAAGGTGACGGCGGAGGGTGAAGGCCGTAACCGCCGCGTGGTGTTCACTCCGGACAAGCCCGCCCCGCTCCCCAAGCGGAGCATGCTGCCGGACGACGACGAGGACGACTTCGACGCGTGAGCGCCGTCCGCGCACCGCGCGCCGGAGCTCCCGAAGAGAGACGAGGGATGGGCAAGGCGAAAGCTCTGAAGGACAAGTTGTACGGCGCGGCGGTGCTCAAGATGAGCTTCCGCCTGCGAGGAGACGAGGAGTCTCCCGCGTTCCGTTTCGTCTACCCGGGCGTCCTGCGGGACCTGGAGCTCGAGGACGAGGCGGTGGAGCGGTACATCGAGGAGAACCGCGAGGCCGTCGAGAAGGCTGCTCGCGGTTCCACGCCTCCCGTGGGCAACCGCTGACGCGGAAAGCCCCGCTGTCGAAGTCGAGGTGGAAGCGCTCCACCGGCCGCGTATGACGTCTTCCTCCTTCACCATCGCCGCCCTGGCCACCGCGCCCGCCGCGGGGGCCGTGGGCATCCTCCGGCTGTCTGGCCCCGAAGCCCTGGACGTGGGCCGGAGGCTCGCGCCGGGCATCCCCGAGCAGCCCACCCCGCGTCACGCGTACCTGGCCACCTTCGTGGACGCGGAGGGCCGGCCGCTCGACGAGGGCCTGTTCCTCTACTTCCGCGCGCCGCGCTCCTTCACGGGCGAGGACGTGGTGGAGTTGCAGGCCCATGGCAGTCCCCGGCTGCTGCGGCTGCTGCTGGCGCGCGCGCTGGAGGACCCCCGCGTGCGCCATGCCGCGCCCGGTGAATTCACCCGCCGGGCCTTCCTCAACGGACGGCTGGACCTCACGCGCGCGGAGGCCGTCGCGGACCTGGTGGCCGCGGATTCCGAGGCCGCGGTGCGCGCCGCCGCCGCGGGGCTGTCCGGGGCGCTGGCGGCGCGAGTCCAGGCGCTGGAGGCCCCCCTGCGCGAGCTGCACGCGGACATGGAGGGCGTGCTCAGCTTCCCCGACGAGGCGGAGGGCGCGGACGCGGAGGTGGCCGAGCGCGTCGCCACGCTGCGCGGACAGGCGGAGGCGCTGCTTTCCGAGGCGGGCCGTGGCCGACTGGTCCGCCGGGGTGCCCGCGTGGCGCTGTTCGGGCCCGTGAACGCGGGCAAGTCGACCCTGTTCAACCGGCTGGTGGGCGAGTCCCGCGCGCTGGTGGATGACGAACCCGGCACCACGCGGGATGCGCTGGAGGCCCGCGCGGAGTGGGACGGGCTGTCGGTGACGCTCTTCGACACCGCGGGGCTGCGTGAGACGCCGGGCCGCATCGAGGCGCTGGGCATCGCGCGGACGCGGGAGTTGCTGTCGGGCGTGGACCTGGCGGTGCTCGTGCTGCCCCCGGGTGGCACGCCGTCGGAGGCCGAGGCGTGGCTGCGCGAGGCGGGCGGCACGCCGGTGCTGACGGTGGACGGCAAGTGCGACGTGGTGGCCGCGCCCACCGAGGGTTCCCCGCGCCGCCGCGTGAGTGGGCTCACCGGTGAAGGTGTGGACGCGCTTCGCGCCGACATGCTCGGGTTGCTGTGGGGGGGCGGTACACCCTCTGCGGTGGCGCTCGTTTCGGAGCGGCATGCCGATGCCCTGCGTCGCGCTTCGGAGGCGCTGAGGAGCGCGGAGCAGGCGTCGCGCGTGTCCACCCTGGAAGTCGTCTCCGGCGAGGTGGGGCTCGCGCTGGAGGCGCTCGGCGAAGTGTCCGGAACCGTGGTTTCGGAGGCCCTGCTGGACGCAATCTTCCAGCGTTTCTGCATCGGGAAATGACGTCCGCCAGCCCTCGGGGGACATGTCAGACGCCTCCCTAGACTGCCCGCCTCAACCGGTGATTTTCGGAGGCGCTGTGATTGAAGGCACCATCCCCCTGGCGAACCACTCGATGCTCTCGGCCCTGCCCTCGGGCTGGGTGGGGGAGATTCTGGACGAGGAGCTGGTCGCCTCGCCTCGTCCGACCGCCGCGCAGACCCGCGCGGCCTTCATGCTGGGCGTGGAGCTGGGAGAACAGCTCGACAAGCGCCGTGGCGGCAGTGGCCGCTGGTGCTTCCTGCGCGCGCCCGAGCTGCACCTCGGCCACGACATGCTCGTGCCGGACATGGCCGGTTGGCGCCGCGAGCGCCTGGACGTCCCGTTCGACCCGGACGTCCCCTTCCTGACGCTGGTCCCCGACTGGGTGTGCGAGGTGCTGACGCCCTCCACCGCCGCGCTGGACCGGGCTCGCAAGCTGCCGCTCTACGCCCGCGCGGGCGTGTCCCACGTGTGGCTGGTGGATCCGGCCGCGCGCACGCTGGAGGCGTACCAGCGCGTCAAGCGGGGCTGGTTGCTGACGGCGAGCTACGAGGACGACGCGCTGGTGCGCGCCGACCCCTTCCCTTCCTCGGTGTTGGAGCTTGGCTCCCTGTGGCTGCCCGAGGGCGCCGAGAAGCCCACGCTGCTGGTGGCCGTCCCATGATCCGCGCCGAGGCGGCTGGAGGGCTTCGACGAGCCCTCGCCGCCGTGCTCAGCTCGCGCGCTTGAGATCCGCCTCCGCCGTCGGACGCGCCAGTCGGCGCACCGCGCGCAGGAGCAGGTCCGGATCCACGGGCGCGGCGAGGAAGCCGCGGGCGCCCACCGCCTGGGCACGGGGCAGGTCCTGCTCCGGCGTCTTGCCCGCCACCAGCACCCGCGCGTGGACCGGCCGGGGCAGCGCCTCCATCGACGGCAGCGGCGCCACCACGACCTGGGCCTCGTTCGAAGCGAGCAGCTCCTCCGTGCTGGCGACGCGCGTGCTCAGCCCCGCCTCGGACAGCACCCTCACCAGCCCCGAGGTGGCCTCGGCGCCCCAGCCGTACACCAGGACCTGGGCCACGGGCACCGGCTGCGCCGCGGTGAGCAGCGGCACCGCCGTGGCCGGAGCCACCGTCGCCGCCGCCACGGTCCGCGTGGGGAACGGCACCTTCGCGGACTGCGCCGCCCTGGCGGAGAATGGCGCCTTGGGTGCCTGGGGCCGCGTCATCGGCGCCCCACGTAGGGCCTCCACGGCGGCGGCCCCCGCGGCGGTGGCGTCCAGCGCGGCTGGGACTGGCTGCGGATCCGGCATGGCCCGAATCGCCTGCACCAGGCGCTTCATCTCCACGGGCAACGCCTGATCCGGCACCACCACGTCATCCAGCGAAGCCAGGAGCGGCAACCCATCCTCCAGGGACATGGACGGCGCCTCCATCGTCGTCAGCTCGGCCATGCTGCCCCCCAGCACCATGGGCACATCCTCATCCGCCTCCGGCAGCGAGAAGCCCTCCATCCCCGGACGCCGGGGCGTGGCCTCCCCCGTCTCACCCCGGTAGATCCGCCCGATGGCACGGTGGATGGACGCATCCGTGGCCAGCTTCGCCACGATGCGCGGCTTGCCGGACACACTCTTCACCGCATCCAACGAGGCCAGACTGGCCGGCGCGGCGATGGCCACCACCAGCACCGAGTCCCGCGTGCCTTCCAGCTTCAGGGGCACCACGCGGTGCGTCTCCGCCACCCGCTCCGGAATCAGCCAACGGAGGCTCGCGTCCGGCGGCTGGGCCTCCAGGTCCACCGTCTGCATCCCCGCCTGGAACGCCAGGGCCTCCAGGACCTGCTGCGCGGTGCTGAAGCGCTGGTCCACGACCACCTGCCCCAACGGCACGCCCCACTTGCGCTGGTAGGCCAGCGCCGAATGGAGCTGCAACGCATCCACCACACCCCGCTCCAACAGGATGTCGCCCAGTCGCTTCTTCATCGCATCCCCCTCACGCCTTCCACCCTGGCCGCCAGCCCCGTGGGGCAGCCTGAGTCCAGGAACGTCACAGTGTCTCTACGCCTTTGCCCGGCGGGGAGCTTCCCGGCAGGCGACAGATGCTTCCGTCGCCGCGCCACTTGCAAGGTGGGGTCCGCTCCCACGACCCACGCGCGGGCGTTGGGTATCCGATGAAGGACCTGTCCTCAAGTGCGCTGCGTCATTCGGATGCGTCGCCCGCCGGACAACCCGGAAAGCACGGTGTCGGTGCATTGCCTAGCTTCACGCCCATGCGCGCCATGTGCCTCGGCGAATGGGTGGAGCTCCTTCGGGAGAAGGCCGGCGGGATGCCGGGTCTGGTCGGCGTGGGGGAAGGCCTGGCGGGGCTGGTGCTGAAGCCGTCCAGTCTCCAGCCCTACCTGCATTTCCGGCGGGGGCGCTACACGCGCAACCTCGTCTACCGGGATGCCCAACTGGAGGTGCTGCTGAACTGCTGGGACGCCGGCGCCGTCTCGCCCATCCACGACCACGATGGCCAGGAATGCTGGTTCAGCGTCCAGTCCGGGGCCTTCCTCCTGGAGAACTACCCCCTGGAATCCGGCGGCCTGAGCCCGGGTCCAGCGCGGCTCGGAGCCCCCACCGCGGTGGGGCCAGTGGGCGCGGGGCACGTCGACTTCCGCTGTCCCGAGGCGCCCATCCACCGCGTCACCGCGACCCAGGGCCCCGCCGTCTCGCTGCACGTGTACGCGGGGCCGGTGGACCGCTGTCTCGTCTTCGACCCACGCCGGCAGCGCTGCGTCTCCCGGGAGCTGCGCTACCACTCCGTCTTCGGACGGCCGCTCGCGCCCCTGGAGGGCACGACGCAGCCCCCTGCCCTCTTCTGAAGCCCGACAGCGCGCGTGGCACCCGGAGCGTCCCGGTGCCACGCGGCCGCGTCCACAATGGACGCGCTACCAGCTCGCCTCGGGCATGGGCGCGTAGAGCTCGCCCCGGTGCCCTTCGACCAGGCCCAGCTTCGCGCCCACCGCGTACACCTGCCGGAGGCCCGCGACCAGACCGCCCCACGGGGACAGGGCGCTGACGGTGACGGCGTCGTCCTCGCTGTTCTCGCCCCGCTGACCCAGCAGCTCGGAGAGGACGGCGGACGCGGGCTTCTTGCGCGGGTACACCTGCACGTTGACGCGGGCATCGGCGGGGAGCTTCGCGGCCTCCTTGGCCAGCTCCAGCGCCTTCGGGTAGCCGCCCAGCGCATCCACCAGCCCGTTGGCCAGCGCGTCCTCACCCGTCCACACGCGGCCCTTGGCCAGCGACTGGAGCTTCTCCAGCGGCAGCTTCCGGCCGGCCGCCGCGCGCGTCGTGAAGTCCTCGTAGATGCGGTCCAGCGTCGCGTCCAGCCGCGCCTGCTGCTCAGGCGTGAAGACCGCGTCGCTGCCGTACATCTCCGCGTTCTTGCCCACCGACACGGTGTCGAAGTTCACGCCCAGCTTGTGCCAGAGGTCCGCCGTCACGAACTTGCCCGCGTAGACGCCGATGCTGCCCGTCAGCGTGCCGGGCTGCGCGACGATACGGTCCGCCTCCATGGCGACGTAGTAGCCGCCGCTGGCGGCGTAGCCCCCCATGGTGGCGATGACGGGCTTGCCCGCCTCCTTCGCGCGCTGCACCTCGCGGCGGATGGTGTCGCTGGCCACGTAGCTGCCGCCGGGGCTGTCCACGCGGAGGATGATGGCCTTCACCCGCGAGTCCTCGGTGGCCTTGCGCAGCGCCGCGGCCACGCTCTCCGCGCCCATGCCCTGGCCGCCGGAGAGCGGGTTGGACCGGTTCTTCCCGCGCGCCACCTCGCCCACGCCGTACACCAGCGCGATGGTGTCGCCCACCACGTGGGGTCGGCCGGCGCGCTCCAGGTACTTCTCCACATAGAGGAAGCGGGCCCCGTCTCCGGCCTGGGCCTTCAGCTCGCCCATCACCTCGTCGCGGTAGCGCAGCCCCGTCACCAGCTTGCCCTCCAGCGCCTCGGAGGCCATCAGCGGGGCCTTGTCGATGAGGCCGCGCACCACGTCCTCCGTCAGCCCGCGCTCCTCGGCGATGCCGCGCACCATCTGCTCGAAGAGGCTCTGGGTGAAGCGCTCCGTGGCCTCGCGGTGCGGCGCGGTGAAGTCCTGCTCGGTGAAGCTGTTGACGGCGTTCTTGTACTCGTAACGGGCGCTGTACTGCGGCGTCACGCCCAGCTTGGCGAAGGCGTCGCGGGCGAAGGGCAGCTCGAAGGCGAGCCCCGTGATGTTCAGGTCACCCGACGGCTGGATGTAGATTTCGTCGAACGCGGAGGCCAGGTAGTAGCTCAGCGTGCTGTTGCCCAGCTCGCCGAAGGTGTCCGAGTAGGCCACCGTCTTCTTGCCCTTGGCGCGGAAGGCCTTCACCGCGTCGCGAATCTCCTGCGTGGCGGCGGGCGTCCCCGTCTGGCCGATGCGGACCACCAGCGCCTTCACGCGCGCGTCGCTCCCGGCTTTCTCCAGCGCGTCCACCACGTCGCGCACGGTGGCGGGCTCCTCGCCAAAGGCCCCCGCGAGCGAATCCCCCGCGCTGTTTTCCGGCAGCGGGTTCTCGAGGTCCAGCTCCAGCACGAGGTTGGAGGGCACGCTGGGTTTGCTCGCGGAGGCGAGCACCATCAGGCCCACGAGGCCCACCACGAAGAGGACTGACAGCGCGCCCACGAAAGCCAGCGCGCCGATGAAGAATCGTTTCATCCGAAGGGACTCCTGGTGCCGTGAGAGACAGGGAACGGCCCTGGCAGGCGGTGCTTACTATTAACGCGCCTGAGGGACGATGCTTGTGCGTCCGTGCGCTTTCCCACGAGGCCACGGGTTGGCGGACAGGCCGGGAACGGCTCCGGCACGCCCTCGCCGGGCGGAGGAGCAGCCATGACGGGCCCTCCGGCGCGGAGCGTCACCATGCTTCCCGCGAGCGGGGATGTCCGGCTGGCACGGGCGCCGCGCTCCAGGCCCATGGCCCCATCGCCGGTGCGGGAGGGGCCCTGGCGGCCCGTGACTCGCACGACAGGAGGCAGGCATGCAGACGCGGCGGTTGGGAAACTCCGGCATGGACATCACCCGGCTGGGCTTTGGGGCCTGGGCCATTGGCGGAGGCGGCTGGCAGTTCGCCTGGGGACCGCAGGACGACGCGCAGTCCATCCAGGCCATCCGCCACGCCGTGGAGCGGGGCATCGGGTGGATTGATACCGCCGCCGTCTACGGGCTGGGGCACTCCGAGGAGCTGGTCGCCCAGGCGCTCGAAGGCATGTCCCAGCGGCCCTACGTCTTCACCAAGTGCGGCATGGTCTGGGACGCGCGGGGGCGCATCACCCGCTCGCTCAAGGCCGACTCCATCCGCCGGGAGTGCGAGGCCTCGCTGCGCCGGCTGAAGGTGGACGCCATCGACCTGTACCAGATTCACTGGCCAGTGGAGTCCCAGGCCGAGTGCGAGGAAGGCTGGTCCACGATGGCGGCGCTCCAGCGCGAGGGCAAGGTGCGGTGGATTGGCGTGTCCAACTTCGACGCGCGGCAACTGGAGCGCATCCACGCGATTGCACCGGTGACGTCCCTGCAGCCGCGCTACTCGCTCATCCACCGCGACATCGAGTCCTCTACCCTCCCCTTCTGCGAGCGCAACGGCATTGGCGTCATCGCCTACTCGCCCATGGCGTCGGGCCTGCTGACGGGGAAGATGACGCGGGAGCGCGTGGGGGCCTTCCCCCAGGATGACTGGCGGCGCCACAGCGCGGACTTCCAGGAGCCGGGGCTGACGCGGAACCTGGTGCTGGCGGAGCTGCTGCGCGAGGTGGGGCGCCGGCTGGGGCGCTCGCCCGCGGAGGTGGCCCTGGCGTGGGTGCTGAGGCACTCCTCCATCACGGGGGCCATCGTCGGCGCGCGCAGCGCGGAGCAGGTGGATGGCTTCGTCGGCGCGGGGGACCTTCGCCTGTCGCCCGACACGCTGCGGGACATCGAGGCGCACCTCCAAGGCGCATCGCGGGGCGATGCCCACGCCTGAGCCCCCGTGAGGGCACGGAGGCCGGCGCCTTCGTGCCCCACCTTGTCGTTTCCGCGACGCCCGCTGGGCCGGAGTGCCACCGTTCGGGATGGCCGGGGAGCCATCTCGGGTTAGAAGCCGGTGCATTCCAAGACGACCCGCGAGGACCGCATGAAGCGACGTACGCCGCTCTCCCTGGTGGCGGCCCTGATGATGGTGGCCGGCACCCCGGTGTGGGCCCAGACTCCCTCCCCTGCCCCCAAGGCCGCGCAGGCCACCGCCTCCAAGGCCGCTGCCCCGCAGAGCAAGGCGAAGGGCCGTGCGCCCGCCGCCGTGAACAGCGTGGAGGGCATCACCGAGTACCGTCTCCCCAACGGGATGAAGGTGCTCCTCTTCCCCGACCCGACCAAGCCGACGGTGACGGTCAATGTGACGTACTTCGTGGGCAGCAAGCACGAAGGCTACGGCGAGACGGGCATGGCCCACTTGCTGGAGCACCTGATGTTCAAGGGCACGCCGACGACGCGCAACGTGCCCCAGGCGCTCACCGAGCGCGGCGCCCGGCCCAACGGCACCACGTGGCTGGACCGCACCAACTACTACGAGACGCTCCCGGCCTCCGACGCCAACCTCCGCTGGGCCCTGTCCTTCGAAGCCGACCGCATGGTCAACAGCTTCATCGCGAAGAAGGACCTCGACAGCGAGATGACGGTCGTCCGCAACGAGTTCGAGTCCGGCGAGAACGACCCGCGCGGCATCCTCTTCGAGCGCGTCATGAGCGCCGCGTACATCTGGCACAGCTACGGCAAGGCCACCATCGGCGCGCGCTCCGACCTGGAGAACGTGCCCATCGACCGGCTCCAGGCCTTCTATCGGAAGTACTACCGGCCGGATAACGCCATGCTGGTGGTGGCGGGCCGCTTCGACGAGGCCAAGGCCCTGTCGATGATTCAGGACACCTTCGGCAAGCTGAAGAAGCCCGCGCAGCCCCTGCCCGCGACGTACACCGCCGAGCCCACGCAGGACGGCGAGCGCGAGGTGCAGTTGCGCCGCGTGGGTGACACCGCGCTGCTCACCAGCCTGTACCACGTGCCGGAAGGCGCGCATGAGGACTTCGCGGCCATCGACGTGCTGACGCTGGCCATGGGCAACAACCCGTCCGGCCGGCTCTTCAAGGCGATGGTGGAGACGAAGAAGGCCGCGCGCGTGGGGGCGTCCAACCTGCAGCTTCGCGACCCGGGCGTGCTCGTCTTCAACGCGGAGATGCGCGAGGACCAGCCGACGGCCGCGGCCCGCGAGACGCTGCTGAAGACGGTGGAGGAGGCGTCGCGCACGCCCTTCACCGCGGAGGAGGTGGACCGGGCCAAGGCCACGCTGTCCAAGTACATCGACCTCACCATCAACAACTCCGAGCGCGTGGCCATCATGTTGTCGGAGTGGGAGGCCACCGGTGACTGGCGTCTGCTCTTCCTGCACCGGGACCGCATCGAGGCGGTGAAGCCCGAGGACGTGACGCGCGTGGCGGCGGAGTACCTCAAGCCGTCCAACCGGACGCTGGGCACCTTCATCCCCACGCCGAAGCCGGACCGCGCGGAGCTGCCGGCGCCGGTGAACGTGGCGACGATGATGGAGGGCTACAAGGGCCGCGCCGCGGTGGCGCAGGGCGAGGCGTTCGACCCCTCCCCCGCCAACATCGAGTCGCGCGTACAGCGCGGTGAGCTGCCGGGCGGCGTGCAGTACGCGCTGCTGCCGAAGAAGACGCGCGGCAACATGGTGAACGTGTCGCTCACGCTGCGCTGGGGCACGGAGGCCGCGCTGCGCGGCCAGGCGGACGCGGCGTCGTACGCCGGACGCATGCTGATGCGGGGCACGAAGCACCGCACGCGGCAGCAGCTCCAGGACGCGTTCGACAAGCTGAAGGCGCGCGTGGGCGTGGATGGCAGCAGCACGGGCGCCAGCGCCTCCATCGAATGCCCGCGCGAGAGCCTGCCGGAAGTCCTGAAGCTGGTGACCGAGGTGCTGCGCGAGCCCGCCTACGACGAGAAGGAGTTCGCCATGCTGAAGCAGGAGCGGCTGGCGGCGTTGGAGTCGGAGCGCAGCGAGCCGCAGACGCTGGGCAACATCGCCTTCTGGCGCGCGGTGTCGGGCCACTACACCAAGGGCCACCCCTACTACGTGGCCACGCTGGACGAGCGCATCGCCGGGGTGCGCGACACCACGCTAGAGCAGGCCCGCGCCTTCCACAAGTCGTTCTACGGCGCGTCCAACGGCGAGCTGGCCGTGGTGGGTGACTTCGAGCCCAAGGACGTGGTGCCGGTGGTCAGCGAGCTGCTCGGGAAGTGGAAGAGCCCGGCGCCGTATCAGCGCGTGCCGCAGGTGTTCTCGGACGGCAAGCCCACGTCCGTCGCGCTGGAGACGCCGGACAAGGCGAACGCCTATTACATGGCGGGCCAGGCGCTGAAGCTGCGCAAGGATGACGCGGACTGGCCGGCGCTGACGCTGGGCAACTTCGTGCTGGGCGGCGGCTTCCTCAACTCGCGGCTGGCGACGCGCATCCGTCAGCAGGATGGCCTGTCCTACGGGGTGGCCAGCAGCCTGGACGCCAGCGACGTGGACGAGGTGGGCAGCTTCTTCACCTATGCCATCTACGCGCCGGAGAACGCGGCCCGTCTGGAGACGGCCATGCGCGAGGAAGTGACGCGCGCGGTGCAGAAGGGTTACTCGGCGGAGGAGCTGCAGAAGGCGCGCTCGGGCATGCTGGAGTACCGGCAGTCGGCGCGGGCGCAGGACGGCACCCTGGCGCGGCAGCTCGCCAGCTACCTGTTCCTGGGCCGCACCCTGGCCTTCGACGCGGAGTTCGAGAAGAAGCTGGCGCAGCTCAAGCCGGAGGATGTTCGCAAGGCGATGGAGCGCCACTTCAACTGGGACAAGGTGACGCAGGTGCGCGCGGGTGACTTCGCCACCGCGCAGAAGAAGGCCTCGGGGGCCGCGAAGGCTCCCGCGGCGCCGTGATGTCGCGGTAGCGCTGTTTCAACGCTTTGGAGCACGGAAGCCCCACGGTGCGCACTGGCGCCGTGGGGCTTCTGCTTTTCTCAGTCGTTGTACCAACTGGCCACGTCCACGCTGATGCCTACCACCGTGCTGTCCCGTTCATGGGGAAGGGCCTCGCCGCCCAGCTTGAAGGACCACGCGCGCTGGGCGTAGAGCTTCACCCACTTGTAGCCGCCTTTGACGGTGAGGGCCGGCTCGGCGAAGAGCCACACGGGGCGCGTCACGTCCCGGGCCACGAGGAACTCCTGGGTGCGCTCCGCGTCGGTGTAGCCGTTCGCGTTGAGCGAGACGTACTTCACGGCGGACAGCCGCACGGAGCCGGCGACCTCGAAGTACGGCGTGACGTAGCCCAGGTTGGGTTGGATGAAGGCTCGCACGGCGCGGGCCGTGAAACCGACATCGCGAGGCGTGGCGCTGTTCAGGTCGAGCCGGTCGCTCGCGGTGGATTGGCCGTAGCCCAGGCCGCCATAGGTTTCCCAGACGGCGTTGTCGAGGAAGGTGCCGTAGAAGCCGCCACCCACTTCACCCAGCGCGCCCGTGGCGCGGCGCTCCCCTTCCGCGTACCGCTCGTAATACCCCTGGGCCAGCAGGCCCACTCCCTCGGTGGGTGACCAGGCGACCTGGAGGTTGTTGTTGCCCAGGGTCCCCTTCACTTCACCTTTTTCACGCAGCAAAGGCGCGCTGACTTGATTGGGTTTGTACAGCGTGGTGGTGCATCCCGTGGCGGCGAACACAATCACTGACGCAAGGCACGTGCGGCGGAGTTGTCTCATGGCAGCCTCCTGCACATGAAACGTAGCAATGCATGTGCCTGAATCCCTGACGCATCGGGCCACCCTGCCCTGTCGAGGAGCAGGGTTTGGAATTTTCTGACGCCAAGCGTTTCACGTGGGTATTCCAGCGCGAAACCGGGGAGGCAGTGCGTAGGGTGTGACGCGCCCTCCCCTTCTGTTCAATGTTCAGCGCTGCGGCAGCGTGGCGAGGAATGCATCGAGCGCGGCGTTGAAGCGCTCTGGGTCATCCATCATCAACCAATGGCTGACGCCGGAGAACACGGTGTGCGGCGTGCCCGGGTACATCAGGTGGTAGGCGTTGGGTTGGATGAAGGCATCCACGACGAGCGTCTGGAACGGGCCCTTGTAATGCGCGAGCACTCGGTCGGAGTCATACGTGAGCATGCTTTCCAGCGCGCCCACGACGACCTCGCGCGGCGTGGTGTGCAGCCAGCGCATCACGGACTCGTGCGTGTGTGGCTTCGCGTTCTGGAGCGGGGGCGTGTACCAGGCGTCCATGAAGGCGCGGTAGGACTCGGGACGCGTGCCTTGGTGGAAGCCTTCGAGTTGTTCGGGCGGCAGCGGCGGCATCGTCCCCGCGGCGTCCACGATGACGAGCCCGGCGAGCCGTTCGGGCCAGCGGCGGGCGTACTCGCCCACGACGTTGCCGCCGAAGCTGTGGCCCACGAGGACGAAGCGCTCCAGGCCCAGGGCGTCGGCCACGGCCTGGACATCCTCGGCCACGGCCTCGGCGCCGTAGCGTCCCTGGTCGTCGAGGTCCGATTCGCCCACGCCGCGCAAATCCAAGGACACGGAGCGTTGCTTCAAATGCGCCTGCTGCGCGGCCCACTGCTCACGTCTGCCCGCGTTGCTGTGGACGAAGACGACGGGGAGTCCGCCGCTGCCGGTTTCCGTGACAGCGAGCCGGCCCGCGGGACCCTGAACGGTGCGTGAGTTGGAAGTCATGGCATCGGTGAGAATGGCATGACTTTCAATCCGCGTACCGTAGACCCCTCCCCTCTCACGACACCGTGTTGGATTGTGGGAACGGCTTTCACCCTGCTCGCGCCGAACCCTGCCCTGACGCCATGCCGCTCGCCTCCCCTGCCCCCTGCTGGCGTGTGCGCAGCCGGAGCCCGAAGAACGCGGCGAGCCACGCGAGCATCGCCATCGCGGCCATGACGCCCGCCATGGGCATCGCGGTGCCATTGTTGAAAGTACTCACCGCCCACGACGCGCCCGCCGCCGCGGTGAACTGGAGCGCGCCCAGCGCCGCGGACGCGATGCCCGCGCGCGTGGCGTGACGCTCCAGCGCAATCGCCGCCGCGTTCGGTCCCACCAGGCCCATGGCGGACACGAAGAGGAACAGCGTCACGGCGATGCCCCACAGCCCCATGAAGCCCGTCCACGCCACCGCCACCACGCCCACCGCCGTAATCACACACAGGCTCAACGCCAGGCGCAGCACCCGGTGCAACGGAAGGTGCGTCACCAGCTTGCGGTTGAGCTGCGCCACGGCAATCAAGCCCATCGCATTGGCGCCGAAGAACCAGCCGAAGTGCGCTTCCGGAACGCCATACAGCGAGATGAACACGAACGGCGAGCCCGCGATGTACGCGAACATGCCCGCCTGCGCGAAGCCGCCCGCCAGCGCCGGACCCACGAAGTCCGGGTCCTTCACAATCGCGCCCAGCCGCGACAACACCGTCTGCGAACCCGAGTGCGGCGGCGCCGTCTCCGGCAGCGTCTTCAACACGAAGGCCAACGCCACCGCGCCCACCGCGGCGAGCACCAGGAAGATGGCTCGCCAGCCGGAGTACTGGAGCACGAAGCCCCCGAGCAGCGGCGCGAGGATGGGCGCCACACCCATCACCAGCATCAGCCGCGACATCGTCCGCGCGGCGTCGGCGCCGGACCACAAGTCACGCACCACCGCTCGGGGCACGACCAGGGCCACCGAGCCCCCGAGCGCCTGCACGAAGCGCATGGCCACCAAGGCTTCCGCGGTGGGCACCAGCGCACAGCCGAGCGAGCCCAGCACATACAACGCGAGCCCCGCATAGAGCGGGCGCGTCCGGCCGAAGCGGTCGATGAGCGGACCGGTGAAGAGCTGGCCCAGCGCCAGCCCCGCGAAACACGAGGCGAGCGTGAGCTGCACCACGGGCGCGCTGGAGCCGAGGTCCTCCGCGATGCGCGGCAGCGCCGGCAGATACATGTCGATGGACAGCGGCGCGAACGCCGTCAGCGTGCCCAGCAGCAGCTCGAGGCCGAGCGTGCCCCGCGCGGAGGGTGTGTTCGAAGACGTGGTCATGGACTCCTGAGGGACGAGCCCCGGCGAATAACCGGCGCGGCGCCGCCGCACCCAGAATGCGCTCCGGACCCAGAAGCACGATTGCTGGAAGGGAACGCCGGGACTGTACGCCGCAGCCACTTGGCGGCCCTGCCAGCGCCCACCGGCATGTCAGACCCCCGCGTTATTCATATCCCCGTCGCGCACACGAGGGTGTCGGGCCCTGGCGGCCCGAGCTCGATGCTTCCGTTGCGCCCTCACCGCCACGGGGCAGATCCACCCGCCCGTGTGTGCGACACCCCATTCCCCCGCGCGCGGCGGCGACACGTCGCGCGCGGGGGAAAAGCGCGGTGCCCAGCCATGGGGGTTGGGGCCGCGTCAGCGTGGGGCGGGTCTTCGGGCCCGTTGAGCGGGAGAGGTGCCGTCAGCCCGGGGGGGTGGGCGGCACCAATCTTCTCCCCACGCCGTGAATGACTTTTGCCGCCCATGCCCGGGGGCGAAGTCAGGCTCGATGCCTGGCTCGACCTTCTGGAGGGCGGCCGGTGCGCGCGAGGCAGACAGCGCCGAACCCCTCCCACTGACTGCCTCGCGCGCTTCCGTGAAATCTCGAAGAGGGAAGGGGAGGGCGCTCGCTCCACCGGGTGCCTGCCCCCAAGGGCCTTTGCTTGCCAAGGGCCCGGCCGGGAGCCATACGAAGGCGCGAATCGGCGGCGGACAGGTCAGCCTGCCCAGGCCGCCCGCGACCTTCGTGAGACATGGGACTCCGGTACGACGTCATCGTGGTGGGGCTGGGCCATGCGGGCTGTGAGGCGGCACTCGCCTGCGCGCGGATGGGATTGGCCACGTTGGGCCTGACGCTGAAGCGCGAGCGTTCGGCAGTGATGAGCTGCAACCCCGCGGTGGGGGGCACGGCCAAAGGCCACCTGGTGCGCGAACTCGACGCGCTCGGCGGCGAGATGGGCCGCGCGGCCGACAAGGCGGGCACGCACTTCAAGACGCTGAATGCCTCCAAGGGCCCGGCGGTGCAGGCCTCTCGCCTGCTGTGTGACCGCGACGCGTACGCGGCGGGCATGCAGGAGGTGCTGTTCTCGCAGCCGAACCTCACCGTGCGCGAGGGCGAGGTGGCCCAGGTGGTGGCGGGCGGCGGGCGCGTGGAGGGCGTGGTGCTGAAGGATGGCACGCAGGTGGCGGCCTCCGCGGTGCTGCTCACCACCGGCACCTTCCTCCAAGCGCTGATGCACGTGGGCGAGCAGAAGGAAGTGGGCGGCCGGCTCGGAGACGAGGCGGCGCGTGGCCTGTCCGAATCCCTGCGCGCGTTGGGCTTCACGCTGGGCCGTTTCAAGACGGGCACGCCGGCGCGGCTGGCGCGCGCGAGCATCGACTGGGCCGTGCTGGAGCCGCAGCCGGGTGACACGGTGGTGCGGCCCTTCTCGTGGCGCACGAAGCGGGAAGGGGAGGGCGGCATGCCGTTCCCCCGTCAGCCCGAGGTGATGTGCGCCCTCACGGCGACGACGGCCCGGACGCACGAGGTGCTGCGCGACAACCTGCACCGCTCGCCGCTGTACCAGGGAGACATCGTCGGCCGAGGGCCGCGCTACTGCCCGTCGCTGGAGGACAAGGTGGTGCGCTTCGCCGCGCGCGAGCGGCACCAGGTGTTCCTGGAGCCCGAAGGGCCCACGTCGCCGCTGGTGTATCCGGCGGGCCTGTCCACCAGCCTCCCGGCGGACGTGCAGCTCACCTTCCTTCGCACCATCCCCGGACTGGAGCAGGTGGAGGTGGTCCGCTTCGGCTACGCGGTGGAGTACGACTACGCGCCGCCCACGCAGCTCAAGTCCACGCTGGAGACGAAGGCCATCACCGGTCTGTATTTCGCGGGGCAGCTCAACGGCACCTCGGGCTACGAGGAGGCCGCCTTCCAGGGGCTGTGGGCCGGCATCAACGCGGCGCTCCAGGTGAAGGGCGAGCCGCCGCTGCAGCCGGGCCGCGACGAGGCCCACGGCGCGGTGCTGGTGGACGACCTGGTGACGAAGGGCGTGGACGAGCCGTTCCGCATGTTCACCAGCCGCTCCGAGCACCGGTTGAAGCTGCGCGAGGGCAACGCGGACTTGCGGCTGGCTCGGCATGGTCACCGGGTGGGGCTGCTGCCGCGTGAGGCGCTGGAGCGGGCCGAGGCGCGAGGCCGCGCGGTCACGGAGGAAGTGGCGCGGCTGAAGCGCACCGGCCTGGCGGCGAAGCTGCGCCGTCCCGAGGTGACGTATGCGCAGTTGAGCGAAGCCCAGGAGGCGTGGCCCCGACTGCCGCCCGACGTCGCCGAGGAGGTGGAGGTCGAGGTGAAGTACGAGGGCTACATCGCCCAGGCCGAGCGGGCGGCGGCGCGCGAAGCCGAGTCCACGGACCGGTGGCGGATTCCAGAGGGCTATCGCTTCAGTGAAGTGCGAGGCTTGGGGGCGGAGGCGGTGGAGAAGCTCACCGCGCATCAGCCGGGGACGGTGGGGCAGGCCCGCCGGATTCCGGGAGTCACGCCGGCCGCGGTGTCGCTGCTGCTGGTGGCGCTCAAGCGCGGAACCGGTGCACCGGAAGTCTGCTCGCAGCCCGAGAAGTGATCAAGAAAGGGGCTGTGGACAACGTGTGGGAAACTCTGGGGATTGCCATCTCCTGAATAATTCCAGTGGTTTGCAGGTGGTTTGACGTGGAGGGCTTGTGGATAACGCGCGGTTCGTGGATCGGCTCACGGCGGGGTGCCAGTCGCTGGGCGTGACGGTGGCGGAGGACGTGGGGCCCCGGCTTCAGCGGTTGATGGCCGAGCTGCTCAAGTGGAACGCGAAGGTGAATCTCACGGCAATTACGGCGCCGGAGGAGGTGCTGGAGAAGCACTTCCTGGATTCGCTCGCGGTGCTGCCCGAGGTGACGGGCGCGGCGACGCTGCTCGACCTGGGCGCGGGCGCGGGCTTCCCAGGGCTGCCGTTGAAGCTGGCGTTGCCCTCGATGGGCGTCACGTTGGTGGACACGGTGGGCAAGAAGGTCGCGTTCATCAAGGCGGCGGCGGCGAGTCTCGGATTGCAGGGCGTGCGCGGACTGCACGCGCGCGCCGAAGGCCAGCCGGAGACGGAAGGGATTCCGCGCGCCGAGGTGCTGATTGCGCGCGCCTTCATGGACCTGCCGGACTGGCTCGCGCTGGCGCCCGCGTATGTGGAGCCGGGCGGACGTGTGGTGGCGATGCTCGGCAAGCAGCAGACGGACGCGGAGCTGGCGGCGCGCGCGGCGGAGCGGCAACTGCGCGTCGTGTCCTCGCGGTCGTACCGGTTGCCGTTCTCCGGCGCCGAGCGTCAGGTCGCCGTGTTCGCGAAGGAGTAGGGCAGGGGAGGGGAGCGTCTCCTCCGAGCGAGCGGCCCGTGAGTCATTCCGGGCCGCCGCGTGAGACGCGAAATCACATCCACTTCCGCTTCGTTCGGGCGTGGCCCGCCGAGGGCTGCGTGTCTCGCCGTGCGCTCGAGGCAGTTGTGTTCGACGCGGGATGGGTCGAAGGAGTTGGGGGCTGTCGGGTCGCTGTGTTGATGGCGCCTGCTCGGCTCTTGGCTTGGACGGTCCTGCTGGCGGTCGGAGTGCCCATGCAGGGGCTCACCGTCTTCCTGGTTGCGTGCACGCTCGTGTTCTTGAAAGGGGCCTCGCGCACTGGGGGCGCCGTGTTGATGACTTTCGAGATGGAGGATCTCTCGGGGACCTCGGGGCGGAAGCTTGAAAGGACGATGCATCCGCCAGTCGTTCACTTCGTCACCGAGGGTGGTGAGTCCGCGTGGGGAGGGCATGGCCAGCAGCGAGCCCGAGTACCCGCAGGGCGCCACCGTGCCCGTGCTCTACCTGCCGGATGCTCCCGAGGAAGGACGCATCGGTTTGTTCTCTGAACTGTGGTTGGGCTCGTGGGTCTCCGGACTCGTGACTGTGTTGCTCCGTGCCTTCACGTTCGTCGCGTGGCACTTCGAACTCTGAGCGCCGCTGAAGCGGTGCGGTGACGTGTGCGTGATGCATGGTGTCTCGCAGTGGCGTGAAGGGTGAGGACGGGCTGGTGTCTGCTCAGTGGTCTCGTGGGTGGTGGCTCCCCATCAAGACGGCTTGCTCAAGACCGAGTTGGAGTGATGCACCGAGGATCCTCCCCGGAGTGGACCCACGCGCACGCGCAACTCAGGGAGGTCATCGCTGTCGTCTGGGGCGGGGCGGTCCACCTTCGACATGCTCGGACTCGACGACATTCGCATCGCGCACCTTCCGTCGCTTCATCTCGGAATCGACGTGGAACGGGGCTCGGAATGCGTTCTGGCTCGGCGTTCCAAGCGCAGCTTCGTCAACGGGAACGACTGCGATGTGCTGGAGGTGGGGTAGGGCGCTGGGTGACCAGCAGCCCATCGAACCGCTGAGTCAGTCGCCGGACTCCGATTGGGTGAAGGGTGCTCCGACGGACGTCTCTGTCTTCCGCCATCGTGGGTCACTGGCGCAGTGGTTCGTGCCTGTTCATCCCGGTGAGCGTGAAGACGTCGCGGGACACCTCTGGGGGCTGTTCATCCAGATGCAGCGGGGTGAGCGGTTCGCCGTCTGCTCGCGTGAGATGCCCGAGTGCCCCTGATGCATTGTCGGTGCGCGTGGTGAGGATGAGCCCATCATGCACTGGCTCCCCTGACACCTCTGCTGGTCCGCACAATGCGAACGGGCCGATGCAGATGCGTTCACCATTCATCTGGAGCACCCCGACGCATCGATGGACCCGCCTGGTGAGAACAGGCTCATGCGGATGCGTTCATCATTCATCTGGAGCACCCCGGCACATCCATGGACCCGCCTGGTGAGAACAGGCTCATGCGGATGCGCTTCATCATTTCCCGGAGTCCCTGACGCAGTAGCGGGTCCGCGTGATGACGACAGTCCTCCGCGCTGAGTGCTCCGCTTGAGGCTGGAGCGGACTCGCGAGTGACGCACCTTCATCGGTGGTGGCGTAAGAAGGGGAGGGCGCCACGCCTGCTCGTCGTGTCGCCTTGCGAGCAGGATTTCGGGTGCCAGGTCGCTATCAAGGCGCACTGGCCTTCGAGGGCTCGCAGTCACACCCGACCAGGCTCAGCAAGCGGTTGGCTGAATCGACTCGCGCGGGCGGAGTGACGCGCGACGCATCACGCTGACCCTTCAGGGATACAAGGGCCCGGAGTCTTGGGCGAGGTGCGTCGGGGGCATGCTGCCTCTACGTTCCATCGGTTGAGCGATGCCTACGCGGTTGCTGTGGCGACTCTCCATGCTGTGCTGCGCACGTGGCTTTGCTGTGCTGGCGCGAGGACGCGGTCATCCGAAGTGCTGCGGCGGAGCCTCCCGGTAGCCGGAGCTTCGGATGCGGTGAACTTGGGCCGCGTTGGCGATGTGGAGCGAAGTTCTTCGCTGCGAAGTCATCGGCGTGGTCACGGCTTGAATACATGTCTCCGGCGGAAGCGCTTCCTGTCAGTCCCGTGGGTCGGTTGAACCGTCGCGCATGGGCGAAGTCCTCGTGACCGCGGTGCTCGTATCCTCTTCGAGGTTCTCGGAACGTCCGTTGTCGTGGGGCGGAACGCAGCGAAGGCGGCATCGGAACCGAGGCTGCTGTGATTCACGTTCCATGTGGAGCAGGGGAGGGGACCGGACCTCTCCTCGAGTTTTCATGGCACGCGTGCCGGAGTGAACGTCACCTTCCTCCGTGGTCGATTCGAAACTCCGTCCTTCGTGGCCGACTCGAAGCGCCGTTGATGCGAGCTGCGCGAGAGCCACTTCGCCTCCGTGGTCGATTGGTAACTCCGTCCTTCGTGGCCGACTCGACGCGCCGTTGATGCGAGCTGCGCGAGAGCCCTTCCGGTCCATGCTTCACGTATCAGGTGGAGTCAGGCGCGCGGCATGGTTGGGCTTCTTCGCGGAGTCGAGGGGGAGGGCTCGCTACTCCAACGGGCTCAGGCCCGATGCGAACGAGCAGCGGTGTGGTGGATGCCGCTTCGCATGACCAGGTCTTCATGCGGGCTGCGCGCAGGTCCCTGCAGCGCACCGTTCGCCACGGCCCGAGCGATGGTGTGTGGCGGATGGGAGGTTGGACTCATCGACCCGGCGGAGGTTCCGGTTCCACGTGGAACGGGGAATGGCGTGCACCGCCGCGCGGAGCTGGAGCCGCACCACTGCTTGAGTGAACTGCTCCTGGTCTCGGCGCATGGAATCGACCGGCGCTGCCATGGCTTCGCGGAGAACCTCCGGTGCGCCGCTTTCTTTGGGCCGTGCTGCCTCAGGTGAGTGCGGAGCATGAGGTGTTGGCGGCGCAAGGGCAGCGACGCGCGCGGCCTGAGCGCATGGAGGCATGCCCTTGAGCACCCGGGATGATGACCGCGAGGAATCACCGTGGGCCGAGTTCTGAGTCCGACGCTCGTTCCACGTGGAACACGGTGCCGCTTGGCCGAGGTGAAGACGTCACCCGGTCGAGGACGCATCGGTCTTCTGCGTGGTGCTGGACTTGAGCCGGTGCTCGCGGTGCGGTCACTCCGGCGAACACCTGCCACCCGTTCCATCAAGACCGCGTAGGACGCGAAGCCACGAGACGCGGATGGGCCCGGATGAACGCGCGATGCGCGTGCACGGGGCAGCCACGGGTCGCTTCGCATGGAGAAGTCGCGAAGCCGCGAGACGCGGATGGGGCCGGATGCGCGAGCGATGCGCGTGCATCCGGTAGCCACGGGGCGCTTCGCATGGGGAAGTCACGAAGCCACGGAGTCGCGTGGCCCGGATGAACGAGCGATGCGTGTACACGGGGCAGCGACGGGTCGTTCCGCGTAGAGAAGTCGCGAAGCCATGGATGCGCGCGTGGGCGGGATGAACGAGCGGCGAGCGTTCGGGTACCGCGTTCGCTGATGGCGAGTTCGTGAAGGGGACGCGAAGCCATGGATGCGCGCGTGGCTGGGATGAGCGATGCGCGGCGTCCGTGGGGCGTCCTGCTTGAACCCTGGGGCAGGCGCGAGTCCGTGGTGGAGCGATGCGCATGGCTCGTTGGTTCGCGGCCCATGGCCGGTCGACATGGGGATGCGCGAGCGCGCCGTCACGGACTGGAGCGCATGACGTGTTCACGCTGCCCGTTGAACTCGAGCCCATCGGAACGTCGGTGCGGAAGATGCGCGGAGGCGTGACGCACGGGCGGGTGCTCAGACCTCCAGGGGGTTCCACGTGGAACACGAAGAGGCATGCACGCCGATGCTGAGCGGATGGCGTTGAGAGGTGCGCTCAACGCCTCGCCAGTTCCACGTGGAACACGAAGAGGTGCGCACTCCGAGGTGGAGTGGATGGCGTGGAGTGCGCGCGCTCAGCCTTGTGCCGGCGCCATGCGGAACACGAAGACGATGCGCGTGGCTCATGGGCGCGGGTGGTTGTGAGCACTGCCTCAGCCCTTCATGGGTTCCACGTGGAACACGAAGAGGTGAGCACTCCAAGGTGGAGCGGATGGCGTGAGGTGCCTGCGCTCATCTCGACCTGGGTTCCACGTGGAACACGAAGAAGCGAACTCGCCCACGCTGAACGGGCGATGGGCAGTGCGCGCCCATTCCCTCATGGTTCCACGTGGAACGCGAAGAGACACCCGCGCGCCCATGCCGAAGAACTGGTGTGGAGTGCTCGGGAACGAGCAGCGGCCCGTTCCACGTGGAACACGAAGAAGCGAACTCTCGCGTTGAACGAGCGGTGTGGAGTGCCTGTTCATCCCTTCCTTGGTTCCACGTGGAACGCGAAGAGGCACGCGCGTGTTCATGCCGCAGCGCCGGTGTGCAGTTCATGGCAACGGCCTTGGCCCGTTCCACGTGGAACACGAAGAGACGCGTGCGCTCATGCCGAAGAGTCGGTGTGGAGTGCGTGCGCATCCCTTCGTTGGTTCCACGTGGAACGCGAAGAGGCACGCGCGGGTTCATGCCGAAGAGTCGGTGTGGAGTGAGTGCCCATCCCTTCGTTGGTTCCACGTGGAACACGAAGAGACGCGTGCGCTCATGCCGAAGCGCCGGCGTGGAGTGCCGGCGCATCCCTTCCTTGGTTCCACGTGGAACACGAAGCGATGCGTGCGCTCATGCCGAGCAGTTGGTGTGGAGTGCGCGCCCATCCCTTCGTTGGTTCCACGTGGAACGCGAAGAACCGATGCATGCGCATGTTGAGCAGGTGCTTGGGGAACTCGCTCAACTCGACATCGGTTCCACGTGGAACACGAAGTGGTGTGCGCGCGATGCGTGGAGGCCACGTCGCTCATGCGACCGGGCCCTTCGGACGTTCCACGTGGAACGAGAAGAGGACTGGTGTTCGATGTCAGCGAGCGGTGGTTCTTGGCCGCATGCCCCGTTAGCGCTGGTTCCACGTGGAACACGAAGCGGCATTCCGCGGCACTTGGCGGTGGGTCGTGTTGGGGGCGTGCGCTCAACCCATCGCTGGTTCCACGTGGAACACGGAGCGGCGTGCATGCGATGCGCGGACGCCGCGTCGCGCATGTGACCGAGCCTTTGGGCGTTCCACGTGGAACGTGAGGCATGCGCGTGGGCGTTGGCTGCGGATGGTGCTTGGGCGTGCGTTCAACCCATCGCTGGTTCCACGTGGAACACGAAGTCGGCTGCGCTTCTTGAAGCGAGCCACGGTGCGCACGACCACGCCTTCGAGCGTTCCACGTGGAACGTGGACCGTCATGCGCGCGATGACGACGGGTGGTGCTTGAGCGTGTTGGCTCAGTGCTGGTTCCACGTGGAACGTGGAGACGCCATGCACGCGGTGGCGACGGGTGGTACTTGAGCGTGTCGAACTCAGCGCCGGTTCCACGTGGAACACGAAGTCATCGCGCACCAGCGCATGGAGGACGGCGGCAGGTGGCGGCTTCTGAGTTCATCGCCCGCTTCATGTGGAGGAGAGAAACCGTACGCGTGATGGCGGTGAGTGGTGCTTGGGTGCGTGGCGCCATCTCCGGTTCCACGTGGAACACGAAGCGACTCAGGCGCCTCAAGGTCGGGTGTGCCAGGTCTGGTGAGTCCATCGCTTGTTCCACGTGGAACGCACTGAGCCAGATGCACCAGGAGGGGGAGGGTGCTTGGGCGTGTGCTGGGCTCTGCGCTGGTGCCACGCGGATGGCGGCGAGCGCATGCCGCATCGAGCACATGCTCAGCCCATCGCCGGTTCCACCTGGAACGAGATGGCAGCGATGCGAGTGGGGGTGGTGAGTGCATGCCCGGCCCATCGCCAGTTCCACGTGAAACGCGAAGACGAAGAGGCGAGTGGATGACGTGAGCGCATGCTCAGTCCATCGTCAGTTCCACGTGGAACGCGAAGATGTCGATGCGCGCGGGCGGCGAGCGCATGCCGCATCGAGCACATGCTCAGCCCATCACCGGTTCCACCTGGAGCGAGATGGCAGCGATGCGAGTGGGGGTGGTGAGTGCATGCCCGGCCCATCGCCAGTTCCACGTGGAACGCGAAGATGTCGATGCTCGCGGGCGGTGAGTGCATGCCGCATCGCGCGCATTCTCAGCCCATCATCGGGTTCAGGTGGAGCGGTTGATCAGGCCGCCACCAGTCCGCAGTTGGGCCTGAGCTTCGGTGGGCGCTTGCCGGCGTCCGTCGCCAGTTCCACGTGGAACGCGAACGGCGGCGTGGAGTGCCTCAACGAGTTGGTTGGGGCGTCGTGCGCATGGGTACTTCGTTGTCATGGCCCACGTGAGCATGGGGACAGGCGCCGCATGTCGTGGACGGAGCCGACGCGATGGCGAGCTGTTCGAGGTCTCTACCCACGCGCACCCTCCACGTGGGGCATGGGGTCGACGTGTTCGTTCCAAGGGTTCGGCACGGGTTCTTCGCTCCGCTCCTTGGCGAACGGTCCGAGCAGGCCTTTGTGTGGACTGTCATGGCGGCGTTGCGATGCGTCCGCGGTCCCACGCGGAACGCGTGCTCGGCGAGGAGACCACTCCGCTAGGAAATGGAGGCGTTGCTCAGCGAGACCGCTCGGCATGGCGCCGGTGGAGGATGCGAAGACCTCGCGGGCGTTCGATGCGGTCTCCCCGGCCGAGTCTCCGGCATGTCCATGCAGAGGACTGTCTCCGTGGGCCCGGGCGCATCGTTGATGTCGAAGTGGCGGGTGCCCACCCGAGGGTGCTCGATGCCCGTTCCACTTGGAGGGTGAACACGGCCGAACTCTGGCCGGGTGCATGGCCACTGCACGGCGATGGTGCACGTGGTGATGAGGTGGGCCAGCGCTGCGGAAGTGCGGGGCGCATCGCGGGCATGACTCAGCCTCGTTCGTACCCGCGAGTTCCGGCTCACATGCGCTTGTCCAGCAACAGCGACGAGACGCTCACCTCCCGACCCGTGTTCTTGGCGTGGGATGCGGCAGTTCGCGTGGACCGCGTACTCGAGACATCACGCATGGAAGCGCGGCATCGACATGTCGACTCGTGGAGCCGGTGGATTGGGACGGCCGACGCACGCGCTGCACTCAGCGCAGCCGGAATGAGTCGAGGCACGCCGAAGCAACGTGTCGACCCACGCTCCTGTTGGGCGAGGTGTCTCATCGCTCAGGCCGAGTGACTCACGCGCCCGCGTGGCAACGGATGCTCACGCGCTCCACACATCAGGGGTCGAACGCATCACCGCGCGAACGCTTCAGGGATGCATGGCGTGGGGGCGGCTGAAGGGCAGGGAGTTGCGTGAGCGAACTCGGGTGCTGGGCGGTCGCTTCGGCTCACGATGAGGGGGCGCGAGAAGCCCGCGGTGGACTTGAGCCGTGAGGCGAAGCGCGCGGTCGAAGCGCTCAGACACGCCTCTCGGTGGGGCGTACTCAACGAGGACCTGTGCGGGTTCCTCGAGGGGCGGTCGGCTACAGCGGGACATGGGTTGCGGCCTCCACACCCAAACGGCACCTCGAACCGGGTGCTCATCATCTCCGCGAGGTTCAGGTGGCGATGGTGCTCATGCCGTGAACGGCGACCTCATGCTCCGCGCGCTTGGACTGGGGTCGGACCTCAAGGGACCACGCATCGCAGTTGGGGACCGGGGGCGGACTCAATCGGCGTTCCGGGCCGCTCGACATTCGTTCGATACAGCAGAGGCGCTTCGCGGAAGTGGCTGCAACGTGACCAAGCGCCGTTCGTTCGAAGGTGCTGACGCTTCTGGTGACTCCGAATGCCGCATCGAGGTCGCAGCGGGTCTCTTGGTGGTGCGGGCGGTGTTTGGGTCGTGGTGCTCGTCATCGAACCGCGGAGCCGAACCTGCACGCCGCTCCATGGTGTCGAGACGTGCTCCTGGTGGTGCTCGCAGTGGTGGTGGCGCCCGGCTCGCGAGAGGCTTCGTGGAGTCGAACCGTGCCGCGACATCGGCGCGCTTGGCGGGTGACGCACGATGACCGCTCGCTGCTGTGGGGCTTGTCCACGCTGCACCGGACGCGATGCTCTGGTGCGACCGCGCCCAAGCAGAGCGACGGCTGCGCGAACCGGTTCCATGTGGAACAGGGGCTCGCGCACCTGCAACATCGGAGAGCGGAGTTGCGCCCCTGCACGCCTCGCCGTTCTTCGCGGATGGAGACCGCGCCGGCGCTTCGGCTCGTGCCTGCTGGAGTTCGTGGGGCCGGTCCTGGTTCAGGCGCGTCGATGCTTCTCTCCATGCGCGGGCTTCAACGGCCATGTCGTGAGCGCTCTCTCCGCATCGCCACTGCCGCGATGAAGGGCGGCACATCGGTCGAAGACGCATCGACCGCCCGGCTCCGGCGGCTGCCTCCCTACGAGGCGCCTTGAACGACAGCGGGTGGCCGCACTTCCGAACTCTGCGCTGAGCCTCAATCGTGACGCTGTGCCGCCATCGGGCCTCGTTGGGACCCGGAGCTTGGCGCACGTGGGTCGATGACGCCGAACCAACGCGGGCTCATCGATGCATCGGCACCGAACTTCGGGATGAGCGTCTCCGATGCGCCGCAAGACTCCGTTCAAGGTCCATCGTCGAGAGCAGAGGACTGTCTCCAGAGAAGGGGGCGTGGGCCCTCCCTCACGTCGCGAGAGGCCTCAGCTCCGTCCGGATGCGCGGCATCGCTCAACCCGCATCCAGGGGCTGCTTGTCAGCGCTGGCGACACCCGGCCAGCACGGCCCAGTGTCCGGCTGGCGAGACCCGCCCAACTCACGTGACGCTCCGCCACGCGCCGTGCACCCACTCCATCGGCGGACTCGCCAACCTTCCTCACGCTCCGCCACGCGCGGTGCACCCACCCCATCGGCGGACTCGCCAACCTTCGTCACGCTGCTGCCGCGTTCAGCGTGTCCGGAACCCCGCCGCCGTCACGGACACCTCGCGTGCATCCGGGACGCCGGCACGAACTCGCGCGCACGCACCCCCCTGAAAACTGGCTCAAAGGTCCGCGGGCTCGTCGGCGGCCCCAAAGCGCTCCGCATTCCCTGGCCTCGAAAGGTGCCCGCCTGCTCGCCAGAAACCCCTGCGAGCACGGTTCCACGCGGAACAGGGGACCGCCGGAGCGCGGGCGCCACACGGCCGCTCGGGACACGAACGTCACGCTCGGAAGCCCGGAAAGCCGAGTCCAAACGCGGCCGCCTCACGGAAGCCACGGACACAGCGCCACACCGGAGCCCACGGGTGCGGACCGGCGGCTCGGCCGCATCATTATATAGGGGGCTGACGGCGGCCTTCCGGGGCCCCGTTCGACTGGCCCCGGGGCACATCGCCTCCTTATATAAGGAGGGCAACCCCGGCAGCCCGGCCTCCCCCCAGTGACCCGCCGGGTCCCACGCGCTGCTTGAAGAGAGCAGGGAGGCAAGGGCCGCCGTGAATTTGATCCGATACCAAACCGCGTGCTAGCAGCGTGATCAGCGCGCAACCGTGCACTGCATCACGCGCGGGGCCCTGGCCAACGGCCGGGCAGAGAGAGGATGGGCCACCGTGGGTCGTATCATCTGCATCTCCAACCAGAAGGGCGGCGTTGGGAAGACCACCACCGCCATCAACCTCGCGGCGAGTCTGGCCTCGGCGGAGCGTCGCACCCTGCTGGTGGACATGGACCCACAGGGCAACGCCGGCAGCGGCCTGGGCATCAAGCAGGACAACATCACCGGCACCATCTACGAAGCGCTGCTCAATGACCGGCCCATCAAGGAGCTGCTCCACCCCACGGAGCTGCGCTACCTCCAGGTCGTGCCCGCCACGCCGGACCTCACCGGCGCCGAGGTCGAGCTCGTCAACCAGGACAACCGCGAGTTCCGTCTGCGCGACGCGCTCCGCCCGCTGGCCTCCGAGTACGACTACATCATCATCGACTGTCCGCCGTCGCTCGGCCTGCTGACGCTCAACGCGCTGGCCGCCGCGGACTCCGTCCTCATCCCGCTCCAGTGCGAGTACTACGCGCTGGAGGGACTCTCGCAGCTCACGCACACCATCGACCTGGTGAAGCAGGGCCTCAACCCGGACCTGAAGATGGAGGGCATCCTGCTCACCATGTTCGACTCGCGGGCGAACATCGCCCACCAGGTCGTCGAGGAGGTGCGCGGGTACTTCAAGAAGCAGGTGTTCGAGGTCATCGTGCCGCGCAACGTGCGCCTGTCCGAGTGCCCCTCCTTCGGAAAGCCCATCATCCTGTACGACATCAAGTCGAAGGGTTGTGAAAGCTACCTCGCCCTCGGCCGCGAGCTGATGAAGCGGGACACCCCCAAGAGCCCTCGCCGGCGCGTGGCTTGAGCCGCGCCCCTGTGGGCCATGGCCGCCGTGAGCGTGCTCGCGGCGGCGCTGGAGTCACGACGTGGTGAAAGCAGACGCACAGAAGCGGGCCCTGGGACGCGGCCTGTCCGCCCTCATTCCCCAGGCGGGCGCGGGCGGTTCCGGCAAGGGCGGCGAGCAGGCCGCGAAGGCCGGCGTCCTCAAGCTCCCCATCGAGTCCATCCACCGCGACAAGGAACAGCCGCGCACCTACTTCGACGAGGAGAAGCTCAAGGAGCTCTCCGACTCCATCAAGGCGCAGGGCGTGCTCCAGCCCATCCTCGTCCGCAAGGACGGTGACGGCTACCGCATCATCGCGGGCGAGCGCCGTTGGCGCGCGTCCCAGGCGGCCGGTCTCAAGGAAGTGCCCGCCATCGTCCGCGACGTGACGGAGGTCCAGGCCTTCGAACTGGCGCTGGTGGAGAACCTCCAGCGCGCGGACCTGAACCCCATTGAAGAGGCGGAGGGCTACAAGCGCCTGGTGGAGGAGTTCAAGCTCACGCAAGAGCAGGTCAGCGTGCGCGTGGGCAAGGAGCGCTCCACGGTGGCCAACGCGCTGCGCCTGCTCGCGTTGCCCGCGGACGTGAAGGGCATGGTGGCGGACGGCACGCTCAGCATGGGGCACGCGCGCGCCCTGCTGGGGGTTCCCCGGCTGCCGGAGCTCCAGAACCTGGCCAAGCAAGTCGCGGAGAAGAAGCTCTCCGTGCGTGACACGGAGCGGCTGGTCCAGCAGAGTCGCCCCAACGGGAAGAAGGACGCGGGCAAGGCGGCACCGAAGCAGAGCCCGCAGGTGAAGTCACTGGTGGAGGAGCTTCAACGGCGGCTGGGTACCAAGGTCCGGCTCACCGAACGAAGCCCCGGAAAGGGCACCATCGAGGTGGACTTCTTCTCGTACGATGACCTCGACCGGCTCTTGAAGCTTCTCAGGAAGGAGTAGGACGTGGCGCTCCTTGGCGGGAAAAAAGACGAAGCATCCAGCAAGCCTCTGTTCAGGCGGGAGGAGGAATCCGTGTCGCAGCGTTCTGGTGAGGTCCACACGCTCCTGGGCAAGGGGAGC
Source organism: Myxococcus hansupus (assembly GCF_000280925.3). Taxonomy (NCBI): domain Bacteria; kingdom Pseudomonadati; phylum Myxococcota; class Myxococcia; order Myxococcales; family Myxococcaceae; genus Pseudomyxococcus; species Pseudomyxococcus hansupus. The sequence continues at coordinate 8,681,349 of NZ_CP012109.1, forward strand.
GAGTTCGAAGGGAAGCTGACCTTCGAAGGGCAGGTCCGTATCGACGGCAAGTTCCAGGGGCAGATCATCACCAAGGACGTGCTCGTCATTGGAGATGGCGCCAAGGTCCAGGCTGAAATCCAGGCCGGCACCGTCATCATCAACGGCCAGGTCGAAGGCAACGTGAAGGCGACGCAGATCATCGAGCTGAAGACGCCCGGCCGCGTGAAGGGCAACCTCGAGACGCCGTCGCTGTCCATGGACCGCGGGGTCATCTTCGAGGGCTCGCTGAAGATGGAGAACCTGGGCACCACTGGCGCCCGGCCTCCTCCGCCCCCGGGCAGCGAGAAGAAGTAGGCGTGCAACACCGGAAGCACATGGCGCCAGCCGCATTGCTGGCGCTGACCCTCCTGGGCGGCTGCAAGGGCTGCAACCCGGATGGGGCTGCTTCCGGCTCCGGCGAGGGGAAGGACCGCGCGTCCTCCCTTCGCTCGGGGGTGAAGGTGCCGCTGCCGGACGGCTGGTCCGCGCAGGTGGCGCCGGATGAGAGCTTCCAGGCGGGCCCGCCCGGCCGCCCCGTGCTGCGGGTGGACCTGAAGCGTGGGGACGGCGAGCAGATGCCCTCCGCGGACACCCTGGCCGACCGCGTCCGGGATGAGCTGAAGGACTTCGAGCTCTCCTTCGACCAGGAGGAATCCTCGGACCGCTACGCGCTGGTGCGCATCACCCTGGCGCCTCGGTTGGAGGATGGCGGCGTGGGCCAGGAGGCCCCGGGCTTCTTCGGCGCGCGGCGCGTGGACGGTGACTTGTTCCTCTGCGCCAGCCTCCCGGGGGCCTCGCCCGAGGAAGTGCGCCTGGCCACCGAGGCCTGCCGCGCCATCTCCGTTCAAGGCTCGCTGCCGTAGGGAATCACACACCGGGGCAGGACGTATGTCCGCGGGTGGATCCACGGGGGGCGAGCAGGCGTCCGTCACGGGCGCGTGAACATCCCGCGCGGCTCAGGTGTCACATCGTTATGCATCCACGGTGCACTTCCGTGCATGCAACACCCGCATCCACGCTCGGGGGCTTCCCCTGGCCGTCACGAATCTTTAACCTTCACCTTCCCGGACTGCGTTGGGTGCCTGGTGGGACCCATCCAGGACCTCCACGCAGTGCCCTCGCAAGGAGTCCCCGCATGTCGTTCTCCGGAATGCTCCCCCTCCAGCTCGCCACCGTGGACATCGCACCCGTCGGAGAGCAACTGATCGCCGTGGGCGGCCTCGTGGTCGCCGGGCTGGGGGCGCTCTGGGCCGCTTGGACGCGTCCGTCCCCGCAGCCGGTTCCCGTGCCCGTCCGCAGCGGGCCCCGCCGCAACCCGCGCCGCTGAACCCCGGCGCCGTTCCACGCCGTTTCCCCGCCGGGTGAAACGGCGAAGGGCGCGGAGGCGGGGAGAGTCCCCGCCCACGCGCCCCTCTGAAGGAAGCGACTCCCGCCTCGCGCTCAGCGCTTGAAGGACAGGGAGAGCGCGAAGTCCCCCGCGGCGTCCGTCCACCACTGGGACAGCTCGAGCCCCGCCTCGGACAGCTCCGCGGCCACCTGCTGCTGGTGGAACTTGCAGCTCACCTCGGTGCGCAGCACCTCGCCCTCGGCGAAGTCCACCTGCTTGTGCAGGTGGGACAGCCGCACCGTCTGCGCCTTGCGCGACACCAGGCGCATCTCCACCCAGGCGTTCTTCTCGTCGAAGGGCGCGAAGTGGTCGAAGGCCTCCACGTCGAAGTCCGCGCCCAGCTCGCGGTTGAGCACCTTGAGCACGTTGCGGTTGAACTCGGCCGTCACGCCCGCGCTGTCGTTGTAGGCGGCGTACAGCCGCTCGCGGTCCTTGATGAGGTCGGTGCCCAGCAGCAGGCCGTCACCGGGCTGGAGGCCCGCGGACAACTGGCGCAGGAAGAGCGCGCGCTGCGCCGGCTTCAGGTTGCCAATGGTGCCGCCCAGGAAGGCCACCAGTCGCCGGCCGCCGCCGGGGAGCTGCCCCAGGTGCCGCTCGAAGTCGCCCACCACCGCGTGCACGGTGATGCCGGGGTACTCCCGCGCCAGCCCCGTGGCCGCGCGGCGCAGGAAGGCCTCGCTCACGTCGAAGGGGACGAAGCGCGCCAGCCGGCCCGCCTCCTCCAGCGCGTCCAGCAGCAGGCGCGTCTTCTCGCTGGTGCCGCTGCCCAGCTCGATGAGCGTGTCCGCGCCGCTCAGCCGCGCGATGTCGCCCGCGTGGGCCAGCAGGATTTCCCGCTCGCGCCGCGTCGGGTAGTACTCCGGCAGCCGGGTGATGTCGTCGAAGAGCTGGCTGCCGCGCTCGTCGTAGAGCCACTTGGGAGACAGCTCCTTGGGCGTGCCGCACAGGCCCTGGAGCGCCTCTTCCCGCAGGGCGCGCTTCGCGTCACCCGGCTTCACGTACACGTCCACCTGGACTCCCGGAGTCTGCTGCGCGTTGTCACCCGGAGTCGCCACCGTCGGTACCGTCGTCACCCGCATCGCCTCACCTCACGTCCCGTGCACATCGGAAGCCGGCGAAAATCTGCCGGCGGTTGGGGAAGTCCCAGTTCCGGAAGCCATTGCGCACCGCGACCGGTGCGCTCGCCCACGCGCCCCCTCGGAGGACCTTGTAGGCCTCGCCGAAGAACACCTCGGAGTATTCGGGGTAGGGGAAGGCGCTGAAGCCCGCGTAGGGGCGGAAGTCGCTGGCGGTCCATTCCCACACGTCGCCGAGCAGGCCCCACACGCCGTCATGGCTGACGCCCTGGGGGTGGCTGCCCACCGGTGACGGACCCCACGTCCCTCCGCCCAGGTTGGCGTGCGCGCGCGTGGGCGGCGCGTCGCCCCAGGGATACTCGCGGGGGTGGCCGTCACTGCCGCGCGCGGCCTTCTCCCACTCGGCCTCGGTGGGCAGCCGCTTGCCGGCCCAGCGCGCGTAGGCGTCCGCTTCGTACCAGCACACGTGCTGCACCGGCTCGTCCCAGGGCAGCGGCTCCACCTGGCCGAAGCGTCGCCGCAACCAGGTGCCTCCGTCCTGGGGCAGCCAGAAGCCGGGGTGCCTCAGCCCTTCGGCCTGGACGACCTCCCAGCCCCGGGGGGCCACCAGCGTGGATCCGCGTAGCCACCGGACTCGACGAAGACGCGGTAGTCCCCGTTGGTGACGGGGTGTGCGTCCATCAGGAACGGCGCCACGTGCTGACGGAACGCGGGCCGCTCGTTGTCGTAGGCCCAGGCGGCGTCGCTGCCCAGCCGCACCGGGCCGCCGGGGATGAAGACCTCCGTCTGGGGCACCGCGCCGGGGCGGGGCCGGGGGCGCGCCGCGGGCACGGGGTACTCCGGCGCCGTCATCAGTTGCAGCGTGGCGGCCAGCGTCTCCGCGTGCTGCTGCTCGTGCTGCGCCACCATGCCGAAGACGTAGCCCCCGGCCAGCAGCGGCACGGTGCTGGTTTCGGGCAGGGTGTGCAGGTGCTCACGCACCGCCTCGCGCACGCGCCGCGCGTAGGCGAAGGCGGACTCGGGCGGCAGCAGCGGCAGTTGCGAGCGCGTGGAGCGCGGGTGACGGAAGGCGTCGTAGATGGCGTCGAACGCGGGGTCGGTGATGGCCGGCGCGCCCAGGGCCCGGAGCAGCCACTGCTCCTCGTAGTTGGCCACGTGCGCCACGTCCCAGATGAGGGGCGACATCAGCGGCGAGTGTTGACGCCGCAGCTCCTCCTCGGGCAGCCCGCCCAGCATGGACAACACCCGCGCGCGGGCTGTCTCCAGCTCGGCCCAGGCCCGCGACTTCCAGGGGAGACACCCCCCGCTCACGTCCAGCGGGCCGCTCCGCTCCTCGACCAATGGAAACATCACCCGTCCAAGGTAGGGAGGCGCCCAGCGCGGAGGTAAGTCCCCGCCCCACCGCTGGCTGAGCCGCTCGTGAACGACTTCACGTTGCCTGCGCGTCGACGCCCTTCTACGCACGGCCTCCGGTGCTGTCGCCCGCGAATCGCGAAATTCGCCAATGAAGTTGAAGCTCAAACACTCATGACGCACGAAGGCGTGGATCAGGGCGAGAGCGGAACGCGGGCGAGGCCGAGCAGGGTCAGGGTGCGGGAGCGTTCATCCCAGGCGTACTCCAGCTCCAGCCCGTGCTGCGGCACGAGGTGCCGCGCCACGAGCCCCTCGTCCGAGGGGGGCTCACGCAGGGCCGGGTCGCCCAGCCGCTCCAGCACCTGCTGCAGTGCGTGGAACGTCTCCGCCGTCATGCGGCCCACCTCTCGCCACGCTTGTGGCGCGTAATGAACGCGGTGGGGTCCCTGTCGTTGACGGAGCTGCGGCATGTCCCGGTGTCCTTCGTCCTTTCCGGACCGCGCTCCATGCCAATGGCGTGCCTTCGACCCACCCCCAGCATTTTCAGTGATGTGGGACAGGTGCCGCCCCACCCATGCTGCAGGAGTTACAGACTGGCGTTATCCGGGACGGAAGAAAGGACAGGCTTGAAGTCCCGGGAGTCGCAGTTGCCTGCTCCTTTCCGCCCGCTTGCCAGCGGCCCATGCAGGGCAGGGTGACGCGAGCGTCGCCGCCGGCCTCGCGGCCCGTGGAAATGCGAGGTCCGCCCGGCGGCCCTCCGGGGCGCGGAGGTGGCGCTCGCGGGCATTCCCTTCCCGGCGTGCCGCCGTGCCCGGGTGCCCGCCGGGGAGGCGACGCCGCGGGCCCCTCGCGCATATCGGCTGCCCGCCCGTCCCCGCGTGGCCACGTTGACCTGTGGGGCCGGGCACGCGGCGGGCCCTGGCAAGGAGGAATGGATGGCACGGCGGAGGTACACGCCCTGGTCCGCCACGAACGGCCTGCTCTTCGGCATGGCCGCCGGTGTGGTGTTGGCCCTGGCGGAGGTGGTGCTGGCGGTGGCCACGGGGGACAGCCCCATGCGGCCGGTGCGCATGTCCGCGGGGGTGCTGTTGGGGCCTCCCGCCTTCACGCAGCAGGTGTCGGACGGCACGGCCTTGCTGCTGGGCGTGGGCGTCCACCTGGTGGCGTCAGCGGTGGTGGGGCTCTTCTACTCGGTGCTGGACGCGTTCCTGCCGCCGGATGGCCGCGGGCGCTGGGAGTTCCAGTCCGCGGTGGGGATGCTCTACGGCATCTTCGTGTGGCTGGTGAACTTCCAGTTCATCGGGCGTGGCTCCTACCCGTGGTTCCTCGACGTGCCGCAGTTCCCGCAGATTGTGATGCACGCCGTCTTCCTGGGACTGCCATTGGCCTCGTTGTTCACCGCGGCCGAACGCCGTCGGCTGCTGCTGGACGCGGCGGAGAGCACCCCCGCTGGCTGAGGCACGCGTGTGCTTTGAAAAAACGCGGAAGGTATGGTGAAAGTACCCGACCTTGAGGGTTATCTAGGGACTCCGTGGGGTCCGGGGCCGGCCCTCCCCTTCCGTGGACTGACACACGCATGGACACAGAACTGGCGAGCATGCTGGGCGCCGCGTCGCGAGCCGCCCGGGTGCGGATGGGCCTGACGCAGGCGGATGTCGCCGAACGCATTGGAATGGCGTCGGAGGTGTACGGACGTCTGGAGCGTGGCCACATGCTGCCCAGCGTCCAGAACCTGCGCCGGCTGTGCATGGTGCTGAATGTCCCGCCCCACGAGCTGCTCGGCCTGGGCGAGGGCTTCACGGCGCCTCCGCCCGTGAAGGAGAAGGCCGCCGCGAAGAACCGCGAGGACGACACGCCGGAGATGCGGCGGTTGATGCGCAACCTCCGCAAGCTGTCGGCCGTGCAGTTGAAGCTGATGAACCTGGTCGCCTCGGCGATGCAGCACAAGAAGAAGTAGGAGTTCCCCCCGGGCGCGGCGGCCGGCTACGGCGTGTTGCGCGTGAAGAAGGGGAACGTCTGGATGACGAAGTTCCCCGCATGGTCGTCCATCCACACCTCCACGGTGTGCTCGCCATCCACCAGCTCGCGCGTGTCCAGCTCCGCCGTCCAGGTGCCGTCCGGCTGGAGCGCGGCGGCCCGGATGCCCGAGCCATCCCGCGTGAAGGCCACGCCCCGCACCCCGCTCAACGTGTCCGTCACCCGCGCGGTGAGCTGAATCACCCCGCTGTACGTCTGCCCCGGCACTGGCAGCAGCAACTCGGCCTCGGGCGCGCTGTTGTCGTAGCGGACGGTGCGCGACAGCGTGGTGCGCATGCCCGTCTCACTCGTCACATCGATGGTGAAGGTGTTGTCCCCGGGCACCAGGTCCAGCGTCGCCTGCACGCCGCCGCCGCCGCGAGGCAGCGCGTACGTCCGCCCGGTGGACAGCGTCACCGTCGTCGAGGACGCGGAGTACACGCCGATGTCGTAGGGCAGCGTGTCCCCGGGCTGCGGCCCCACGAGCCACCCGTCCGGCAGGCCGGTGGACACCCACGGCGTCTCCGCGTCCACCCACACCATCAACATGTGCTCGGTGACGTGGCCCACGGAGTCGGTGGCGCGCACCAGGATGAGGTTCTCCCCCGGCCACAGGTCCACCCGGTGCGTCACGTCGCCGCCGCCCGCGGGCACGTCCGTCACCTGCACCCAGTTGGTCTCCACGCGCACGGGGGACCAGTCCCGCACCACCATCCGCACGTCCACGCTGTAGGTCGTCATCGCCTGGCCATTGGTGGGGGAGAGGAAGGTGACGGACGGGGCGGTGTTGTCCACCATCACCGTGGCCTCCTCGCTGGCGATGCCGCCGAACGAGTCGGTGGCCACCAGCCGGATGACGTTGGGCCCGTCCACCAGCGGCAGCACCGTGTCCACGAAGCCGCCGCTCGGGTCCGGCGCCACGGGGTGGCTGACGCCCTGGATGACGAAGGTGGCCGAGTCGATTTCCGCGCCCGGCGCCAGGGGCGTGACGAAGCCGCACACCTCCAGCGTCAGCGCGTCCGTGAAGTCCGGCAGGCCGCACAGCGTCACCGACGGCGCGGGGAAGGGCGACGGGTGGACCGTCACCGCGAAGGACGCCGTGCTGCCCAGGCGGTTCTCCCGCGCGGGCGCCAGCGTCACGCCCGAGTACACCGCGCGCAGGTCCTGCGCGCCCAGCTCGCTCCAGGTGGAGGCGCGGGGCCGCCACACGATGGAATACACGCCGTCTCCGTCCGCGTCGTTGTCCGCGCCCACGGTGACGCCGGCGACGGAGAACGTCACCACGCCCATGCCCGGGCCGCGCGCCTCCCAGCCGCGGGCATCCTCCACGCGCGCGGACAGGGTGTTGGACAGGGCCACGGTGAGCTCGCCGTTCGCGGGCGACAGAATCGTGGTGGTGGTGGGCACGCCCTCGGTGGGCGGCGGCGGGTTGGTGTACGTGGTGACGCGCACGGAGCCGCGCACGCCAGCGGCCTCCACCGAGGCCGCCACCACCATGACGTCCGAGGTGAGCGACGGCTCCAGTCCCTCGGGCGCGGTGATGGTGAGGAGCAGGTTCGCCTCGGCGCCGGGCCCGAGCTCCAGCGTGGTGCGGTTCAGCGTCGCCGTCCAACCGGTGAGCCCACCCTGCGTGCTCAGGCGGTAGCTGTCCGTGCGGTAGCCGTGGTTTCGCACCGTGACGGGGTAGGTGACGGACTGCACGCGCGGCAGGTCATGCTCGAAGGGCTGACGTGTCCCGCCGCTGACGGTGACGCCGACGCTGTAGTCGCCGAAGCAGGCCAGGCCCAGCGAGGCGAAGGTGGTGGGGATGTCCGGGTAGCGCGTGCTCGCGCCCCAGCTTCCGTCCGGCGCCTGCCGCGCCTTGAGCCATTCGAGCGCGTCCGCCATGCGCGCGTGTTCTCCGGGCGTCTCCCCCGCGAGGCACAGCGCGTACAGGGAGATGCCGGTGGCGAACTCGTCCGGTGCGTCGCCTTCGAGCGAGCCCCAACCCGGAGCGCCACCGCCCGCGCGCGTGGACAGCAGACGCGTGGCCAGGGACGCCAGGGCCTGGGTGTTCTCACCGCCCGCGCCGGGGCCTGCGGCCTTGAGGCCCACCATGGCCCACGCCACCTGGTGCGTGTAGCGCTGGCCGTCCTCATCCGGGCCGTCCGTCAGGTCGTTCATGTGCGCGCGCACGTACGTGGCCGCGCGGTCCAGCGCCGCCTGGTAGCGCGCGGCCTTGGCCGGGTCCACGCGCTGCTGGGCCTGGGCGACGGCCGTCATCATCCGCGCGGTGATGCCCACGTTGCCGTAGCCCACCGGGTAGAAGGGGAAGTCCTCGCGCCAGCGGCCGTTGGCGTCCTGCCGCGTCAGGGACCAGTCCGCGGCGAGCACCAGCACGTCCGAATAGCGCGTGCCCAGGTGGGCGTCGTAGCCCGCGAGCCCGAAGGCGGAGTAGCTGCTCTTCGCGTTCGGGTAGTGGATGTCCTCGTGGTACCAGGAGCCGTCCGCGCGCTGCTCGGACACGACGCGCGCCATGATGGCGTCCAGGTTCTGCCGGTTGGTGCGCCCGTTGTACGTGAGCGCGTCCAAGTCGTAGCCCTTGGTGCGCGCGTTCGTGAGGCCGAACATCGCCGCGCCGTGGCGGTGGCAGGACGTGCAGCCGAAGCGCGCGGACCAGTTCTCCGCGTCGGCGCTGAGGAAGTTGATGGCGCGCTGCGCGGACTCGGCGTTGGTGGCGGCGCGCGCGGTGTTGGAGAGCAGCAGCCCCGTCAGCGAGACGAGGACGAACGTGCTCAACGCGAGCGTCGAGCGCGGTGGGTGCAGAAAAGCGACGTGTGAGGGCATGGGGGGCTCGCTCGCAGGATACCGCCCCCGGTATTCGTGCAAGGAAAGCGCCCGGCGAAGCGAGCGAATGCCTGTCTCGGATGCATTGCATCCATCACCTCGAACGCGGGTCGTGCGTCACCCGAGGCCATTTGGCCCCCGAGGCATTCGCGACACGTGCGCAATTCCTGTTCATCGCGCCGTGTGTACGGTTCCAGCGCGATTGACATGACACACACGCCATTCCCTGGATGCGGTGCTCGCGGTGAATCACTCGCAACCGGTGTGAGGCATTCCGCGGGTTAGCGTGAGGGCTCGGGCGCCGGGGGCGGTGTGCCGGGCTCCGGTGCGGGCGTGTCTGACGGAAGCTGGGGCAGGGGCCAGCCCTGGAACATGGGCCACGCGCGGTACGGGGCGCGGCGCTCCTCGGGCGTGAGGGGGCGCTCGGGCGGGGTGGCGGGCTCGGGGACGGGCGGGGGTGGGCGGTGGAGCAGGATGATGCTCAGCACCCCGCAGAGCAGGGACATCAGCACGATGCTCCATGCGCGCGCCGGTCCGTGCAGCATCCGTGTGTGTTCCACGTCGCGTCCCTCAGAAGGTCCCTTGCTTCAACACGTCCACCTTGGAGATTGTGCCAAGCAGGCGCCGCTGCCCATCCACCACGGGCAGTCGCTCCAGCGAGGTCTCCGTGAAACGCGCGGCGACCTCTCCCAGCGACAGCCCAGGCGTGATGGGGCTCACGCGCACGTCCATCAGGTCCGCGGCGATGGTGGCGTGGAGCTGCGAGTGGTCCGGCAGGTGTCCCTTCAACTGGTCGAGCACCAGCGCGCCCCGGTACCGCCCCTGCTCGTCGGTGACGTAGAGGTCCTGGCCCAGGGGCTGCTCGAGCAGGAAGGCCAGCACCTCCTGGAGCGGCGCTGACGGGGCCACGCGCTGGTGCACGGGCTTGAGCAGCGCGCGGGCGCCTTCCTGGCGGAGCCAGTGCGGCACGGTGGCGGGGATGCGCACGTTGCGGCGGTTGAGCACGGCGGTGTAGAGCGACTCGGGTTCCAGTCGCCGGCTCACGGCCGCGGACACCACGGCGCTCAACATCAGCGGCAGCACCAGGGGGTAGTCCCCGGTGAGCTCGAAGATGAGGAGCACCGCGGAGACGGAGGCGTGGGTGGTGCCCGCGAGCACCGCGCCCATGCCCAGCAGGGCGTAGGCCCCGCTGGGGGCGCCGCCGGGGAGCACCTGTTCGGCGAGCAGGCCGAACGCGCCGCCCAACAGCCCGCCGTAGAAGAGGGACGGGGTGAAGAGGCCTCCGGGCACGCCCGCGCCCGCGCACGTGGCGGTGAGGGCCAGCTTCGCCAGGGGGAGCAGCAGCAGCAGGGACAACGGCAGCTTGCCGAGCAGCGCCGCGTTCACCGCGTCATAGCCATTGCCCAGGAGCTGCGGCAGCCACACCGCCGTCACGCCCACCACCGTCATCGACAACAGGGGCAGGAAGGGCGCCAGCCACGCGGCGACCCGGTCCAGCAGGTCCGACACGGCGTTGATGCCGCGGACGTAGAAGGCGGACGCGACGCCCACGCCGATGCCCAGCAGCATGGCCAGCACCAGCTCGCGCGGGTGCAGCAGTGTGTAGTCGGGAATCACGAAGCTGGGGTGGTCCGCGATGAGGCCGCGCGAGACGAGCGTCGCCACCACGCACGAGACGACGATGGGGCCGAAGAGCTCCAGCGCGAAGCTGCCCAGCAGGACCTCCAGGCCGAAGAGGGCCGCGCCAATGGGCACGTTGTACGCGGAGGCCATGCCGGCGGAGGCGCCACAGGCCACCAGCAGGCGGGCCTGTCCGGGCCCCAGCCGCAGCCATTGGGCCAGGGCCGAGCCACTGGCCGCGCCGGTGGACAGCAGCGCGCCCTCGCGGCCCAGCGGCGCCCCCAGCGCCACGGCGAGGATGGAGACCAGACCGCGCAACAGGGCGCGGGGGAGGGACAGCCTGCCGGACTTCACCCAGATGGACTCGATGATGCCGGCGGTGCCGTGGCCGCGCATGGGGCGGCCGACGATGAGCGTCAGCAGCGTCACCAGGGCGCCGCCGAGTATCGGAATGAGCACGCGGCGCCACGTGGGGGCCGCCGCGACGCCCGCGAGGAAGTCCTCGCCGGTGCTCCGCCAGAAGAGCTGCTGGGTGAAGCGGAGCACCTTGAGCAGGGCCACCGCGCCCAGGCCCGCGATGAGCCCCACCAGGACGACGAGCACCCAGAAGCGTTGCTCCGGGCCGGTGAGGCTCCCCAGGAGTGTCCTGGTGGAGCCACGCCCTTCCTGGGAGGCAATGCCACCGGGAGGACCGTTGGCTGGGTGTTGGGCGCCCACGCGGCTCCAAGTTAGGGCGTGCTTCCGGGCGTGAGGGCGCGTGGCCTGGAGGCCGGCCGTCACCCGGCCGTGGGATGGAGCCCCGCGCCGCCTCGCGCCGCCTTGGGGGTGGGTTGCGCTCCGGGCTTCATGCCCTCTGGGGCGGGGCGTGCAGGCACTGGCTTCCGCCGCCGCGCCGTGCCGCCGTCCATGCCACCAAGGCCGCGCCGGGACTCCGGTGTCCCGTACCGCGAGGAGCCCACCCTGAACGACCGGATGGGCTCCCGCTCATCGCATCAGTTCCTGATGACGACGTTGAAGCTCTGCACGGCGAAGTTGCCCACGCCGTCGTTCATCCACAGGTCGAAGGTGTGCGGCCCGTTCACCATCTCGCGCGTGTCGAACTCCGCCGTCCACGTGCCGTCCGCCAACTGCGTGCCCGCGCGGATGCCGGACATGTCGCGGCTGAAGCCCACGTTCGTCACCGGACCGAAGTTGTCGGTGACGCGCGCGCGCACGTTGATGGTGCCCATCACCGTGCTGCCCACCGAGGGGGTGATGAGCGTGGCCGTGGGGGCCTGCGTGTCGTAGTTCACCCGCCGCACGATGTTCGACGTCATGCCCGTCTCGCTGACGACGGAGATGTTGAGCGTGTTCACGCCCGGCACCAGCGTGGCCGACGTCTGAATCTGGCCGCCGCCGCGCGGCAGCGTGAAGGCGGGCCCGCCGTTGACGCGCACGGTGGAGGCCGACACGGTCTGCACGTTGATGGCGTAGTGGAACGTGTGGTTCGGCATGGGGCCGTAGAGCTGGCTGTCCGCGAAGTTGGTGCTGAGCACGGGCGTGCCCGAGTCCACCCACAGGTAGAGCAGCTTCTCGGTGACGTTGCCCGCGCTGTCGGTGGCGCGCACCAGGATGACCTGGTTGCCGTAGCTGACGTTCACCGGGTGCTCCACGGTGCCGTTGCCGAACTCGAGCAGCGAGCTGTTCACCCACTGCGTCTCCACGCGCACGGGCGTCTGGTCCTGCACCGACGAGCGCACGGTGACGACGGGCGTGCCCACGGCGGCGTTCTCCGCGGGGGACTCGATGGTGAGGAGGGGGGGCACGCGGTCCACCGTGAGGTTGACCTGCTTGGTGGTGACGCCGCCGAAGCTGTCACGCGCGGTCATCTGGATGATGTTGGGGCCTTCCTCCAGCGTGATGGAGGTGTAGATGAGGCCGCCGTTGCCCGGCGTGAGGGCAATGGGCGCGCCGCCGTTGATGATGAACGCGGCGTAGGTGATGACGGCGCCCGGGGCGCGCGGCGTGGCGTAGCCCCAGATGTCCAGCGACGTCTCGCGGGTGAAGGCCGGCGGGTTGCCGATGGTGACCAGCGGCGTGTTGTGCGGGAACGGGTCGATGATGATGGTGCGCGAGGCCGTGCTGCCCAGCAGGTTGGCCAGCGGCGCCCGCAGCTCCACGCCGGAGTACACCGCGCGGTAGTCCTGCGCGCCCGTGGTGGTCCACGAGTCGACCGGCGGCACCCAGTTGAACGTGAAGAGTCCGTCTCCGTCCGCGTCCACGTCCGCGCCCACCGGCACGCCGGCGACGTAGAAGGTGACGACGCCGTAGCCGCCGCCCCGGACCACCGCGCCGCCGTCCGTCACGCGGGCGGACAGCGTGGTGCCGTTGCCCACGGTGACGCGCGCGTTGACCGCGGGCGACTGGATGGTGGTGACGGTGGGACGGCCCGTCACGGGAGGCAGGGGCGGGGTGTACGCATTCACGCGCGCCGAACCGGTGACGCCGGGCGCGCCGCCGGACGCGGCGATGAGCGTCACCTCGGAGGTGAGCGCGGGCAGGAGCTGGGGCGGCGCGGTGACGGTGACGGTGACGGTGCCCTCGCCGCCCGCGGGCAGGAAGAGGGTGACGGGGCTGACCGACGCGGACCAGCCGGGCAGGCCGCCCTGGGTGCTCAGCGTGTACGTGTCCGCCTGGTAGCCGTGGTTGCGCACGCTGAAGGTGAAGGTCGTCTGCTGCGGCGACGGGCTGTCCAGCTCCAGCTCCTGCCGGTCCGCGCCGACGACGGCGACGCGCACGCTGAAGTCACCGAAGCACGACAGGCCCAGGGCCGCGAAAGTGGTGGGGATGTCGAAGGTGGCCGAGCCCGTGCGCCAGCTCCCGTCCGCGGACTGGCGCGCCTTCATCCACTCAATGGCGTTGCGCAGGCGCGGGTTGGTGGCGGGCTCGCGGTCCGCGAGGCACAGCGCGTAGATGGCGCTGCCGGTGGCGAAGTCGTTGGCCGCCTCGTTGGGCAGGTTGCCCCAGCCGGCGTTGCCGGGCGAGGTGCGGGTGATGAGCCGCTCGGCCAGGGTGTTGATGGCGGTGGTGTTCGCGTTGCTCGGGCCCGGGCCCGCGGCCTTCAGGCCCAGCACCGTCCACGCCACCTGGAAGGTGTAGGGCATGCCGTTGCCGGCCGCCGTCGTGTCGTTGTTGTTCAGGTTGGTGCGCAGGTACGCGGCGGCGCGGTCCAGCGCGGCCTGGTACGCGGCGGCGCGCGCGGGGTCCACGCGCTGCTTCGCCTGGGCAATGCCCGTCATGATGCGCGCGGTGGTGGACACGCTGCCGTGGTCCACGGGGAAGTCCGCGTGGTCGGAGGGCCAACGGCCGCTGGACTCCTGGGTGGACAGCGCCCAGTTGGCGGCGTTCACCAGCGCGGCGCTGTACTGCGTGGAGACGTTCTGGTCGTAGCCCGCGAGGCCGAAGACGGAGAAGGACGTCTTCTCGTTGCGGAAGGCATTGCCCGTGTGAATCCACGAGCCGTTGGCCAACTGGTCACTGTTGATGCGCTGGGCGAGCAGCTCCAGGTTGGCCAGGTTGGTGCGCCCGTTGCCCACGACGGCGTTCATGTCGTAGCCGTTGGCGCGGGCGCTGGACAGGCCGTACACCACCGCGCCCTGCCGGTGGCACGCGACGCAGTTGTTCGCCTGCGTCCAGTGGACCACGTCCGAGCTCAGGAAGTTGAGGGCCCGTTGCGTGGACTGGGTGTTCGTCTGGGTCTGCGCCGAAGCGGGGACCGCGACGAGGAGGGACAGTACCGCCGCCAGCCGGAACAGCACTGACGGCAAGCGGCGCCACGCGGGCCGCTGGGTATCGAGGGGCTTCAAGTTCACTCCGAAAGACAGCGGGTGCCGGAATTGGCACCCAGCGCTGCTTCCGCGAGGAGCACCCAGGACGCACGACGGCCGTTGCCGGGCGAAGCGCGGGTGGCGTTTCGTCCGGGTGGGGAGGTCTGACGACTTGGAGAGCATCCCCCCGGACGGCGCGATTGGAGGAATACTCCAGTCTTGTTGGAACTGTCCAGCTCAGCAGGTCTCGATTGAGTGACAAGATGTCCGGGGTAGGATTGACCCTCCCGGACTTCAGCTCCCAACGATGTCGAAGGCCTGTCCCAGGCCGCGGGCGAGGGCGGCGTCGTAGAGGGCGCGGGCCAGGGCGACGTCCTGGAGCGCGAGCCCGGTGGAGTCGAAGACGGTGATGTCGGTGTCGCTGGCGCGGCCGGGCTTCTTGCCGGCGACGACCTCGCCCAGGGTGCCGGCGAGCTGCTCGGGGCGCAGGAGGCCGTCGTGCAGCGGGACGTTGACCTCGCCGGAGTGGAGGGCCTGCTCGGTGTCGTCGATGAAGACGCGGCCTTCGGTGAGCAGGCGTGGATCCAACTCCTGCTTGCCGGGGGCGTCCGCGCCCATGGCGTTGATGTGGGCGCCGGGCTGGAACCACTCGCGCTTCACCACGGGGGCGCGGGCGGGGGTGGCGGTGCTGACGATGTCGGCGCCGCAGGCCTCCTGGGCGCTGACGATGCGGCCGCCCTTCTCGGCCTGGAGCGCCTTGGCGGCGGCCTCGGAGGTGTCGGAGAGGAGCAGCTCCAGGGTGTCGCCGTAGATGGCGCGGTGCGAGTCGATGAGCACGCGGGCCTGCACGCCGCAGCCGATGAGGCCCAGGGTGCGGGGCTGCTTCTTCGCGAGGAACTTGGAGGCGACGCCGCCCGCGGCGCCGGTGCGCCAGGCGGTGAGCAGGGTGCCGTCGAGGATGGCGAGCGGGGACGCGGTGTCCGGGTCGCTGAGGATGTAGAGGGCGCGGACGGTGGGCAGCCCGTGCTTCTCCGGGTTGCGTGGATGGGCGTTGACCCACTTCACGCCCGCGGCGCCGTCGAGGAACGCCGGCATGGCGCGGAAGTCGCCGTCATACTTCGGCAGGGACAGGTACACCTTGGGCGGCATCAGCGACTCGCCGAGGCCGTGGGCACGGAAGGCCCGCTCGACGGCGGTGAGGCCGAGCTCGACGGTGTAGAGGCTGCGGAGGTCCTTCGCGCTGAGGATGAGGGTGGGCATGGCGGCGCTATATAGCGCTGGAGGCGCCGTGGTTGGCATTGGAAGGAGTTTGGGAATGGACCTGTCCACTTCACCGCTGTTCCACCGGCTCGCGGATGCGCGGCACGTGCTCATCGCGGGGGCGGGGGGCGGTTTCGACGTGTTCAGCGGGTTGCCGCTGTTCTTCCGCCTGCGCGAGCTGGGCAAGCAGGTGTCCCTCGCGAACCTCAGCTTCACCCGGCTGGAGGCCGTCGAGGGCACGGTGCTGGCGCCGGGCTTGATGCGGGTGGATGCGCACACGAACGGACCTGAGCACTACTTCCCCGAGGGGCTGCTGGCGCGGTGGTTCCTGAGCCGGGGGGAGCAGGTCCCGGTGTACTGCTTCGAGCGGACGGGCGTCGTGCCCCTGCGCGAGGCCTACGAGGTCCTGCGCGAACGGCTCGGCTTCGACACGGTGGTCCTGGTGGATGGTGGGACGGACATCCTGATGCGGGGCGACGAGGTGGGGCTCGGCACGCCCGAGGAGGACCTCAGCAGCCTGGCCGCGGTGGACGCGCTCCCGCTTCGCGACAAGCTGGTGGTGTGTCTGGGGTTTGGCGTCGACTTCCACCACGGCGTCTGTCACGCGCACTTCCTGGAGTCCGTGTCCGCGCTCAGCCAGCAGGGGGCCTACCTGGGGGTCACCGCGTTGTTGGAGGGCATGCCGGAGGTCGCGCTGTACCGCGACGCGGTGAAGGACGTCTGCGAACGGATGCCGCGAGCGCCCAGCATCGTGTCCCTGTCCGTGGTGAGCGCGCTGGAAGGCGAGTACGGGGATGTCCACCGCACGGTCCGCACGAAGGGCAGCACGCTGTGGATCAACCCGCTGATGAGCATGTACTGGGCGTTCGATTTGACGGCGGTGGCCCGGCGCTGCCTCTACCTGGACTCACTGCGTGACACGCAAACGGCGTGGGAGGTCGCGGACCGCATCCTGTCCTTCCGCAACCAGTGTCAGCGCATCCGGCCGTGGAAGGACATCCCTGTGTGACGACGGGCGTCTGAGCGTCCGAAGCTACGCCGGTTGCGCGTCCACCCACTCCGCCAGGATGTCCGCGTGGCACGGGCCGGGCTTGCACCAGCAGCCCAGGCGTTTGCCACGCAACGTCAGGGCCGCGGCGCGGAAGTCCGCGTCATGCCGGACGCGCAGCGCCAGGTACCAGCGATACGCGTCGAAGGCATCCGCCTCCGGGCCCATGCGGCCCCGGGCTTCCTCGCGGATGTGTGCTTGCTCCGCTTCCGGCAGCGCGCCCAGCCAGGGCTCGAAGTAGGCGCGCAGCATGGCGCCCGGCGTGCGCACGCCTCCGGGCTTGAACGGGTTGCCGAAGCGGCCGGGCACCGGGTTGCGGGGGCTCGGCTTCGCGTAGGCGCGGAACGCCCGGCCCACGTACACGTCGCAGGCGTCGTGGACATGGACCGCCGTGGTGCGCGTCACGGTCATCGGCGTGGTTTCCCTCGTCCTACTTCTTCCCCGGGCGCTTCTTGCCCGCGGCGGGCGCGACGACGGGCTCGGGCGGCTTCTCCGCCTCGGCCTTCAACGTGTCGCGCTCCTCCAGCACCTTCGCGAGCTGCGTCTCCAGCTCCCCCACGCGCTCCTTCAACGTCGCGTTCTCCTCGCGCAGCGTGTCCGCGTCCTTCTTCGCCGAGCTCGCCTCCACGCGCGCCCGCGTCAGCTCGCGCGACGACGTGCAACCCACGGCGAGGGGAACCACCGCCAGCGACACCACCGTCATCCATGCCTTCATGTGATTCAGCTCCTGGACGCCTGGGCCCATGGCCCTGAGTCCGGGAGGACCGGCGTCACGGCGCGAAGCGTAGACATGGAGCGAGCGCCACCGGAAGCCGCGTCAATTGGTTGTATCTCCAACGACACGATCGCTGACTTCGTGAATCCAGACGTGCTCCAGGCCCCACGTGAAGAGGAGCCGGTGCTTCGACACCACCGCGATGCCCGGCGCCTCCACCGGCCGCGTCACCGTGAGGATGCGGGTGCCCGGGCGGCAGGTGCGGAAGCGCTCCACGAGCCGGGCGCGCGTCTGCGGCGTCAGCGCCGTCCAGTTGGTGAAGACGTGCGTGGCGTCCTGGAGGTCCGCCTGCATCGCGTCGCCCAGTACGAGCCGGGCGCCGGCCGCCTCCACCGGCTTTCGCGCCAGGGCGACGTGGTGCTGCATCAGCTCGATGCCCACGGCCTCCGCGCCCAGCCAGCGCGCGGCCAGCAGCGTGCGCCCGCGCCCCGCGCCCAGGTCCACCAGCCGCGAGCCGGGGCCCAGGCCCGCCTTCCAGAAGAGCCACACGCCCGTGTGCACGGGCATCTCACCGTACATCAGCTCCTTGAGAATCTGCCCGCTGGCCTGGAGCACCCGCCGCACCTCGAACGACTGCTTCAGGCGGTAGGGCGAGACGAAGACTTCGCGCAGCCAGATGCCCAGGTAGGACGGGAGCAGCCGGGGCCGGCGCAGCAGGAGCAACACGTCCGCGAGCCGGGTGAAGAGCTCGATGAACATGACGCTGACGCGCAGGACGACGAGCGCCGGCAGGGACATGCCGTAGTCATCATCGTCCGGCGCGTCTTGCTGGGACTTCACCGGCGGGCTGGAGGAGGGCTCCGTCATGTCCGTGGAGCCCGCGAGGATAACACCCGGGGGTCAGCGCACGCGCAGCAGGGTGGAGCCAGCGCGGGAGGGCGGGGTGAGGACGCCTCCGGGGCCGGTGAGCACTTCGGGGACGCCATCGTGGTCGATGTCCACCAGGGTGATGTCATTCGGGGTGTTCTGTGTCCCGAAGCAGCTTCCGGGACCGAAGTCGATGTGCCCCCATGACGGCAGGACGCAGACCGTCTGGCGCTCTGGCCAGGTGACGAGCAGCTCGGGCCGCCCGTCTCCATCCAGGTCGCGGGCGATGATGGAGCCTCCGTACCCACCACCCACGGGCCACCGCCCCGAGTTCGGCACATAGAAATCGAAGTTGCCCCGTCCCAGGATGGGCAGGAGGGTGTCCACGTTGCCGCAGGTCACCACGATGTCCAGGTGTCCAGGGGCGTCGAGGTCCGCGATGGCCATGCTTTCGCCAGTGCACGGCGTACTCCCAGCGGGCGCGAACTCTCGCCGCTTGATCAGGGCGCCATGGGCCATGCCTTCGAAGATGATCAGCTCGAAGGTCGAGGCGACGCTGCGCCGCACGAGCAGGTCCGCCCGCCCGTCCCCGTTGAGGTCCTCCAGGACATGCTGTGGCCTTTCGGAGTAGGTGGCGACCACGCCTCCATCCGAGAAGGTGCCAAGGCCGTCGTTCCGGTACAGGCGCAGGTCGACGTGCGACAACCCGTTCTCCGTTCGCGACAGGTCGACGACCAGATCGAGGTCGCCGTCACCGTCCACGTCACCCACGGAGATTCCACGCGTGCTCGAAGACGTGAAGACGCTCCCCAGGGGCAGCACTTCCGAGGGGCGGAAGGTGCCGTCTCCGTTGCCTCGCAGCAGCAAGAGCGAATGTCCGTAGGGCTCCTCCTGCTGGAGCAAGAGCACGAGCAGGTCCACCGTGGCGTCCGCGTCGAAGCGTCCCGTCACCAGCTTCGAGGGCAGCCAGGCGCCCGTTGGCAGCGGCGAGGGTTCGCGCACCACCAGTCCTCCCTCCGCGCGGGTGAGGTGCACCTGGATGCCGTCGCCGAGCCATGAGGCGACGTCGTCGTGTCCGTCCCCATCGAAGTCAGCGGTCACGAAGAGCGCGCCAAAGGGCGAGGCCGAAGGGGCCTCCAGGTCTCTGAGGACGCGCACGGTCTGATGGATGCCCGAGAGGACGGCCAGGTCTGGCTTGCCGCTGCCATCGAAGTCCGCCGCCACCAGCCGCGTGGGATGGCGTCCCGCGGGCAGCGTCCGGATGATGAACGTGCCGTCTCCCCGCCCATGAAAGAGCGTGACGGTGTCTGCGTCCGCATGGACATACGCCAGGTCCTGCGTACCGTTGCCATCGAGGTCACCGGAGATGAGGTGGCTCGTCTCTCCGAAGCCGTACCACGTGTGGTGGTGCAGGCGCAGGGGCGCGGCGAACCGGCCGCGGCCATCCCCTTGCAACAGATAGATGGAAGATTCACCCGCCCCCACGACGAGCGCGGCGATGTCCAGATGCCCATCGCCGTTGAAGTCCTCGGCGGTGGCGAAGCGGACGTTGTCTGCCAGTTCGCCGATGTGTTCGGACACGAAGGTGAGCGGGCCTCGACCGTAGAAGGCCTGGAGCGCGTGGCCGACGACCATCAAGTCCCGTTGGCCGTCGTTGTCGAAATCACCGGCGACCACGGTGCTCCCCGGAGTGTGGGAGAGCTTCTCTCCCTCGAAGGCCAGCGTCAGCCGCCCCCCTTCGGTGTGGCGCATGACGACAATCCGGTGGGTCAAGGCGACGACGAGCTCGGGTGTCCCGTCACCATCCAGGTCCGTTGCGACCGGAGGGGTGAGTGCATGATTGGAGTTGTCGTTGAACCGGTACGGAATGGAGCTCTGGACCGCATCATGGAAGTGACCGTCGCCCTGGCCGCGCAGGACCTGGAGGCTGGAGGTACCGCTGGAGCGGGCGTCGACGGCAATCAGGTCGAGGTTGCCGTCCTGGTCCAGGTCCGCGGTGACCATGTGCTGTCCGGGCAGCCGGTTTCCGACCTGAGCGTTCGGGACGGTGAAGCCGCCATGGCCCTGGCCTCGC
Organism: Myxococcus hansupus; assembly: GCF_000280925.3. Classification (NCBI taxonomy): domain Bacteria; kingdom Pseudomonadati; phylum Myxococcota; class Myxococcia; order Myxococcales; family Myxococcaceae; genus Pseudomyxococcus; species Pseudomyxococcus hansupus. Next base: position 8,701,418 of record NZ_CP012109.1, read on the forward strand.
AGCACCCACGCCTGCTCGTCGGAGGCCGAGCTGTTGTGCAGCACGGCGATGTCGGGCTTGCCGTCCCGATTGAAGTCACCCAGCGCGGTTCCATAGGTCCGCGCCGGATAGGGCTGGCGCAGGCGCCGCGTCGGGTTGGCATCCAGGTTCACCTCGCAGCGCTGCGCCGGAGCGGCGAGCGCCACGGTGAAGGTGCGCGTCGCGGGTGAGGTGCCAGGGACGACGGCGGTGATGCGGAGCCGCGCGGAGGGTGCGACGCCGGGCACGTCCCTGGGGCGGTTCCAGCGAAAGGTGTGCGCCGCTCCACTGGGTGAAGTGTCGAGGGCGGTCAGTCCGGACGAGAAGTCGAAGAGGGTATCTCCCGCGAGGGTCGCGCGGGTGAAGTCGCCGCTGCCGGTCGCATCGAACTCCACGAGGACGTCCGCGCGCTCCTTGTCCACCTGCCGCAGGGTGTAGGTCACGGGCCGGCAGCCACGGTCCTCCGAGGGGGCGTCGACCTGTGTGAGCTCCACGGGGGCGGGGAGCGACTTCACGGGGGCCGGCGCCGCGCCGGCGGGGCCTTCCCCCGCGGCATTTCGAGCGATGACGGTGACTGTCTGGGCCTTCGTGCTGGGGACGCCCTCCAGGACACTGCTTCGCAGGTCCGCGCCCACGTCCATCCGCACGCCGGAGGGCCGCGCTTCCACGGTGTAGCCGATGAGCGATGAACGGCCATCGGATTCCGGAGGCTGCCACGTGACGGTGAGCGTGCGCACGCCAGGCTCGGCCGCGACAGAGATGGGCGCACCCGGCCGCGCGTGTGTGCGCGCGGTGACCCCGCGGCTCTGGAGCCCCTGGCCCACCTCGTTTGTGGCGGACAGGGTGAAGGTGTACTCGGTGTCGTCCAGGAGGCTGGTGAAGGAGGCCACCGTGGCGGTGCCCTCGAGCTGCTGCGTGGCGCCCCCCGGCGAGGCCGTCACGAGGTAGCCGGACACGGGCAGTCCGCCCGTGTCCTCGGGCGACTGCCAGGAGACGGAGACCGCTCGCACCCCCGGCGAGGCGGACACGGACGTGGGCGCGCCCGGTGGTGCCGCGGGAATCACGACGGAGGACGCTTCGGACACAGGGCCCGTGCCCACGGCGTTTACCGCGCGCACGGTGAACGTGGAGGCCACGCCGTTGGGCAACCCACTCACGGTGGCGGACAACGACGTGCCTTCTGAATCGACGCTCGCGCCGCTGGGCTGGGCCGTCACCACGTAACGCAGCACGGGGCTCCCACCATCGGACGCAGGTGCTCGCCAGGAGATGTGGGCCTGCCGGTCGCCGCGCGCCACGGTGAGGGACTCGGGCGCGGTCGGAACATCCGGCAGTCTCACCGCCTCCACGCTCATGACAGGGCTGGCGCCCACGGCGTTCCGCGCGGCGACGGTGAAGCGGTAGGTGCCTCCCGCGCGCAGTCCGGTGACGCGCGCGGAGGTTCCGTCCACCCGCACCTCCATGCCGCCTTCGAGCGGCTCGACGCCGACGTCGTAGCCCGTAATCGCGCTGCCGCCATCCCGCGCGGGCGCGAACCAGGTGAGCGTCACCAGGCCCGGGGCCGGTAGCGCGGTCACCAGGAGCGGCGCGGAGGGGGCCGTGGGTTCAGGCGGCTTGGGTGGCCGGAGCTGTTCGCACCGGGAGGCATCCGCCACGCACAGGTTGGCGTCCACGCAGCACGTCCATCCACCGGCGCAGGGGCAGGGCCGCTCTCCCTCGTCCACGGGATTGATGCAGCCGGAGAACAGCAGGACGCCCAGCAGCAAGCTCAGGACGTGGGAGGAATGTTTCGTGAAGGTCTTCATCTCAAACGTCACAACGATGGGCGCCAGCGCATTGGACGAATCAGAATGCGCCCGTGAGGCCCAGGCCCGCGCCTTCCGAGCCGAGGGTGGCCAAGGGCATCGTGTCCGTGTCGGGCCACAGGAACAGCAGCGCGCCTCCGAGCACCGCCGCGCCGCCCAAGCCGTAGAGCACCCCACTGGTGGTGTTGAGGGCGTTGATGCGGCGGTTGCGCGCGGCGGCTTCCTGCTGGGGCAGGTTCGGAGGGACGCCGTTGCGCAGGTCTCGGGCCTTCAGCGTGGTCCACATCCCGACGCCCGCGGAGGCGACGCCCAATGACAAGGCCCCCCAGCCCAGTTGCTTCCGGAGGCGCCCCGGCTCCCGGGCGTCCTCCATCAGGGTCAGTGATGGGGGCGGACGGAGTTCGAAGCCAGAGACGGTGTCGCTGCCGAAGGGCAGGGTGAAGATGTGCTGGAAGGCCGCGTGCGCCGCGCCGCGTGAGGCCACGCGAGGGGCTTCGGCGGACAGCGATTCCAGGCGCACGACATCCTGTGTGGTGGGGAGCGCGAACTCCTGCGTCTCATCGCCCACGCGTCGCAGGAACACCGGGCCGCGCGGCGGTGGGCGCAGCAGGCGCAGCGCTTGTCCCTGTGCGTTGTGGAACTCCGCGAGGCGCACGCCGTTGGCGTCCTCCAGCAGGTAGTGCGCGCCCTGGGCGCCGTCGACCTCGAGCCGCCGATCCATGCCCGGGCGCAGGTCCACCAGCAGCTCGGAGCCCTTGGGTGGACGCGCGTGGAGTTGGGGACGGAAGCGCTCATTGGGGATGGCCGCGTTGGCGCGCTCCACGAAGGCGGCGATTTCGCGGTAGCTCACCTGGCCGTCGCCGTCCGCGTCCGCCGCGCCGAACAGGCCCGAGCGCACCTCGTGGTTGAAGACGCCGGCTTCGAAGGCCTCCCACTCGTGGCTCTCCCGGGCGGATGAGGTGGACAGCAGCAGTCCGACGTTGTCCGCCAGCGCCAGGCCCACCGCGCGCGTGAAGCCCGCGGGCAGGGGACGCCGCTGTCCGCCCGGGCCCCGGCTGTAGGCGAGGAAGTAGGAGTAACAGGCGTCGACGATGAGGTGGACGCGGTCGGCGCCGAGCTTGCCCACCACCTGCGTGGACAACTGCTGTCCGGTGAGTGGGCCGTCCTCCAGACTCACGTAGCCCTCGCCGTTGCGCACGTTGCCGTGGCCCGCGTAGACGACGTAGGCCACCGTCTCCACGCCCCGGCTGCGCGCCAGCGCGATGTCCTCGCCCAGCTTCTTCACGGAGGCGGACAGCTCGGAGTGCTTGGGGTCCAGGGCCTCGGCGGCGGCCTGTGGGTGCAATCGGCGCGTGTTGTCATCCAGGCGCGCCAGCAGGTAGGTGCGCGCGCCGAGCATGCGGAACAGGTCGAGGTAACGCGCGGCATCGTCGTCCGCGAAGCGCAGCTCGGGCTGGTCCGGCTCGTGGCTGCGGTTGACGCCGATGATGAGGGCGAAAGAGGCGGTGCTCGGCGGAGGCGGTGCGGTCTCCGGGGCCGCGGAGCGTGGCGGCATCTCGGCTCGCAGCGATGCCGCGCGAGGGGGTGGCGTGACCTCCGGTGTGGACGCCCCCACCGCCACCGGGAGCAGGCCAAGGAGCAGGATGGCGAATCTCATGGCGTGACCTGGAGCTGGAGCGAGAGGGACTCCGCGCCGGCGGGGAGCACGGCTTCCAGGTCCCCCCGCGCCACGAGCGACTCCATCTGTTTCACGGTGAGCGGCGACTCCAGGAAGACCGCGTGAAGGGTGAGGGGCCCGGGCACGAGCGGATGAGAGATGGCTTCGGGCAGCTCGCGCAAGGTGTCCCCAGCGGGGATGGGAATCGCCGAGGGGTTGCTCGCCTCGTCGGTCCAGCCCGGGTGGTACCAGTGGACGCGGCCCGAGGCGTCGCGGGCGAAGACCATGAGGAACCGGTGGGCGTCGGGGTTGCGGAAGGCGAAGGCCAGCTCTTGTTCGGGCCGCAGCGTCGGGCCCAGCAGGCGGGTGTGGCCTCCGGGCGCCACGGCATAGGCGAGCAAGCGCGCCTGGGCCGCCGCGTTGCCCGCGCCCCGGGCGGTGAAGCCCAAGGGGTCGGTGGATGCGGAGGGCAATCGGACCACGAGCAGCGCGAGACCGGCCACCGCCACGGGGGCGAGCAGCCATCCGCGGAGCCCTTCCTTGCCGGACGACCTGGGCCTGGTGTCTCCGCGAACGGGGTGGCCGGAGGTTGGAGCCGCCGAGGTGTCCGGGTTGAGGGCCGGCCGGTCCGGAACGGAGGTTCCATTCCTCGCCGCGCCGCCGGGGGCGAGGCGCGCTGGCGTCGCGGACTCCCGTGGGGCGCCCATGCGGTGGCGCATCCGCTGCCAGAAGGAGGCGGGGCGTCGTGCCTCGAGCCCCAATCCCCGCGCCAGCCGCGTCCGCGCATCCGGAGCGGACGGGTCGAGCCGGGCGAGGAGGAGCTGGCGCTCGTAGCGCTCACGGCAGTGGGCGCAGTCCTGGAGGTGCTCTCGCATGCGGCGCTCGTCCGGCGGGGTGATTCGCGCGGAGAAGTGACGGTCGACGAGGGGGAGGAGGTCGCAGGGGGGGCTCATGGGGCCTCCGGGGTGAGGAGGAACCGCTTGAGGAGCTGGCGGATGCGCAGCTCCTGGTAGGCGAGGGTGGTGCGGTGGATGCGCAGCGTGGCGGCGGCCTCGCGCTGGCTGAGCTGGCGGATGAAGCGGGCTTCGAAGACGGGCGCCCACTTGGGCGGCAGGCACTTCTGGCGGAAGTGCTCCAAGAGGAGGCTGGCGTCGAGCCCCGGCTCGGGCGGCGAGAGCTCCTCGGCCGTGGACTCCGCGGCGAGCTGGGCGAGGATGTCCGACTCGCGCCGCTGGCGGCGCACCCGGTCCACGGCGAGGTTGTGGGCGACGCTGTGAAGCCATGCCGCCAGGGAGCCGCCGTGGAAGGTGCGGCGGGCGCGCTCATCGGACACGAGGCGGAGGAACACGTCATGGACCACGGTCTCCGCGTCCACGGACGGGAGGATGCGAGCGGCGGCGCGGTACACCGTGTCGAAGTGCTCGCGGTAGCACGCGTTGAGCACCTGGGCGTCCCCGGCATGGAACCGGGCAAGCCAGCGGCTCGCCTCCTCCGAGGTGTCTTCGCTCGCGGGGTGACGGTGAGAGGGGCCAGCGGGGTCCACGAAATGCCCAACGTCCGGGACGAGGGACATGGACGAAACCATTTTCGGGCGGGCTCCGGAAAAGGAACCCGCCTGGGTGTGTGTCCCTGCCCGTGGGGAGTCCGCAGGGACTACGGCCGGCGGCGGCTCCCCAAATCCAGCATGTCCCGTGTCACCACGGCCATCCGCGTGGGGCCGCTCAGGGCCTCGCCGCAGAAGGCATAGACGAAGTGCGTCTGGGCCTTGCCCCTGAAGGCGGGGTGCTGGAAGAGGTCGTACTCGAAGTGTCCCGTCACCAGCGCGCCCGCTTCCACCGGCGTGTCCTGGAAGCAGGGGACGCGGAGGGAAATCACCTCGGCCCCACCGGTGCGGCTGCCAATCACCACCAGGGACACGGGGATGATGGCCACCGGACGCGGCTGGCCATGGCCGTCGTCGTCCTCCTCCACCGACGGCTCGGGCTTCGGCGGAACCCGCTCGTGGGCGAGCACGGGCACGTGGAAGGTGCCGCGGATCCACGCGGGCTTCCCGGGCTCGTACAGGAACACGCGCTCACCGTGCACGGTGATGCCCGGGGCCTCCGGCGCGGGAGGACTGTCCGGCCGTGCCTGGAACTGGCGTTCGTCCTCGCCGGGGGCGTACCGGACGGGCTCGGGCGGTGGGGGCTGTTGCTTCAGGGACTCCAGGAAGCGGGTGACCTCTTCATCCTGGTAGCCGGGCACGGAGCGGGTGACCTGGACCTGCACGCGGTTGGAGGTGCGGTCCAGCATCAGCGCCAGCAGCAGGTAGGTGCCGGGCTGCTGCATCGTCTCCAGGCGGAGCGCATCCGTCTGCTCGACGATGGCCATGGCCCCGTTACCCGGAGGCGCTGGGTCGGGGTCGTCCTGGTCGAACAGGCCCGGCTGCTCGGGCGGCTCGGCCAATGGGGTGATGTCGAGCGTCCGGTCTTCCAGCCGCACCCCCACGAGGTGCGCCGTGCTCCACGGGTCATAGATGCGCGCGTCCTGCTGCTTCACGGCGTACAGCGACAGCAGCGGGATGCGGTCGTCCGTCCGGAGGTCGGCTCGCGCGGGTGCGTCCAGGAACAGCCCGTAGCGGTCCTCGGGGACGAACTTACGTAGCACCTGGGAGGTGAACTTGAACGGGTCGGTCCAGTAGTCCCGGCCCTCGATTTCGAAGATGCCCGGTGCCATGTCCGCTAGGCCTTCCAGTTCGTGGTGATGTCGAGCGCGTCGCTGGCCTTGATGTAGCGCGTGCACTCCGGGCAGTAGCTGAACTGCGCCGCCTTCGTCTGGTCGCCGGCGCCGAACAGGACACAGTTGCTGTCGAGCATGTATTCGGGAAGGTTGAAGCTCTTGACGCTCAAGTCCTTTCCTCCCACCTTCAAACCGTGCGCGCAGTGCGAGCCCTTGTGCCCGCGGCCCGCGTAGAAGAACCCCGCCGGGATGAAGGCGTCGAACGGGACGCCGGGAATCTGGTGCTTGGTGAGTCGGCCCCGGCTGTCCGTCGCGGCGCCCTTGTTCTCGATGTACGCGTGGCCCAGGTTGTGGCCGATTTCATGGCACAGCGTCCGCGCCACGCCTTCGGCGGTGCCCAGGCCCATGCACGGCGTCATGCGAATCTTCCCTTGAAGGGCGTTGGCGTTCGCCCCCATCTGGAAGTGGCGGAGCCCCAGGGTGACCACGATGCGGTGCTCGTAGCCGTTCCAGTTCGTCAGGTACTGGCCCGGGTCCTGCGGGTCGGTGCTCGGCAGCTTGATCTTGAACTTCTTCGCCGACTCGAAGTCGACCCACTTCGAGGCCTCCGGCAGGGTGGCGGGAAGCACCTCCGTGATCTCCCAACTGTCCCAGATGGAATTGAGAAGGGTTTGCCCGGGCTCGGCTTCCTTCCAGATGACGTCCCGCGGCAACCAATCGGTATCACCCAGCTTCCGGAAGCCGGTGATGCGCCAGTAGACCTTCTCCACGCCCCAGAGGTCTCCGGGGCCCGTGCACACGGGGTTGCGCAGGGCGGAGAGCAGCCCCTTGGGCGTCGTCTGGGCCACGGGGGTGGGGACGTGTTCGAACTTGGCGACGTACTCGCCGGGCGTCGCGGCGCTCACGTCCGCGTCATCGTCGGACAGCGTCTTGGGCAGCATGTCCGTCCAGACGAGCATGAGCCGGCGAGGGTCCGCGGGCGGATTGTGGAGGACGCGGTCCCGGAGGGCATCCAGGTCCTTGGGGGACAGGAACGTGCAGTTCTTGCCCGGGGTGAGCCGGTCGTGGACGTATGCGCCCGGCAGGATGAAGGTGTCCGTGCCGCCTCGAGCCGAGAGCAGCGCGTTGATGTCGGCGTCCGTGTAGACGGCGCGGAAGGCGTCGGGGAACGTCAACTCGATGAACAGCGGGTCGAGGATGCGCTTGAGGGCGGACTCGAAGTCCGGGTGGGGCTTGGGGTCCGCGTCGTCGTTGTTGACGATTTTGTCCCAGCCCTGCCGCAGGTTGCTGTGGGGGACGACGAACTCGGACTCCAGCCGCCGCCAGTTGCACACCCAGAGTTCGTCATCGCCCGTGCCGTCGTCGAAGCCGACCTGGATGTGGCACATGTCGCCGCCGGCGTAGCCGAGCTGGACATGGAACACGCAACTGCCGCCATTCGCGGGCAGGGTGAGCTGTTCCTTGTAGACGAGGGCCGCCGTCCCGGGTGCCGCCCCCGCATCCGTGCTGGTCTTCGCCAGGCCGTTGATGATGAGCGCCGGACGGGGCGTGGTCCGCTTGCTGTTGGTGGCCTTGAAGGTGACGCACACGCTGATCTTCTGGTCCTTCAAGCCGAGCGCCCGGTCATGCGGTGCGACTTCCACGCGCATGAGGTTTCCCTTCTCCGTGCCGTCCGTGATGGGGAGGTTCACGTACTGCTTGAAGGGGGCGTCCTCGGCCTTGCCGTCGGTGTGCGAGGTGATTTTCGCCGTCCACGGGAGCTGGGAGACCTCGAGCGCGTAGCTCGCGGCCTCGTCCGCGGAGGCCGTCTTCTTCTCGAGCTTCCAGGGCGAGACGGCATCGAAGCTGTGGGCGGCCTTCTCGAGCGGGCCCGCCCATTTGCCGCCCGTCACGGTGGGCTTCTCGGACTTCTCGCCCTGCTGCAGCGAGAACATGAAGCCTTCCGCGGAGCCCTTGGCGCCTGCCTGCATCTTGACGTCGAGCTTCAGGGTCTTGGGCCAGACGCGGAAGGTGTCCGAGCCCGAGAGGAGGTCCTCCTGCTCCGGGAGCTTGTAGTTCCACGAGATGACGTAGTTCTCCATCCCCGCGGGGACCTTGCCGCAGGTGTGCTCGTGGGTCGGGGCCGTCGCCTTCTCTTCCTTGCCCTTGCCGTCCGTGTTGATGAGGGTGAATTCGACGGCTTCCTCGGTCTCGACGCCCTTCAGCTTGATGGGGTCGCCTTCGTAGACCTCGTATTGCACGGGGAACTCCTTGTCGGGACGGGTTCAGTCGCCCTGGGATGGCGGGGAAAGGGAGGCCCTGGCGGAGCTGGGGCGCGGGGAGGTGCTGTTGGCGCGAGCGGAGGCCAGCGGCCGCGACGCGGAGGCGCCCTGGGCGGAGGCTTGAGGTCGTGAATCGAAGGCGCCCTGGGCGGAGGAGGGGGGCTTCGAAACGAAGGTGGCCTGGGCCGAGGCGCGGGGCTGGGAGGTGCCGGGCTCACCCGCGCGGGACGTGAGCTGGGCCTCGGCCCGGGGCGGCGGCCGTGTCTTCACGGTGGCGACCGCCTTGGGAATCACGCACCGGACGGGGACGATGAGGCTCTTGGTTTCGCTGTCGGCCAGGGAGAAGGGCCCGGGCGGCGCGTCGATGCGGTAGTTCTTCGCGTGCGCGCCCGTGAGGTTGAGTTGCAGCGAATAGGGGCCCCCTCTCAGGGGGCGGAAGGTGACGGCCCCCGAGTCCATGGCGGTGGCGCCCTGCTGGCCGGTGGGGCCGGTGAGCTGGACGGTGGTGTCTCCGAGGAGCTGCCCGTTCTCCGGACACCACACCTGGACCACGACGGTGGCGGCGGGCGAGGGGCAGGCCATCACGGGGGCGCCGGCATCCGGAGGGACGTTGGCGACGTCCTGGGCGGCGCGGTCGGTCCAGTCAGCGGTTGGAGGCATCGGGCACCTCGCTGCCGCGCTGCTTGAGCATGCGGAGAATCATCCCGGCCTTCTCCTCGGGGGGAATGGACGTCGAGCGCAGGATGGCGCCGCTCCAGGCCATGGCGGGGGTGTCCTCGAAGCCGGGGCCTTTCACGACGACGAGGTCGGTGAGCAGGGTGACGCTCTTCGGGTCCTGGATGCCGTGGCGTTCGGCGGTGGCGGCGCCTGCCGCGACGAGCGCGAGCGCCTCGGCGGGGGGGAGGGCGCGCATTCGTTCCGGGAACACGCGGCGCAGGTGCGCGAGCATCCGGTCCTCGGGTGGCGGCTTCGCGGGGGATTCGAAGGCCTGCATCTGGGCGGCGCGGATGGTCAGCGCGCCCTTCCAGGGGCCCGAGGCCACGCCATGGCCAGGGGCGGAGCGGCGGCACGTGGAGGCCCAGGCGCCAGCGTCATACTCGGGCGCGGCGGCGTCCGCGAGCACCTGACCGAGCGCGAACAGGACGGCCTGGGGTGACTCACCCAGGCCCTGCCGGTGCGCGGTGGCCAGTCCTGTCTGGAGCTTGCGGGTGGCCTCGGCCTCGCCCAAGGCGCGGTACTCCCAGGCGTAGTGCTGCTTCAGCGTCGCCAGGGCGTGCCGCAGCAGCGCCGAGGGAGGCGCTCCCGGTCCGCCGTTCCAGGAGGTCATGGGTGTCGGATATTGCACGAAGGCGTGGGTGGACGGGAGGACCTGTCTGGCAGGTCGAACTCGTCTGACGCACGTGCGTGCGTGCGTATTCACTCGTAGGCTCAGGGCTGAGCGGCTGCCTTCTTGCGGAACTCGATGATTGGCGTCGCATCGAGCTTCCACGCACCGTTGACACGGCGGACTTCCATGGGGACAGGAGCAACGGGGCTCTGCAGCACGACCCGCTCGGGCTCATCCGTGACGCGGGTGATTTGTACCTCGCGATACTGCTTACCGAGCGCCGCGGCCACGGGTTCGGGATAGGAGCCGCCTGACCAGAGCAACGCGGCGTCCGGGTGGTCGAGGATGAGTGACCGGATGGCCTTTTCGTCGCCAGTGAGGTTGGCGAGCATGAAGCGTCGATAGACGTCCTCGGGGGAACCGGCGGTGTCAGACCCCTTCGAGCAACCTGCCAAAGCGAGAAGCGCAGCGACAGCGACCCATCGCGTGAATCCAGACTTCATTTGGGTTCTCCTTGCATTGAACGCGGCGCTGCCTGGCACGCCATGACAGAGGTGCCTGCCACTTGCCGCTCCAATGTGGAAGCATACTCGGGTTTGAGTCTGCCTTGGGCTTGTCCACGCACGGGGGCGGGAGTGTGGTGATAGTGAGTGACGAGAATCCGCTTCGCATTGCGTCCGAGCTCGCCCAGGCAGGTAGGACGGCCGAAGCCATTGCTTGCCTGGAATCCGCCTTGGCGCGCACTCGGTCGAGCAAGGAGCGGCCCGCGAGTGCGTCCCTCCTGGCGAGAACAGCGGGACTCTTTTGTGAGAGCGCCGGGGAGTTATCGCAGGCAGCGCTCTATTACGAAGAAGCAGTGGCTACGGCGGAGCGCGACCCACTTCCGTTGCTCGCTCTGGCTGGCGTCCGCTGGCGATTGGGTCCGCCGGACAGCGCACGTTCGTGTCTGGCGAAAGCAGAAGCCTTGGCGCAGTCCGCCTCGGATGCGGAGGCCTTGAAGTGCGTTGCCAGTCTCCGCTCGGAGTGGGCACACGACGACTGAGCAGCGCTCAGGAGTCCGTGGCCTGTTGTCTCTTCTCGTAGCCGGAGTTTCCGTCAGCCGTCGCCGCTAGTTTGATGGGCGCCTCGTTCGGAAGTGAGGCCGTGGGGGACATATGCGACTGCTGTGGATGGCCTTGCTCCTGTTCGTTGGGTCCGCGTGCTCGACGGTCCGTGTCGTTCGCCTGGAGACAGGTGATGCTGAGCCTCGCGTGCATGTGCCGCGTGACGCGGAAGGCGCCGGTCCTGTGGGACTGGATGCCGAGGTGTTCGAGGCCGCCGTGGCCTCATTGGCTCGAGACGTGATGCCGTCCCTGCATCCACTGCGCGATGCGCGCCGACGCTTCGGAGTTCCGGACAGGAGCGGTGTCTACGCGTACGAGCGCCGAGGCCAGCGGCTGATTCCCCTTGAGGAGCGCTCGGATGGCCCGCGCTTGTTGGAGAACTACGCGGACGAGGAACTGACGCGTGCCTATGGCCAGTGGTGCGCACGCAGGAGACACGCTGGAGACTGTCTTCGGCTGTTGGATGAAGGTCCGCTGCTGGCCAGCGATGGCAAGTACACGCTGGCGATGGCCATTGCCATGGATTCGGTTTGGGATGAGACGGCCGAGGCCTTGCGCGGCATGGCGGACCCTCAAGCATTGATGGCGACGATGACGGCGTCCGTCAGCATGTACCTGCTGCTGTGGGCTTTGCCGGAGCCCGTGAGCAAGGGTGTGGCGGCCCTCGTCACGGCCGCTGCGATTGCGTACCTGGGCGTGGATACGGTGTGGCGCCTGTTGGACGGGTGGATGGCGCTGGTTCGTCAGGTGGACCGAGCCACGACGTTCGCGCAGCTCAGCGCGGCGGGGGACGCATACGGTGAGGTTCTCGGAGAGAGCGCCGCACGCATCTTTGTGCTGCTGGCGACGGCCGCGGTCGGCAACACCGCGGGACTGGTGGCAAGGTCGTCGAGACTTCCTGGCTCAGCGCAAGCAGCGCTGAATGCCGAGGCGCAGGCTGGCTATCGCTATGCAGTGCTTGGCGCCGTGGAGTCCGTGTCGATGACCGCCGAGGGCTTCGCCATCGTGTTGGCCCCGCACGCCGTGGCGATGGCGGCCCGAGGAACCTCGGGTGCGAGCCGCACCGAGAAGCACCACATCGCCACGAACAAGAACGACGTCTCCACCTTGCGTGGCGGCCCGTGGACGCCCGAGTTCCGACGAATTTTCAAACGAGCTGGGATGGAACTGAAGGATCCCGAGAACATCGTCCAGGTGAGAGGGCACAAAGGGCCGCATTCGCGGGCGTACCATCAGGCTGTTCACGACAGACTCATCAACGCCACGGAAGGCTGCCGCACGATGGAGTCGTGCCGTAAGGCGCTGACGACCGCGCTCCGAGAAATGGCCGAAGAGGTCGCCACACCCGGAACGAAGCTTCACAAGCTCCTGACCCGAGCCATGTGAGAGAAGGCCGTCATGCCGAGCCGCTACTTCAAATTGACAGAAGACAGGCAGCCCGGAAACTGGGACCTGGGCGACCCGGTGCATGCGAGCGGATCATTCGCCGGAGGTCTTCGGGGGGGTGGAGCGACGGCTTCCTCATGCGGGTTCGCCCCTATACCGGCGTGAACTCCACGCCCGTGGTGCCGGACTGTTCCAGCGCGACCTTGAGGTCCTCGGAGACAATGAGGGCGAGCTTCCATCCCCAGGTGCGGAACACCTGGGCGTCACCCACTTTCGCGGGGTCGATTCGGAGGCCAATGACTGAGCGGTACTGTCCCACTCGCTCCGGCTGGCCATGCTCCGGCTTCCAATAGCGGACTTCCTCGGACGCCGCGTCGTCGATACATCGGATGAGCTTCGTGGCGACCAGGATGAGGTACTGGTCCGGCTGCCCTGAGATGTTTACGGGGACGAGTTGCACATCATCAGAGGCGAGCTCCGCGAAGAGTGAGGCCACCCGGACGTGGACGATTGGCATCACGCCGATCCCCACGGTGCAGAAGTCCAACTGTCTGCCCGGTGTGTCGATGGGGATGTTCAGACGCCCTTCGACCTGAATGGGACGCCCGGCGGTGTACATCCAAAGGTCGTCCACTTCGTGGCCCGATGCGTCCACCGGGTCGCCCAGGTCCCAGTTTCCGGCTTGCATGTTCTCGGTCAGCCGGAAGTAGCGCTTCGTCATGAGGGCCTTGAACGATGTTCGCGGGTCTTCTCAGTAGCTCTGATGCAGGATGGCCCGATATCGAAAGTTCCACCATGCCGATGCGGTACTTCCAGCTCCCGGACGACATGTACCTGCCCCATCGCTGGGAGCTGGGGAGCCTCATCGGACCGGACGCCCAAGATGTACAGCCCTCGTTGCTCCGAAGCGGGACACCGCTGGAGATGCAGGGGCGCTTGAAAGTCTCTATCGAGACGCCCGGCCGCCCGCTCGACTTCACGCATGCGGCGTACAGCATCCCCATCGTCCACGTCCGGGTGGCGTCCCTTCTCTCGGAGGTAGCGCCGGACGACGTTCAATTCCTGCGGGTGGATGTTCCGTCACAGCCCGACGCGTATCTCGTGCTGAACGCGCTCCATCTCATCCGGTGCATCGATGACGAGCGCTCCACGGAAGTCCGTTACTGGGAGCCCGAGGACGGCATGCCGGAGAAGGTCGGGACCTATTTCTCCGTGGCCGGCCTGCGCATCGACCCCACGAAGGTCGGCGGCGCCAGGATTTTCCGCACCTGGGGATGGACCGGGGCCCTCATCGTCTCCGAGGACCTCAAGGCCGCGCTGGAACAGTCCGGGGCCACGGGGATGAAGTTCACCCCCGTGTGACGCACGGACGTGCCGGCTACTCCGACTTCTGCGCCCCCGTCCGCTGCCAGAACTCCCGCAGCAGAATCGTGGCGAAGCGCGAGTCATTCAGGATGTACCGGCGCCACAGGCGCTTGGGCTCGTTCACCAGCCGGTAGAGCCACTCGAAGCCCGCGCGCGAAATCCACACAGGCGCGCGCTTCGCCGTGCCCGCGATGAAGTCCAACCCCGCGCCAATGCCAATCGCCACCGTGGGCCCCAGCTTGGACGCCACCTGCGAAATCCACACCTCCTGCTTCGGGCTGCCGAGCGCCACCAGGAGCAGGTGCGGGTCCTTCTCGCGAATCTTCGCGACAATCGGGTCGTTCTGCGCGTCGCCGCCGTCCAGGCGCACCATGGGCGAATCCCAGCCCACCACCTCCACGCCGTACTGCTCGCCGACGATGCGGCCCACCTTCTCCGCCACGCCTGGGCCTGCGCCCAGCAGGAACACGCGCCACTTGCGCTCCGCCCCCAGCTTCATCAGCGGGAGGATGAGGTCGGAGCCGGCGATGCGCTCGGGCAGCGGCACGTCCATGGCGCGAGACGCCCAGACGATGGGCATGCCATCCACCACCGAAATCGTGGCGCGCGAGTACGCCTCGCGGAACTGCGCGTTGTCCTCGGCCAGCACCACGTGGTCCACGTTGGCCGTGAAGACGTAGCCGCCCTGGCGCGAATCCACCAGGCGGCCAATCTCCGTTATGGCCTCGTCGAACGTGAGCTGATCGATGGCGAGCTGGCCGATGTTCAGGCGCGCGCGGCCGGTGGTGAAGGGAGTCTGCGGAGGGACGGGGGCAGCGGCGGAGCTCATGGCTTCTTCACCGTCAGGTCGAGCACGGTCATGGAATAGGGCGGCAGCCGCTGTGTGAGTGAGCCCGCGGCCTTCGTTCCGGGAGTCTGCTCGGTGAACCCCCCAGGTGCGCCCGAGTAGCCCAGCACGCGCACGCTGTCGAGTGTACCGCAGCCCTTGAGTTCAATCTGCGCCTGAGCCGCCTGGTCGGGGTCGAAGTTGAGCACCACCGCCACCAGCTTGCCGCCCGCCTCGTCCCGCGAGGCGAACACGCTGGTGTTCTCGGCGGCCTTGGCTGGCACCCACATGTCCTGGAAGCGGCCCCCCTTGCCGTCGAAGTTGCGGAACGCGCGGAACGCCCAGAACACGGGCGAGCCCTCGGTGGGGTACTGCCAGAAGTAGGCGGAGTAGATGTTCTCCTGCGCGAAGCGGCCCAGCGTCTCGGCCTGGGCCAGGCCGCCGCTCATGTGCCGGAAGGCGCCGAAGTTGTACTCGCCAATGGAGATGCGCAGACCTGGGTAGTTGTCGGCGATCCACTCCTTCATGCGCGGAATCAGCCGGATGGGCTCACCAATCCAGGACTCGTCCTTGTACGTGGGGTCCCACAGCCCGCGCGTGGAGCGGATGCGCCGCGCGTTGGTGGCCGGGTCGGTGTTGCCCTCCAGTCCCACGCCCACGTTGCTTTGCGGATAGAAGTGCAGGTCCACGATGTCGAGCAGCTTCACGCCCGTCTTCTTCTCGTGCTCGCGGAGCTGCCGCAGGTACCAGGGCAGCAGCGGCACGTTGCCGTGCGCGCGCCGGTCCGAGTGCGGCATCTTCCCCGGCGCGAAGTCCGCCGCGGACCACAGGTAGTTCGTCCAACCCCACTCGGCCGGGCCCGCGATGAGGCCCTCCGGGTCCGCTTTCCGCACCGCGGTGCCGTAGGCGATGGTGCGCTCCATCAGCCCGTCATACGTGAGCGGCTCCGGATGCACGTCGCGGTGCGTGGAGTTCCAGAGCATGGGCTCGTTGTCCAGGATGTACATCTGGACGCTGCGCTGACCGCGCTCCTGGTCCTTCTTGCGGATGGCCTGAATCCATTCCGCGATGAACTCCGGAGACGCCTCGGTGCTGGTGAGCGTGGGCGCGCCGGGCTTCAGCGGCGTGCCGTCCCGGGCGAGCCCGTTGCCCGAGCCGTTGTCCTCCTGCTGCTGCGGGCCGAAGCGCATCACCGGGAAGCCCACCGACTTCGCGTCCTTGGCCACCCAGCCCAGGATGGGCACCGTCAGCGCGGAGCTCATGCCGTGCTTGCGGTTGGACTCCAGGAAGTCGTCGTAGCTCACGCCGATGTCGACGTTCTGGAAGAACCAGTCGTTCGCCGTGTTCCACGTGCCGCCCAGCTTCCAGTTGTAGCGGGACGTGGGGTTGCCGCCCCAGCGGCGCGAGGTGGCGCCGACCTCGTACTGGTGCTTGTCCTTCTTCTCGGTGAGCCCGTCGAAGGCGATGCCGTAGATGAGCGGGCTGATGCGGTGGCTCGGGGCGGTGCAGTCGATGGTCATGGGGGCCTCGCGGCCACTGCCCTGACCCTGGCGTCCGCCTCCCGCGGCGAGCGCGGCGGCCAGCTCGGGCGGCAGGGCCGCCAGCGCCACCTTGTCGAAGAGTACCCACTCCCGGCCCACGCTCTTGGACGCGCGCATCACCACGCGGTCGAACGGCTGACCGCGCGGGTTGAGCATCTCCATGGGGATGATGATTTCAGCCCACTCGCCGTCCTTGCGGACCTGGAGCTCGGGGGTGATGGGGATGCGCGGGAAGCTCGCGGCGCCGGGCGCGTCCAGGCGGACCTCCAGGAACTCGCCGAAGGCCTCCGGGGCGCTGAGCCGGAACGAGAGCGCGCCGAAGGTCCCCTCCAGCTTGGGCTGGTAGAGAATCCACCCGCTGTAGTTGAACATGCGCATGCGCGCGGGCGCGCCCTTGGGGAGCTGGCGCTGCGCCCAGCCGAGGTCCTTCCAGCCCGAGGCCAGGCCCCCGTCGTACAGCATCAGCGGGGCGGTCTTCTCCAGGCTGGCGGTGAGGCTCGCCGCGGCGGTGTCGGCAGCAGCCGCTGGGGCAGTGCCGCTCGGGGCACCGGCTGCCGTGGTGCTGGCCGCTGCCGCGTTGCCGCTCGCACCCGGCGCCTCCGCGCCCACGGCCTGAGCCACGGCCACCGAGCCACCGGCGAGCAGCACACCCGACAGGACCGCGGCGCCCGCCTTCGTCCGTGAACGCTTCACTGTGTCCTCACTGAGCGAGTTGCCACCACCGTGCCCTCGTGCGCCATCGTCCGCGAACGCTTCACCCCGGCCCTCATGGGAGCGCGGCCCAGGCGCGAGCCGAGCTCCGCGACTGCTTCACCCCGTGGGTGCGTCGCCGCCCCTGCGCCATCGTCCGCGAACGCTCCACGCCGGCTTCCATCGGCACGCCCGTCCCGCCGCGCTAGAGCGCGACTTCGTCCGTGTCCTTGCGCGGGAAGATGCGCGCGGGGATGCCCACGGCCACGCTGTCCGGCGGCACGTCCTGGAGCACCACCGCGTTGGCGCCGATGCGCGAGCGCGCGCCGATGCGCACTGGCCCGAGAATCCGCGCCCCCGCGCCAATCCACACGTCATCCTCGATGACGGGGTAGCCGTTGTCCTTCGCGGTGCCCACGGTGTTGTTGCCGTAGAAGCGCACCCGGTCGCCGATGCGCGCGTCTCCGCCGATGACGACGCCCAGGCTGTGCACGAAGTACACGCCCTTGCCGAGCGTGACGTCCTTGCCAATCTCAATCCCCATCACCGCCGTCTGCGCCACGCGCAGCACGTGGTTCAGCAGGGGGATGCGGTACGTCAGCGCGGCCTCACGGGCGCGGTTGAGCGCGGTGATGCGGTACGAATCACTGGTCAGCACCACCTTGGCAATGGACTTCGCATCCGAGTTGCCATTGGCGGCCTTCGCCAGTTCCAGCGCATCCGTGACGAGCGAGCCAATCATCGAGTCCCTGGCCTTCCGCATGGTGTGTGATTACTCCCCCCGGCCCTGCAGGTAGCGGGCGACCTCGCGGGCGATGCCCGTCCAGCCGCCGGCCTCGCCGCGCGCGCCGCGCAGATACTCCATGCCGTACACCACCGACGTGCCCGCGAACGCGGCCTTCTCCAGGCCCAGCTTGTCCGCGGCGTTCGCGGCGTGCATCACCGCGCGCGTCAGCACCCGCGAGGCCTCCGGCGCCACCAGCGTGGCGGCCAGCAGCGGGCGGGTGAGGGGATTCGTCTTGAACAGCAGTCGCAACGGATTGACGTCGCGCACGTCCGGGTGCTTCCGGGCGACCTGCGTGTCGAACATGCCGTAGCGGTGCGCGCGCTTCAGCCAGCGCTCGAAGGAGACGTGGTCGCTGCCATGCAGCACGTACGCGTCCCGCGCGAAGACGAAGGCGCAGCCGGCCTTCTCCAGCCGCACGCCCAGCTCCACGTCTTCCGACTGGCCCAGGGACTTGTCGAAGCCGCCCACGCCCACGTAGTCGGCGCGGGGGAAGGACACGTTGCCGGTGAAGAGGTGGACGCCGCGGGCGCGCGCGCCGGGGACGGAGAGTTCGTCCGCCATGCGGTTGTTGAGGTACGCGTACCAGCGCTCGAACAGCGGCATGTCGCCAATGGACGGGTCGGGCCGGATGCGGCCCAGCACGACGACGCGCGAGCCCTCCGGGTGGTGGGCCAGGTGGCGCTCCAGGAAGTCCGGGGCCACCTGCATGTCGTCGTCGGTGACGAGCACCACCTCGCCCCGCGCGGCCAGGACGCCTCGGTGGCGCGCGGCGGCGGCGCCCGCGTTCTGCTGGACCTCCACGCGCAGGGTGTAGGGCAGGGACAGGGCCTGGAGCGGCTCGCGCGTGGGCTCCTTCGAGCCGTCGTCCACGACGACAACCTCGAACTGCTCGGGCGGCAGCGTCTGCCCGGCGAGCTGCCACAACAGCCGGGTGATGAGCGGCAGCCGGTTGTAGGTGGCGATGACGACGCTGAGCCGGGGCGCGGAGGCGGAGGTCATGGCTTCTTGTTCTTCTTTGCCAACGCCCGGCGTTGCTTCTTCGTCAGCCGGGGAAAGGTGACGCTGCCGAGGAAGCGCTCGCGGCCCACGAAGTCCAGGGTCTTGTTGGCGGCGCCGAAGTCCGTCTCGCCCAGGGTGACGCACAGCAGGCAGCCGTCGGCGGCGAGCGCCAGGGGCAGGCTGGCCGGGCGGGTCATCAGGGAGTCGATGACGGCGACGACGCGCTCACCTCGGGACACGCGCTCGCGCAGCTCCAGCACCTTCTGCGCGGCGGCGGTGGGCGACAGGCCGCTGGCGTCCTCGAGGTGGATCTTCTCCATGTACGCGTACGGCGCGCCGGCCTCCAGCACCGCCATGGCCGCTTCCAGCGCGGGCGCGCCCGGGTGCGCGGGCACCACGGTGATGAACCTCCAGGCGTGGCGCTCCAGGGCGAACCACAGCCGTTGCAGCGCCGGAGAAGGAATGGCGCTGTCGGGCGAAGTGGCGTCTGCGGGCGGTGCGCTGGAATCGGCGGCCATGGGGAGGCGCTCGGTATAGCGCAACGCGTGGCGTCGGCCCAACGGCCTCGCCGGGCAGTTCAGGGCGCGCAGGCCTGCCCACCTGCCAAGGCACGGAGGCGAGGGGCTCCAGGTCGCGCGGCGCCGCCCGCTGCCAGGGCACGAGCCACCAGGCTCGTCCGCTCCGGCTCGCCAGGGGGATGCACGGCGGCAAGGAACCGGCGTGGTGGGGCGCCCGGGGACGCGCGCGGCGCCACTGTCCCTCCATGCCGCCAGTCCTGCACGCGTGAAGGCCATGTCACGGGCTGGGTGCGCGGCCACCCACGCCGTGGCAGGGGCGGGCAGGCGTGTTATGCCATCCCGCGTGCAGAAGATTGGCTACCTGATTCCCGAGTTCCCCGGACAGACACACATCTTCTTCTGGCGCGAGCTGCAGGCGCTGCCGGGCAAGGGCGTGTCGCCGGAGCTGGTCTCCACGCGTCCTCCGCCCGCGGGCATCATCTCGCACCGCTGGGCGCACGAGGCCATGGCGCGCACGGAGTACCTCATGCCGCCCGGGCCGCTGGGCGTCGTGAAGGCCGCCGCGGAGGTGGCCCGCGCGATGCCGTCCGGCTGGGCCCGCTGCCTGGCCTCCATCGCCCGCGCGGAGGGCCTGGACGCGAAGGGCCGCGCGCAATTGCTCGCCTTCGCCATCATGGGCGGCCGGCTGGCCTCGCTGGCGCGGGAGCGTGGCTGGACGCACGTCCACGTGCACTCCTGCGCCAACGCCGCGCACGTGGCGCTCTTCGCCCACCTCCTGTCGGGGCTCACGTACAGCCTGACGCTGCACGGGCCGCTCTACGACTACGGCCCCAACCAGCGTGAGAAGTGGCGGCACGCGCAGTTCGCCTTCGTCATCACGAAGAAGCTGCTCCAGGAAGTGAACGACGAGCTGGCCGGCGCGCTGCCGTCGCGCATCGAGCTGGCGCCCATGGGCGTGGAGCTGCGCAAGTTCAATCGCTCCGTGGCGTACGCGCCGTGGACGGGCGAAGGCCCGCTGCGCATCTTCTCCTGCGGCCGTCTCAACCCCTGCAAGGGCCACGCGGACCTCATCGACGCGGTGGGGCTGCTGCGCGCGAAGGGGCTGGACGCGCGGCTGGCCATCGCGGGCGAGGACGAGGCGGGCGGCACCACGTACCGCAAGGTGCTGGAGGCCAAACTCCAGGAGACGCGTCTGGGCGACGCGGTGACGCTGCTGGGCGCGGTGAGTGAGGACACGGTGCGCGGGGAAATCGAGCGCGCGCACATCTTCTCATTGGCCAGCCTCCAGGAGCCGCTGGGCGTCGCCATCATGGAGGCCATGGCCATGCGCGTGCCCGTGGTGGTGACGGGCGCGGGCGGTGTGCCGGAGCTGGTGGATGATGGCGTGGACGGAATCCTCGTCCCCCCGCAGCAGCCCCAGGTCCTGGCGGACAAGCTGGAGGCCGTGGCCCGTGATGCCCAGGAGGCACACCGGCTGGGCGAGGCGGGCCGCCGGAAGGTGGAGACGACGTTCAGCAGCGAGCGCAGCGCGGACATGCTCGCGCTGATGCTCCAGCGGGCGGTGGTGTAGCGGGGCACACGGTAGGACGTCCTCCCGCATGCGCAGGTGTTTGCGGGCCGTCACTGGCCCACCCGGCGTCGTTCCTGGACTGGTGAGGCCGGTGGACGCGGCCCATGATGGGAACGTCCTGACCGGGGCCCCTGTTGTCGCCCGGTGACCAACGGGAGGAGCGGGCCGGACCCGTTGCCAGACGGCCCACGGCGCATTACCGCCTGGGGTTCAGGCCCGAAGGGAGGCATCGCGGGTGAGAGCGCCCGAGCAACCCACGTTCCATGCACCCGTCCTGCTGGTGGACGACAACGCGGCCAACCTGCTCGCGCTGGAGGCCGTCCTGGAGCCGCTCGGCCAGCGGTTGGTGCGGGCCATGTCCGGTCCGGAGGCCCTGCGGTGGCTGCTCCAGGAGGAGTTCGCCGTCATCCTGCTGGACGTGCAGATGCCCGGCGTGGACGGTTTCGAGACGGCCCGTCTCATCCGTCAGCGCCAGCGCACGCGCTTCACGCCCATCATCTTCCTCACGGCACACAGCCGTGACGAAGCACACCTGGTGCATGGCTACGCGATGGGCGCCGCGGACTACGTGGTGAAGCCCTTCCACCCGGACGTGCTGCGCTGGAAGGTGGAGGCCTTCGTCGGGCTGTACCTGGAGCAGCAGCGGCTCCAGCAGCACGAGTCCACGCTGTGGGAGCGCGAGCGGCGGATGCTGGAGCAGCAGGGCGAGCTGCGCTTCCGCAGGATGGTGGACACCATGCCCCAGTTCGTCTGGGAGCTGCTGGTGGACGGAAGCATCGGCTACGCCAACCGGGGCTGGCTGGACTACGCGGGGCTGACGCCGGAGCAGGGGCGGCAGTGGAAGGACACGCTGCGCTGCCTGCACCCGGAGGACGTGCCCGCCCTCCGCTCCGCGTGGCAAAAGGCCCAGAACGAAGGAAGGCCCCTGGAGCGGGAATGCCGGCTGAGGCGCTCGGAGGGGGACTACCGCTGGTTCCTGACGCGCACCATCCCGGAGCGGGATGAGCGGGGTCAGCTCGCCGGCTGGGTGTCCACGGCGACGGACATCGACGACGCGCGCCATGCGGTGGAGACGCTGCGCGCGGCCAGCGAGGCCAAGGACATGTTCCTCACCATGGCGGCGCACGAGCTGCGCACGCCGCTCCAGGCGGCGCGGAGCTTCGCGCACCTGGCCACCGTGCGGGCGGGGGACACCTTGCCGCAGGGCATGGACAAGGCGCTGCACGGCCTGCACCGCAGCGTGAATCGGATGGCGAAGCTGGTGGAGAACCTGCTCGACGTGGGCCGCATCCAGCGGGGCGAGCTGCACCTGCGGCCCTCCATGCTGGACGTGAGCTCGCTGCTGCGCGAGGTGGCGGAGCACTTCGAGCCCCTGCCAGACGGCCAGCGCATCGAGTTGGACGCGCCGGAGGGGCTGGTGGTGCCGGGGGACCGCGAGCGGTTGGACCAGGTGTTCACCAACCTGGTCTCCAATGCGCTGCGCTACTCGCCGGAGGGCGGACGCATCCGGCTCGCCGCGCGTGAGGAGGCGGGCCGCGTGCACGTGGAGGTGGTGGACCACGGGCTGGGGATTCCGGGCGGGAAGCTGGAGCACATCTTCGAGCGCTTCAGTCGCGCGCACGGGATTTCGTACGGCGGGCTCGGGCTGGGCCTGTCCATCGCCCGCGGCATCGTCGAGCGCCACGGGGGCCGCATCTGGGCGGAGTCACCGGGCGGCGAGGGCTCGGGGAGCACCTTCCACGTGGTGCTGCCCGGGGAGCCTGGGGCGCCAGCGCGGTGACGCCGTGGGTGGGGCCACGGCGAGGGGGGAGTCGTCATGGAGGCCGAGGCCGAGGCGGTCCACGAGGATGAGCTGCGCGACGCGTGGCCCGTGCTGTCGCCTCGCGAGCGGGTGGAGGGCTTCCACCTGCTGCGTCCCGAGCGCGCGCGGGACTTCTTCGCCACCCTGGAGCCGCCGGAGCAGGTGGGCCTGCTCCAGGCGCTCTCGCCCGGGGAGCGGGGCACGTGGCTGCGGGTGATGGCGCCGGATGACGCGGCGGACGTCGTGCAGCGGCTGCCCCCGGAGGAGCGGGAGGACTGGTTGGCCCTGCTGGACGCGCCGTCCCTGCGCGAGGTGCGGGCCCTGTTGGCGTACGGCGAGGACGCGGCGGGCGGGCTGATGAACCCGCGCTTCGTCCGCGTGCGCCCGGAGCTGCGCATCGACGAGGCCCTCAGCTACCTGCGCCGGCAGGCCCGGGAGCAGGTGGAGACCGTCTATTACGCCTACGTGCTGGACGCGGAGCAGCGCCTGGTGGGCGTGGTGTCGCTGCGCCAGCTCTTCCAGGCCACGCCGGACAAGGTGGTGCGGGAGGTGATGCGCACGGACCTGGTGCGTGTGCGCGAGGACACGGACCAGGAGGAGGTGGGGCGCCTCTTCGGACGCCACGGCCTGGTGGCCATCCCCGTGGTGGACGGGCAGGGGCGGATGAAGGGCATCGTCACCGTGGACGACATCGTCACCGTGGTGCAGGAGGAGGCCACCGAGGACATCCAGAAGGTGGGTGGCACGGAGGCGTTGGGCGCGCCGTACCTGGAGGTGGGGCTGCGCGCGATGCTGAAGAAGCGCGCGGGCTGGCTGCTGGTGCTCTTCCTGTCGGAGATGCTCACCGCCACCGCGATGACGCGCTACCAGGACGAGATTGCCCGCGCGGTGGTGCTCAGCCTCTTCGTGCCGCTC
This sequence comes from Myxococcus hansupus, assembly GCF_000280925.3. Classification (NCBI taxonomy): domain Bacteria; kingdom Pseudomonadati; phylum Myxococcota; class Myxococcia; order Myxococcales; family Myxococcaceae; genus Pseudomyxococcus; species Pseudomyxococcus hansupus. The sequence continues at coordinate 8,724,705 of NZ_CP012109.1, forward strand.
ATCATCTCCGCCGGGGGCAACGCCGGCAGCCAGGCCTCCACGCTGGTCATCCGCGCGCTGGCGCTGGCGCAGGTGCGGCTGCGCGACGTGTGGCGGGTGCTGCGGCGCGAAATCGTGTCCGGCCTGTTGCTGGGCGCGGTGCTGGGCGCGGTGGGCGTGACGCGCATCCTGCTGTGGCAGGAGCTGTTCCACCTCTACGGCGAGCACTTCCTCAAGGTGGCTTTCACCGTGGGCCTGTCCGTGCTGGGCGTGGTGACGTGGGGGACGCTGGCGGGCGCGATGCTGCCGTTCCTGCTGCGGCGGATGGGCTTCGACCCGGCGAGCGCGTCCGCGCCCTTCGTGGCCACGCTGGTGGATGTCAGCGGGCTGGTCATCTACTTCACCACGGCGGAGTTCATCCTCCGCGGCACGCTGCTGTAACCCTTACGCGTTGCCCTCGCGCGCGGCGGGCGCCGGGGCGTCTTCTTCGTTGGGGTAGTGGATGGCGCCCGGCGGCGGCACCGGCGCGGTGGGCGCGGGCCCCATCAGCCGGCTGTGCGGCATGGGCCACGCGCCGGTGTACACGGCGAGCTTCCCCGTCATCGCCACGGCCAGCGATATCTGGAACGTGCAGATGTACGAGATGATGCCCATGTCTCCGAACACCTGGTTGATGTACGTGGCCACCAGTCCCACGATGATGAGCGCGGCGGCGCGGTACTCCGACACGTCGCAGCGGTGGTACGAGCGCACCACCAGGTAGACGGTGACGGCCAGGTACAGCCACACGCCCGTGTAGCCGAGCATCCCCCGAACGCGAACAGCCCCAGCAGCGAGTTGTGGGGATGGAAGCGGTACTGGGGGAAGACGAAGGCGATGTCCGGCAGGGGGATGGGTTCCAGGAACTCGTGCCCGTAGCCGGTGCCCAGGATGGGGAACTGGGCCCACGTGGCGATCATGTCCAGGTTCTCGATGTCGCGGTAGTCCAGGTTGCCCTCGCCGCCCTGGCCGTCAATCAGCGAGCGGATGGTCTGCACCGGCGCGAAGGCGGACGAGCCCGAGTTCCACCCCACCGCCATGTACACGATGATGAAGGGAATGAAGAGCGGCGCCAGCCGGACCAGGAAGCGCTTCAGCGGCGTCCACGGGTTGATGAGGAAGGCCGCCATCAGGCAGCCCATGAAGCTCACGTAGGCCAGTCGCCGGTCGTTGAAGACCATGCCAATGCCGATGAGCGCGATGATGAGCAGCCCTCTCAGCACGTGCGCGGCCTTGGGTTTCTCGATGACCCGCATCGTCGACACCAGCAGGGCGAAGACGAACGTCATCGAGTCGGAGTGGGACGTGGTGTACTCCACCTCCACACCCAGCTCGTGCACCACCACCATGGCGAAGTAGGTGCTCACCGCGGACTTGGTGAGGCCGGCCAGGATGATGGTCTTCGCGAAGGCGGGCCAGTCCTCGGGGCCCCGCATGGCGTAGTGATACATCGCGACGATGAAGGGCATCATCGCGGCCTGGTGCCATTGCCAGAGCGAGTTCTTGATGTCCCCGCCCCGGGCGATACCCCGCACCTCAATCCAGAGGATGGCGACCAGGGACAGCGCCACCACGGCGATGAGCGGCCGGGGCATGGGCATGGGCTCCGGGTCGATTTTCAACCCCTTCACCCGCCGGTACATCGCCAGCCCCATCAGCCCGACGATGAGCACGTCCACCAAGGGGAAGCGCAACGCCCCGATTTTGGTGATGTAGCTGAGTTGCGCGAACATCAATTCGCCCAACGGGTACAGGGGTGAGGGCCACAGGCCCGCCTGGGGCCGCTCCGGCACGTAGTCCACCGCGAGGACGAGCCAGGTCACCACCAACACCGGGTACTTCACCGGCACCTTCAGGATGACCCACACCACCCCAATCCCCAGGACTGGGGCCAATGCGACCACGGGGTGCAGGATGGCGCCGCCCACGGTGGCCAGCACCAGGACTGCGAGCAGCGCGGCGAAGCGCAGGTAGGGCGGCCGGTGGGGGGCGTACATCGGGACCGGAGGAGGCTACATCCCAGGCACGGGTTGGGATAGATGGAGTGGCACGTATGCCTGCTCCCCGCCCACGCGTCCTCTTGATTGCCGAGCTGTGCAACCCTGACTGGGTGAGCGTCCCGCTGGAGGGCTGGTCGCTCTACCACGCGCTGGCCGAAGTGGCCGACGTTCACCTGGTCACCCATGTCCGCAACCGGGAGAACATCCTGAAGCAGGGCGTGCAGGAGGGCTCGCAGTTCACGGCGCTGGACTCCACGCCGGTGGAGAAGCCACTCGACAAGGTGGGCGAGGTGCTGCGGGGCAGCACCGGCGTGGGGTGGACCACGGCCACCGCGCTCAGCGCGCTGCCCTACTACTACTTCGAGGAGGTGCTCTGGCGCCGCTTCGGTCCGCGCATCGAGGCGGGCGAGTTCGACCTGGTGCACCGCTACACGCCCATCAGCCCCACCACGCCCAGCACGCTGGCGGCGCGGTGCAAGAAGGCGGGCGTGCCCTTCGTCATGGGGCCGCTCAATGGCGGCCTGCCCTGGCCCAAGGGTTTCGGCGGCGCGCGGCGGCGGGAGAAGGAGTGGCTCAGCTACATCCGGGACGCCTACAAGCTGATGCCCTTCTACAAGTCCACGCGGGACAACGCGTCCGCCATCATCACCGGCTCGCGCGCCACGCGGGGGCAGGTGTCGGACCGGTGGCAGGGCAAGACGGTGTACGTGCCGGAGAACGCCATCGACGTGCGGCGCTTCGGCACGGCGAAGTCGGAGGGCCCGGTGGAGCTGCCGCTGCGGGTGGCCTTCGTGGGCCGCTTCGTACCCTACAAGGGCATGGCCATGCTGATGGAGGCCGCCGCGCCGCTCATCCGCGAGGGCAAGGTGGTGCTGGAGTACATCGGTGACGGGCAGGAGATGGCCAACCTCAAGGCCCAGGCGGCGCGCGACGGCATCGAGTCCGGCGTGACGTTCGCCGGCTGGGTGAAGCACCACGAGCTCCAGGACCGGCTGGCGAAGAACCACATCTTCGGCTTCCCCAGCGTGCGCGAGTTCGGCGGCGCGGTGGTGTGCGAGGCCATGGCCCTGGGGCTGGTGCCCATCGTCATGGACTACGGCGGTCCGGGTGAAATCGTGAGCCCGGCCACGGGCTTCGCCATCCCCATGGGGACGCCGGAGGAAATCGTCGCCCGCGTGCGCGAGGTGCTGGCGAAGCTGGCCGCGGACCCGTCCGTCATCCGTCCCATGGGCGAGCGCGCCCGCGAGCGCGTCTTCAAGTACTTCACCTGGAAGGCGAAGGCGGAGCAGGTGCTGGAGGTGTACCGCTGGGTGATGGGTGAGCGCGGCCAGCCCGACTGGGGCATGCCGCTGGCGGACTGAGGTCCGCGGGGCCTACTCCTCCAGGTCCAGCTTGCGGTACAGCGTGCGCCGGTTGATGCCCAGGATGCGCGCGGCGGCGGCCTTGTTGCCACCCTGCGCCTCCACCACCCGGCGCACATAGGCGCGCTCCACCTCTTCCAGGGGCGCGTCTTCTCCCGAGGCGCGGTTGAGCAGCGAGGTGATGCCGCTGTCGTCGCCGCCCGGCAGGTCGAAGTCCTCCGGCACCAGCGTGTCGTGGTCCGCCAGGGCCACCGCGCGCTCCAGCAGGTTGGCCAATTCGCGCACGTTGCCGGGCCAGGCGTGGGCCATCAGCCGCTTCATGGCGCTGGCGGACACGCCCAGCACCTCGCGTGACTGCTGCTCGCCCAGCCGGCCGAGGAAGAAGTCCACCAGCGGGAGGATGTCCTCGCGCCGCTCGCGCAGCGGGGGCACCTCGATGCGGATGACGTTGAGCCGGTAGTAGAGGTCCGCGCGGAAGCGGCCCTCGCGCAGCAGCGTCTCCAGCGGCCGGTTGGTGGCGGCCAGCACGCGGGCGCGCACGGGCGTCTCCGTGCTCGAGCCCAGCGGGCGCACGCGCCCCGTCTCCAGCGCCTGGAGCAGCTTGGCCTGCACCTCCAGCGACAGCTCGCCCACCTCGTCGAGGAACAGCGTCCCGCCGCCCGCGGACACGAAGACGCCGGCCCGGTCCTCGCGCGCGTCGGTGTACGCGCCGCGCCTGGCGCCGAACAGCTCGCTCTCCGCTAGGCTCGCGGGCAGGGCGGCGCAGTTGAGTTGGAGGAAGGGTTGGGCGCGCCGGTTGCTGGACTCGTGGATGAAGCGGGCCAGGGAGCTCTTGCCGGTGCCTGTCTCCCCCGTCAGGAGGACTGTGGCGTCGCTGCGCCCCGCGCGGCGGGAGACCTCCAGCGCCTTCTGCATGGCGGCGCTGCGGGCCACCAGGCCTCCGGGCGTGTCCCCGGGGACGGCGGCGCGCAGGCGCACGATTTCGCGGCGGAGCTGCCGCTCGCGGAAGGCGCGCTCCAGCGTGAGGACGAGCGCGTCGATGTTGAACGGCTTCGTCACGAAGTCGCAGGCGCCGGCCTTCACCGCCGCGACCGCCAGCTCCACGCTGCCGAAGGCGGTGATGAGCACCACGAGCTGGCCCGGCTTGCGCGTCAGCAGCGCCTCCAGCACCTCGGTGCCCCGCATGCGCGGCATCTCCACGTCGGTGATGACCAGGTCGAAGGGCTCGCGCTCGAAGAGGCTCAGCGCCTCCTCGGGCGACGTGCGGCCCACGGCCTCGTAGCCGCGCGCGTCCAGGCTCTCGCAGAGGAAGTCCACCACCCCCGCGTCGTCATCCAGGACGAGCAGACGCTTCTTGGGAGTGCTCATACCGCCCCCGTTCCCTCTTCCGTCGCGGAAGGGATGTGTACGACGAAGTGACTGCCCTGGCCCTGCTGTGACGTCACCGTCACGGCGCCCCCGTGTTCGGCGACGATGGCCTTCACCACCGGCAGGCCCAGGCCCGTGCCGCCGTGGGTGCCCCAGGTGCTGAAGAAGGGCTCGAAGACGCGCTCCAGCGCCGCCGCGTCCATGCCCACGCCGGTGTCCTCCACGGAGAGGCACACGCCGTGGCGCTCGCGCAGGCCGGGGGCGGGCTGGAAGGTGGAGGGCTTCAGCGTCACGCGCACCTCGCCGCCCCGGGGCGTGGCGCGCAGCGCGTTGGTGAGCAGGTTGAGCGTCACCTGCTGCAAGCCGTCGCCGTCCGCCATCACCTGGGGCAGGGCGGGCTCGAAGTGGAACGTCAGCCGGACGTCGCGCTTGCGGGCGTCGAACTCCAGCAGGTCCACCACGGCGCGCACCGAGGCGAGTGCGTCCAGCGGCTCCAACCGCGAGGGCTTGCGGCGCGCCAGGTCCAGGAGCTGGCGGACGATGCGCTCGATGCGCTCCGACTGCTCCACCAGGATGCGCGCGTTGCGCCGCACGTCGTCCGGCAGCTCCGCGCGCGCGGCCAGGGCCTGCGCGCGCCCGTTGAGGATGAGCAGCGGCGAGCCGATTTCATGCGCCAGCCCCGCGGAGAGCTGCCCCACGGCGGCCAGCTTGTCCACGCGCCGCAGGCCCGCCTCCAGCGCGAGCCGCGAGTCCGCCTCCTCCGACAGGCGCAGCCGCGCCACGCGCAGCTCCGTCACCATGGCGTTGAAGGCGTGGACCACCTCGCCCACTTCGTCGTCGCCGCCGGCCACCACCGTGGCGGTGAAGTCGCCGCCGCGCACCGCGCGCATGCCGCGCACCACGCGCTCCAGGGGCTGCTGGAGGTAGAGCATCAGCAGCAGCCACCCCACCACGGAGATGCCCGCGATGAGCGTCAGCACCGAGAGCACGGTGGCCCGGGTGGTGTGCTCCAAGTCTTGCCGCAGCCCGTCCAGGGGCTTCACCACGCCCAGCGCGCCAATGGCGCCGCCGTCGTCGCTGAGCAGCGGCAGGACGACGAGCAGGTGGGACAGCTTGTCCGGGCCCGCGAAGTGGGTGAGCGAGTGGCGCGTCTTCAACACGCGCTGGGACGCGTCCTCCACCAGGTGGAGCGTCTGGGTGCTGCCCGGCGAGCGCACCATCACCGCGCCCCGCGCGTCGAAGACGAACAGGTCCACCGTGGGGTCGCGGCGCTCCAGCGACTCGAGGATTTCGTTGACGTCCCCCGCCTGTCCGTCCCGGAAGGCGTTCTCCATGGCCACCTGGAGGGCCGTGGCCAGCAGCCGCGTCGACTGCTCGGTGGCCGTCCGCAGGTCGTACTCCTCCCGCTGGAGCTGGCTGTAGCCGTAGGCCCCCAGGATGATGGCGCTGGTCAGCGTCAGGCCCAGGCCCAGTTTCGTGGAGATGCGCACGCCGGGCACTGTGGCGAAAGTGCACAGGTGGTTCAATAAGCACCAGTCACGCCTGCTCGGCGAGCGTCGCCTTCCTCAATGATTCCAGGGGGTTGAGGATGTGGCGCGGTGGGCCCGGACTTGCTCAGGGGCCTGGGCATGAACAGGACCCTGCTCCTTGGCCTCTGGGCCTTCTCCACCGCCGCCTGCTCGGGCGCCTCCGCCCCTCCCGCCCCCCCCGAGCGCGCGGCCCCCGCGCCTCTGAAGGAGGGCGTGGTGCAGCTCGCCGAGGCCTCCCGGGCCTTCGTCACTGTCACCCCGGTGAAGGCGGATGCCAGCAGCGCGGCGGTCCAGGCCCCGGCGCGCGTGGCCTTCCGAGATGGAGCGCTGTCCCGCGTGGTGCCGCCCTTGGCGGGTCGGGTGGTGAGCGTCCATGTGCGCACCGGTGACACCGTGAAGCCGGGGGATGCGCTCGTGACACTGGACTGCCCGGAGGCCGCGGCGGCGCGCACGGCGGTGGCCACGGCGACGGCGACGCTGCGCGAGGCCCAGTTGGCCTTCGAGCGCGAGGTCCGCATGTTCGAGCAGGGCGTCACCACCGAGCGCGAGCGGCTGGCGGCGGAGACGCGGCTGGCGGAGATGCAGGCGGAGCTGGCGCGGGCGAAGGCGTCGGTGGGCTTCGTGGGCACGGGCAACGGAACGACGGTGGTGCTGCGCGCGCCGCTGGCGGGCACGGTGCTGAGCCGGAGCGCGGTGGACGGCCTCGCCGTGCAGCCGGGCGGGGACCCGTTGGTGGAGGTGGGTGACCCCTCCGCGCTGTGGGTGATGGCGGACGTGTTCGAGCGCGACCTGTCCCTGGTGCACGAGGGCGCGCGGGTGCAGGTGACGCTGCCGTCGGTGCACGCGCCGCTGGCGGGCAAGGTGGAGTGGGTGGGCGCGGTGGTGGCTGGGGGCTCGCGGACGGCGCCGGTGCGCATCACCCTGGACACGCCCGCCAACGGGCTGCGCCCCGGCATGTTCGGGCGCGTCCGCATCGACTCGCCGGACGCCATCCTGACGCTGCCGGTGGAGGCGGTGCTGCTGCGCAACGGCAAGGACTCGGTGGTGTACGTGCAGGAGGCGGCCGCGGGCACCTACGTGCGGCGGCCTGTCGTCGTCGCCCAGCCGGTGGATGGGCGGGTGCAGGTCATCGGCGGTCTCTCACCGGGTGAGCAGGTCGTCACTCGCGGCGCGCTGCTGCTGGACGGCGCGGCGGACCAGCTTCTCTAGGCGCGGCGAGGACACCCACCCATGTTGAGAGCACTCATCGCGTTTTGTGTGAAGAGCCGCCTGCCCGTCCTGTTGCTGACGCTGGGCATCGGTCTCTTCGGTGTGAAGGCCTACCTGGAGACGCCGGTGGAGGCGTTTCCGGACGTCACCAACCTCCAGGTGAACGTCATCGCGCAGATGCCCGGGCTGGCGCCCGAGGAAATCGAGCGGCAGGTGACGGTGCCCCTGGAGCGCGTGCTCAACGGCACGCCGGGCATGGTGCAGATGCGCAGCGAGAGCCTCTTCGGGCTGTCGCTCATCTTCCTCACCTTCGATGACGGCGTGGACCCGTTCCGGGCGCGCACCATCGTGGGGGAGCGCATGTCCAACGCGGACATGCCGGACGGCGCCGACGTGCGGCTGGCGCCCGAGGCCACGCCGCTGGGCAAAATCTACCAGTTCCGCGTGCTGAGCGACCGGCACACCCTCACCGAGACGCGCTCGGAGATGGAGTGGAACATCGCGCGGCACCTGCGCCAGGTGCCCGGCGTGGCGGACGTGCTCAGCCTGGGCGGCTTCCTAAAGGAGTTCCACGTGCAGGTGGACCCGTCGCGGCTGCTCGCGCACGAGCTGACGCTGGCGGACGTCACCGAGGCGCTGGAGCGCTCCAACCGCAACGTGGGCGGCGGCTTCCTGCGCCAGGGTGACCAGGAGCTGCTCATCCGCGGCGTGGGCTACCTGCGCAACGCGCGGGACGTGCAGAGCATCGTGCTCAAGAGCGAGGACGGCACGCCGGTGACGGTGGGCGACGTGGCGCGCGTGGTGGCGTCGCACACGCCGCGCCGCGGCTCGGTGAGCCACAACCTGGACATGGACGTCACCGAGGGCGTCGTCCTGCTGCGCCGCGGGGAGAACCCCAGCACGGTGCTGGAGGGCGTGCACGCGAAGGTGGCGGAGCTGAACTCGCACGTGCTGCCCAAGGGCATGCGCATCGAGGCCTTCTACGACCGGAACGATTTGGTGGGGCACACGCTGTCCACGGTGCACCACAACCTGATGCACGGCGCGCTGCTGGTGGTGGCGGTGGCGTGGCTGTTCCTGCGCAGCCTGCGCTGCTCGCTCATCGTCGCGTCCGTCATCCCGCTGGCGCTGCTGACCGCGTTCATCGGCCTGAAGATGGTGGGCCTGCCCGCCAACCTCATCTCCATGGGCGCCATCGACTTCGGCATCCTCGTGGATGGCGCGGTGGTGCTGGTGGAGAACGTGTTGCATGAGGCGGGCGTGCAGCGGCCCCGGAAGCGGCGGGAGATGCTGGGCCTCATCCTGCGCTCGGCGCTGGACGTGGCGCGGCCGACCTTCTTCGCGATGGCCATCATCATCGCCGCGCTCATCCCCGTCTTCACGCTGGAGCGCGTGGAAGGCCGCATCTTCCGTCCGCTGTCGCTGACGTACAGCTTCGCGCTGGTGGGCGCGCTCGTCTTCGCGCTGACGGTGGTGCCCGCCCTGTGCGCGCTGCTGCTGCGGCCCCAGGACGCGGAAGTGAAGGAGCCGAAGCTGTTGACGACGCTGCGGGACGGCTACGCCCGCGCGGTGTCCTGGCTGATGCCGCGCAAGGTGATGGTGTTCGCGAGCATGGCGGCGCTGGTGCTCGTCACCGGCGTGGTGGGCTCGCGGGTGGGCAGTGAGTTCCTCCCGGAGCTGGACGAAGGTGACATCAACATCTTCGTGGAGATGCCGGCCAGCATCTCCCTGGGCAAGGGCGCGGACATCCTCCTGGAGGTGCGGCGCCGGCTGCTCGACTTCCCCGAGGTGAAGGAGGTGCTCGTCGAGCAGGGCCGCCCGGAGGACGGCACGGACAACGAAGCCGTGAACATGGGCAAGACCTTCGTCCGCTTCAACGCCGAGGAGACGTGGCGCAAGGGCTGGGACAAGGAGCGGCTGGTGCGGGAGATGCGCGCCTCGCTGCTGGAGATTCCGGGCGTCGCCTTCAACTTCTCGCAGCCCATCAAGGACAGCGTGGAGGAGGCCATCAGCGGCGTGCGTGGCAAGGTGGTGCTGAAGATTTTCGGCACCGACCTGGCGGCCATGCGCGGCACGTTGGAGCAGGCCGTCACGTCGCTCCAGAAGGTGGAGGGCGTGGTGGACCTGGGGCTCTACCGCGACTCCAGCGTGCCGCAGCTCCAGGTGGTGCTGGACCGCCCGGCGCTGGCGCGCGTGGGCGTGGACGTGGCCGCGGCGCAGGACCTGGTGGAGACGGCGCTGGGCGGCCGGGTGGTGACGGAGCTGTGGGAGCAGGAGCGGCCCGTCCCGGTGCGCGTCATCCTCCCGGGCTCGGAGCGGGATGACGAGGCGCGCATCGGCAACATCCGGGTGCCCACCGCCAATGGCGGCCAGGTGCCGTTGCGCGAGGTGGCGAAGCTGGAGAAGGCGCTGGGCCGCGCGAGCATCAATCGCGAGGCGAACAGCCGCACCCTGGCGCTGAAGTTCAACGTGGAGGGCCGCGACATGGGCTCCACCATCCAGGAGGCCATGGCCACGGTGGAGCGCGAGGTGACGGTGCCCGAAGGCACGTTCCTCAAGTGGGGCGGCGAGTTCGAGAACCAGGAGCGCGCGCTGGGCCGGCTGGCGGTCATCGTGCCCATCTCGTTCCTGGTGGTGTTCGCGCTGCTGTACGCGGCGCTGGGCTCCATGCGCAGCGCGGGCGCGGTGTTGGCGGGAGCGCCCTTCGCGATGTGCGGCGGCGTGCTCGCGCTGGCCGTCACGGGCATCCCGTTGTCCGTGAGCGCGGCGGTGGGCTTCATCACGCTGCTGGGGCAGGTGTGTCTGGCGTCGCTGCTGGTGGTGAGCGCGGTGGATGACCGGCGCAAGGCGGGCGAGGCGCTGGACACGGCGCTTCCGGCGGGCGCGGCCAGCCGCTTCCGCGCGGTGCTGATGACGGCGCTGCTGGCGATGCTGGGGCTGATGCCGGCGGCGCTCTCCAGCGGCGCGGGCAGCGAGACGCAGCGGCCCTTCGCGGTGGTCATCATCGGCGGGCTGGTGACGGCGGTGCTGGTGTCGCTGTTCGCGCTGCCGGCCTTCTACGCCGTCATCGTGGGCAACAGCACGTCCTCCTCGGGCTCGAAGGATGACGAGGACCTGGACCTGGACGAGGGCGTGGGGCACCTCGAGCCGAAGGGCCACGGCCCCGTGCACGGCACGACGGGGGTGGCGGCGTGAGGCGCTTCAGCGGGACACGCGTCCGGTGGTCGGGTGTTGCACCCAGCGGCGCTTCGGCGTTTCGGCGGGCCGGGAGCAAGGCCCGCCACCGTTGGAGCAGCGATGCCGGTCCTCGCGATGCCGGGGCCGGTCCCACGCTTCGTGGCGGCCTGCGGTCCGTGGGTGGCGGCCTGAAGCGCTTCATGCCGGTGCGCGCCCACTGGGCGGAGCCGAAGCCCGAGGGGCGTTTGAGCACAGAGGGAGTTCCATGTCTGTCGTTGGTGCTGGAAGGCGTTCAGGGCGAGGCGGAGGTGACGGAATGAAGCGGTTCATCACATGGGGCACCCTGTGCCTGCTGATGGCCGGGAGCGCGGGCGCGGAGCAGGCCGCGGCCCCCGTGACGCTGGAGCAGAAGCGGACCGGGACCGCGCCGCCGTCCGAGCTCACGCTGGAGCAGGCGCTGACGCTGTTGGACGAGCGCAGCCCCTGGACCGCGGCGGAGCGTGCACGCGTGGACGTGGCGGCGGCGGACCGGGTCGAGGCGAACATCCTGCCCAACCCGTCGTTCAGCTACGGCACGCAGTTGCTGGCGGCGGGGGTGAACACGGGCTCGTCCGTGGTGCACGAGCTGTCGTTGGAGCAGCCGCTGCTCATCTTCGGGCAGCGGGGTGTCCGCCGTGAATTGGCGGAGCGCAACGTGTCCGCGGAGCAGGCGCGGGTGAAGGCCTCGGTGGCGGAGCGGGCGTTCGCCGTGCGCGAGGCCTTCGCGGCGCTGCTGACGAACCAGGAGGAGCTGCGCGTCCTGCAGGAGACGTCGGTGGACCTGGGCCGGGTGGAGAAGGTGGTGAAGGGCCGCGCCTCGGCGGGTGATTCCAGCCGGTACGACGTGGAGCGCATCGAAGTGGAGAGCCGCGCGTTGGAGGTGGAGGTGATGAACGCGCGTGCCAGCGTGGACGATGCCTCCGGGCGGTTGGCGGCGTTGCTCGGCATCGAAGGGTGGCACCCTCGGGCGCAGGGCACGCTGCGCACCACCGAGTCCCTGCCGGACCTTCCGCTCCTGTGGGAGTCGGCGCAGCAGCGCCGGCCGTCGCTGGTGGCGGCGAGGGCGCGGCAGGAGGTGGCGCGTGGTGGGCTGGACGTGGCGCGCAGGGACCGGCTGCCGGTGCCCTCCGTGGCGGCGGGCGTGATGCTCACGCGCAACGAGAAGAGCACCATCGCCATGGTGGGCGTGGGGTTGCCGTTGCCGCTGTTCGACCGGAACCAGGGTTCCATCGCCCGGGCGTCCGCGGAGATGCAGGCGGAGGCCCGCGCGTTGGACGCGGAGCTGGCCGAGGCCCGCGCGGAGCTGTCCCGGGCGCACGCCGTCCTGGAGGGCCGCAAGAGCGCGCTGGTGCGCTTGGAGCAGGACGTGGTGGAGCGGCTGCCCACGATGCGCCGGATGGCGGAGGACGCCTACCGCGAGGGCCGAGGCGGCATCCTGGAGTTGCTGGACGCGTTCCGGTCGCTCAAGGACATGCGCGTGCTCCACTTGAAGCAGATGGAGACGGTGAAGGTCGCGGAGGCCTCGGTGCTCTTCGCGGCGGGGATGGACGCGGCGCCCTGATGGGGTGTCGGCGCGAGGTTTCGCCGCGGTGCCGGAGTGGGCCTTTGGAGGAGGCCCCCATGCCCTTCGCGGTGGGCAGGGTTTCGGCGCTGTGACGGAGGCTGGCGCTCGCGCCTGGTGAAATCGTCCCGTCATGGGAGGGACGTGACGCCAGGCGCGGGCGCGGGGCTCAGGGCAGGGTGGGCACGCGGTCGAAGTCCATCGTGCTCACCGGAGCGAAGGCCTCGAAGCGGTCCGTGCGGCGGTCCATCGCGCGAGCCTTCTGGATGAGGCCTCCCAGCTCCACGACATCCGCACGCTCCTTCAGCGGCTGTCCGAGCTCCTGCCACAGGGAGCCCAGGGTGTCGTAGCTGAGGGTGCGCACCCAGTACGAGCCTCGGAGCTTCTCGGCGAAGGCGGCGGCCACGTAGGACAGGCGCGTGGGCGGTGCGGCGCTGCCATAGGCGGGGCGTAGCACCTTGGAGGGCAGCGGCTTCTCGATGAGCTTGGAGGCCCCGCCCATGGGCGCCTTGTAGCGGATGCGCAGGGTGCCGAGGGACTTCGAGGCCTCGGTCAGCTTCACTTCATAGAGCGCGGTGACGGAGTGGCCCGCGCCGACTTCGCCCGCGTCCACGCGGTCATCGGAGAACTGCTCCTTCGTGAGCATGCGGTTCTCGTAGCCAAGCAGTCGGAAGTGGGACACGGCCTTCGGATTGAACTCCACCTGGAGCTTCACGTCCTTGGCCACCACCTGGAGTGTACCGGTGAGGTCACGGACGAAGAGTCGGTGGGCTTCCTGGAGACGGTCGACGTACGCGTAGTTGCCCTCGCCAACGTGAGACAGGCGCTCCATCAGCACGTCGTTGTAGTTGCCCATGCCGAAGCCCACGGTGGACAGCGTGATGCCCTTCTCCGCGTGTTCACGGATGCGGTTCCAGATGCCATCCGCGTCCGTGATTCCGGTGTTGGCCACGCCGTCCGAGCACAAGATGACGCGGTTGATGCCGCCCTCCACGAAGTGCGAGGCCGCGAGCGAATAGCCCAGCTCCAGTCCCGCCTGGGCGTTGGTGACGCCCTCGGTGTGGAGACTCTCGATGGCGGCGCGGATGACGTGCTTGTGCGTGGCGCTCGTCGGCTCCAGCACCTGCCTCGCGGTGGAGCCATACACGACGATGGACACCTGGTCGCGTTCGTCCAACGCGTTCACGAGCAGGTAGAGCGACCGTTTCACCAGACCCAGCCGGCTCTCCATCTCCATGGAGCCGGACACGTCGATGACGAACACGAGGTGGCTCGGCTTGCGCTCCGTGTGGGTGACCTCCTGGGCTTTCACGCCGATGTGGACCACGTGGTAGCCCTTGCGCACGGGCGAAGGGAATCCCTCCATCTGGACGTTGAAGGGGGCGTCGCGCTGGGGCGAGTAGCCGTAGTCGAAGCTGTTGACGAACTCCTCCACGCGGACGGCGCGTTCGTCGGGCAGGCTTCCGCGTTCCAGGTAGGCCCGCGTCAGCGAGTACGACGCGGAATCCGTGTCGACGGAGAAGGTGGAGAAGCGCTCTTCCTCGGTGTTGACGGTGGGATTGACGCCGTACCCCTGGAAGTACATGTGGAACGGGGAGACCGGCGCCGGAGTCGGTTCGGAGGGCTCGACGATACCGAGGACGAGCTGAGGCTCCTTCGGTGGTGTGCGAACGCCACGGCGGCTCACGGTCTGCGAGGGCAAGATGGACGCCGGCGGCCCGTTGATGCTCGCGCCGTAGTGGTCGTTGGCGCTCCCGGGTGAAAGCTCCGCGAGGCTTTCAAAGGACCGTGTGGGCCCACCTTGGGCACCAGGCCGGGCGACGGCGATGCGCTTGATGAACTCCTGGTCGACGTTCACGCCCATCGTCGTGGAACCCACGTCGAGTCTTGGCGGCGGAGCCGCCGCTGCCGTTCTGCCCATGCTCGCGGGGAGTAACTTCACGTTGACGCGGAGGGTGCGCTGCGCGCCCAGGGCAATGGCGGAGCGTTCATAGAGTTCGTACTGCTCCAACTCGTAGCGAAGCGTGTACTTGCCCGAGGGAAGATGCGGGAGCCGGTAGTGGCCCTGCGCATCTGTCACGACGACGTACTCGCCCGGAAGATTGGGCGAGGTCGCGCTCACGATGACGTCGGCGAGGGGCTTCTGGGTCGTTACGTCTTCCACCATGCCAATGATGGTGCCGTAGCCATCTTGGGCCCGCGCGAGGAAGGCCGACAGCAACAGGAAGACGCACAGCGCACTGCGTGCGAAGGACTGCATCGCGAATCACCTCTGAAGAACGAGAGGTGTGCATGTTCCAGAAGTGGGGCCTCATTCGGGTCATGCGAGGCTCGTCTCTTCATCACGGTTCCCGCATTGTTCGTGCGCGACGAACATCCGTGTCCCCCGGGAAGGGAACGCCTCAAAACGGAGTGGGGTGCTCGGCCCAGCGCGTGGCCACGTCGAGAATCTCCGTGGCCTCTGCGTGCCAACGCACCCGCATCCAGGGCCTTGCGGCGGACCGCCTCGGGGACCTCAATGGGATGAGCCGTGTTCACTCTCGATGGGGAGACCTCGCCAATCCACGCGAAGGAGTGGCCGGTCCGGCGTCAGTGCCCAGTCGATGAGGCGGCGAACGAAGCCGGGGCCCACGGCAGTGGAATCCCAATCAGGCGCTCGCACCCGAATCCAGGAGCCGCCCGCGTCCGGGAGTCCGGGAAACTCCCTCCCGAGGACCGCCACGCAGCCCGTCTCAGCCGGTTGCTCCAACGCATACAGAACGTGGAACCGCTTGTCGTCCGCGATGACGTGCAGGACCGTTTCCGGCCCATCCGTTGCGTCCACCCACCAGATGAACAGGCGGCCTTCCCGATGGAGCTTTCGTCGTCCCTTGGAGCGTACGCCCATTCGCGATGTCGCCTCCGCTCAGCCTGCGCGGATGACCACGGCGCGCCGTTCCTACGCACGAAACTCAAGTCCAATTTGAGTTTCGTGCAAGGAGCGCCTGCAGTCCGCACGAAACTCAAGTCCGACTTGAGCTTCGTGCACCCAACCCGCTACCGGTTCTCGCCCTCACGCGAGGTCCGCACCCACTCGCCGCGCTTCTCCGCGCCGGGGCCGCGAATCATGAGCCACACCTTCCACACCACGTACACAGGCGCCCAGGCCAGGTCCAACAGACCCCGAGCCCCCACGCCGGACACCCACCAGCCGCGCAGCACGTAGAGCCCCAGGCTCGTCAGGCTGAAGCCCGCCACGCCCAGCGCCCACGGCATGGGCGCACCGGACACCACCGAGAACGCCCCCGCCAGCACCGAGCAGCCCACGGCCGCCAGCACCAATTGGCTCAGCGGCGGCACCAGCACGTCCATGGCCAGGTCCAACAGCGTGCCGTCCTTCTTGCTCAACCCGTCCTTCAACAGCGGCCACCCGTGCAGCTTGCGCATCTGCGCGCGCCCGCCCTCCCAGCGCTGCCGCTGCGAGCGGCTCTGCTTCTCCGCGGACACCATCTCCCCCAGCACCTCCGCCTCCCAGACGTAGTGCACGCGGAAGCCGCTGCGGGCCAGACGGATGCCGTACTCCAAGTCCTCCACCACGCTGAAGGCGTCATGCGGCACCTTGTCCAGCGCGTGGTGCGTGAAGCACATGCCGTTGCCGCGCAGGCCGCACGACACGCCCAGCGCCTCGCGTCCCTGCGAGCGCACCTTGTGGAACATGCCCAGCGCGATGGTCATCAGCCGCGTGCGCCAGGACGCCGTGGGGTTCATCACCCCGTAGTGCGCCTGCATGGCGTGCGCAGATTCCGTCTGGCCCTTCTCACCTTCGGCACCCTCGATGCGCAGCGCGAACGCGGTGAGCAGGTTGGGCGACACCACCGTGTCCGCGTCCACCACGACCACGGCCTCGGCGAAGCCTTCCTTCTGGCTGAACTCGAAGGCGTGGGCCAGCGCGTAGCCCTTGCCCCGCTTCGTCGTGTCCTGGCGCTCCAGCACCAGCGCGCCCGCCTCACGGGCCTTCTGCGCCGTCGCGTCCGAGCAGTTGTCCGCCACCACGATGATGCGCCGCAGGTGGGCCGGGTAGTCGACCGCGGACAGGTTCATCACCGTCCGGGCGATGCCCAGCTCCTCGTTGTGGGAAGGGATGATGATGTCGAACTTCCGCCTCGGCGCGATGCGCGTCGAGGGCGGCTGGGGCCGATAGGACAACAGCGTCAGGGTCAGCAGGTAGCCACACGCCACCGCCACGGGAAGCTGCACCAGGCACAGCGCCACGTCCAACCACGTCCACGTTGTCACGACATGCACCCCCGAGCGCGCGCGTCAGCGGCGCTCCAGCTCCGCCAGCACCGGTAGCTTCAGAATCCGCTCGACCTGCCACTTCTCCAGAATCCGCCGGCGGATGATGTCCAACGCCAGCGCCGCGAAGATGCCCAGGCCAATGCCACCCACCACGCCCGCGGCGACGATGAGCTGCACCTTCGGCTTGGACGGCCGCTCCGGGAAGGTGGGCGGCGCCAGCACGCTGAAGCGGTGCTTCATGGACGCGCGGGAAATCTCCAGCTCCGTGCGCGCCTGGTCCAGCCGCCGCGTCTTCTCCTGGTGCCGCATCACCAGCATGCGCACCTTGTCCGCCGCCACGGACACCTCCGGGTCATCCGACGCGGGCGTGCCGCCGAACGTCGCGCCGCCCAGCGCGGCCGTCGTCAGTCCGGACTCCAGCTCCGCCGGGTCACCGCCGTTGCGCACGTACTCGTTGATGAGCTCCGTCATCTCCGAGCGCAGCGCCACGAGCTGCGGCGAGTCCTCCTGGAGCGAGGAGATGCGCTGCTCCAGGTCGGTGATGATGGGGTGCTGCGGCGAATAGATGACGCGCTGCTCGGAGAGCTGGTTGCGCAGCTCCGTCAGCCGCCGCGAGCGGAAGTCCTCGACGTCACCAATGGCGCGGCGCTTCGTCTGAATCATGAAGCGCATCTGCGCCAGCAGGTGGTCGGTGTTGATGCCCAGCGCGGCGTTGGCCGCGGCCGCGGCGCCGCCCCGCCGCCCCTTCTTGGCCTCTTCCTTCTTCTGCCGGGCCTCCACGCGCTTCACCGCCGCGTTGAGCTGGCCAATGGCCTGCTGGATGCCCGCGGCCTCGTCAATCACCTGCTTCTCCAGGATGGTGATGGCCTCCTGCACCGCGCCCATCTCCGCCGCCTGGCGCATGTCGAGGAAGTTCTGCTGCGCGGCCTTCACGATGTCGAGCGCGAGCTGCGGGTCGCTCCACTCCACGCCGATGGAGACCGTGCCCGTGCCACCCTCCACGCCCACAATCATCGCCTGCTCGAGCATGGCGGTGAGCGCGTCGCGCTTGTCGTCGTCCGACATGGGCGCGGGCGGCTTGCGCAGCACCTGCTCCTTCAGCCGGCTCGCCGGTGAGCGCTGAAGCTCCCAGTACTCCACCAGCTTCGCCTGCGCGACGATGGAGCGCAGGTTGTCGTGCTTCATCACCATCTCCCACGCGGCGCGCGTGGGCTGGTCCGCGTCCACGGGGATGGAGCGCCCGGGGTTGGCCAGCGAGGAGATGATGAAGTTGCGCTGCGTCAGCATCCGCGTCTCCACGCGGTACTTGCGCGGCATGATTTTGCTGACGCCCACGGCCAGCGCGGACACCGTGCCCATCACCACCAGGGCGAGGAACCAGTGCCGCAGCACCGCGTTCTTCAAATAGAAGACCGCGTCGATGGCGAAGCCCCAGTCGATGAGGTCCGCCGGGGCGTTCGTCTCCGGACGCTCCGGAGTGAAGGCGGGCTGCGGCGCGGGCATCAACGATGGGCGCGGCCCGGGAGCCCCGGGCGCGGGGACTGTCACGGAGTCCTCCTCGCCGCGCTGCTCTTGAGGAGCGACTGCACCCGGCGGGTGAACTCCTCCTGCGTGAAGGGCTTGCCCAGGTAGCCGTTGGCGCCCGCCTCCTCGGCGTGGGCCTTGTCCTCGGGCAAATCCCGCGCGCTCACCACCAGCACCGGCACGTCCGCCATCACCGGCGTGCGGCGGATGTGCTCGCAGAGGTCATAGCCGGAGATGTCCGGCAGCGTCAGGTCCAGGCACACCAGGTCCGGACGCGAGGCGGTCTCCAGATGCTTGAGCGCGGCGCGCCCACTGGGCAGCTCCACCACTTCCTTGAACCCCATGTCCCGCAGGTAGTCGCCCAGCATCTTCCGAAAGAAGGGGGCGTCCTCCACCAAGAGGACCGTGCGCAAGTCGGACACCATCCGTCGTCAACCTTTCTGAAACTCGCTCAGCCGAACCCGAGCCTCGGCACCCAGACAACGACGCCGTACGTGTATGCCGCGTTGAAGAGCACGAACCAGAGGATGGCCTTCTTCAACCCCCGCTTGGGATGCGGATCCCTCGCCGCCCTGGCTGGCAGGATGATGGTGAGGAAGAGGACGGACATCAAAATGAGCTTCGCCATGGCGCCAGCCCTCAGAGAATACCAGTTTGTCGCACGGACAGGCCCAGCGTTGCCGCCCATGTCAGCCGAGCGGCCGGGAGTTCGGGCGAGCGGCTCCAGGTTCCTCGGACGTCGGTATCCACGGACACCCACCGTGTGAGAATCCAGGAACCCGTGAAGCCCCCGGAGAGGATGCTGTCTCCGCTGCTTCCGCCCACGGCCGTCGCGCCGCCGCCAATCGCGGAGACCCGCACCCGGGGTCCCAGGGCCCACGTCCCCGTCAGCGTGAGGTCCGCTCGGGGATAGACGCGCGCGGTGAGCCGGTCCGTGAAGGGGACGACGCGCAGGTCCGCCCGGCCATTGAAGTCCGCCGTGCGCGAGGGAATCCGGTGGCTCACGCCCAGATTCAGGTTGGGGAGCAGCTCTGTCCGGGGCCCGTCCAGCGGACCGGGCTCGGGCTCGCCTTCGGCGGGGGGCACCGGGATGGAGTTCACCACGCTCACGCCCGCCCCGGCCTCCAGGGAGGTGCGCCTGTCCAGCCGGTGACCCCAGGCCTCGCGCAGCGTGACGATGGTGTTGTTCGCCCCGGTGGAGAAGTGCGCGTAGTTGACGGCGAGGGAGCTGGTGATGGCGGTCCGCGACGACAGCGCGTGGCTGAGGGACGCGTCCGCGCGGGGGCCGTACTGCAGGGGCACGGCTTCGCGGGCGGGGCCGTCCATGCCGCCGCTGATGGAGAAGCCGGCTGAGCCCGTGAGGTTCCACCGCCGCCCCAGCCAGCCGGTGTCCGCCGTCAGCGTGGTGGCCGACGAGAGGAAGTAGACGGTGTCCGCCTGGGGCAGGGGTTGCAGCGGACCGCCGTTGCCCGGAGGCCGCAGCGGTCCGTCCGGGTCGGTGCCGGGCGTGCCCCCGGGCAGCGAGCCCAGGTCCGCGGTGAGCAGGTTGACGCTGCCCAGCACCAGCTCCTCCGACAGGCGCAGGGACAGGCCGCGCTCGGGGCGCCAGAGGCCAATGAGGCGGCCCATGTGCTGCACTTCGGTGCGCGGGCGGAAGGTGACTTCGCGCAGGCTGATGCGCGGGCCGTACTCCACCTGGAGCGCGGCGTTGCCGTCGCGAATCTCCAGGCCCAGCAGGGGCGTGACGTCGGTGTCGCCCGCGACGCTGGGCGCGTCCGGCGTGGGGTCCTCGTTCGAGCGCACGCGCGAGTCGACACGCGCGGCCGTGGAGTAGGTGACGGAGGCGGAGGACACCTCCATCCACGCCACGGTGAGGACCGTCCCCAGCACGGGTTACTCCACCACCACCACGTCACCGGGGCGCAGCCGGAAGGCCGGCGCGCGTCCCTCGGCGTGGATGAGGTCGTCGTAGCGGAAGCGGATGCGCTCGGGAGCGGCGTCGCCTTCTTCCTGCCGCATCACGAAGATGCGGTCCTTGTGGGCGTACTCGGTGAAGCCGCCCGCGCCGGCCAGGGCCTGGAGCAGGCTGGCGCCCGGCTCGATTTCCAGCGGGCCAATGCGGTTCACCTCGCCCACCATCGTCACGCGGATGGGGCGCGCCATCTCCAGCGCCACGGTGACGACGGGGTGGTTGATGTAGTCCTTCAGCCGCGTCTGGATTTGCTGCGACAGCAGGGCCGGCGTGTGGCCCGCGGCCTCCACGTCGTCCAGGAAGAGCAGGCTGATGCGGCCGTCCTCGCGCACGCGGGCCTGCGTGGTGAGCGACTCCTGGTTCCACACGCGGATGTTGAGCAAGTCGCCGGCGGCGATGCGGTACGCCGCGTCCACCGGGGGCGGCTTCTCCTGGTATTCGTCCACCCAGGTGTACTTGCCCAGTCCCCGGCAGGCGGGCGCCAGCAGCAGCAGCGCGGCGCAGGCGAGCGTGCGCCAGGGGCGGCGCGGGGGGGAGGCGGGGGGACGGTGCGTGGACGGCATGAGCGGCGGGGTCCTCTTCAAGGGGTGGGCGCGGCCTCGGGCGCGGGGTTGCCACGGCGGCGGGCGATGCGCGCCACCGCGAGCACTTCACCCGGGCGCACCGCTCCGGTGGCGAGCACCGCGACGATGTAGAGCACCGCCTCCAGCGCCAGGCGCACCCAGGCGTTCAGGAAGGCGAGCAGCGTCTGGTCCAGCACCGCGATGACCACGCAGATGGCGGCCGTCTTGGCCATCATGGACAACAGGCGCGCGTCGAAGGCCGCCTTGCCCATGCGGCCCAGCAGGCTGATGGTGACGCAGACCTCCATGAGCAGCATGGACAGCGCCGTGGCCGCCGCGCCGCCGCCGTTGCCCAACGCTTCGTACATCAGCGGAATCAGCAGCAGGTTGAGCAGGGGAATCAGCACCATGCTGCCCACGACGCTGGTGATGGTCACCCACCACTCGCGGTTCGTCATGGTCAACCACAGGCCGGCGTTCATCGTCACGAAGGCCAGCACGAACAGCGGCGACATCAGCCGCAGCGGCATGGCGGACTCGGAGAACGCGCCGCCCATCAGCCCCACCCACAGCGGCGCGCCCAGGACGATGAGCATCATCATGGGCACGGTGACGGCCAGCGTGCCCTCCATGGCGCGGCGGGTGAGCTGCGTCAGCTCCGCCTCCGAGCGCTCCGCCGCGCGGGACGCCAGCGGCATCAACACCCAGCCGAACACCGGGTTGAGGAAGAACGTCAGGCCCGCGATGTTCCACGCCGCGCCGTACCAGCCCACCTCTTCGTGGCTGGAGACCATGCCCAGCAGCATCACATCCAGGCGCCCGTTGGCCGCCAGCGCCGCGCCGGTGATGAAGAAGGGCAGGCTGGCCTTGAGCACCCGCAGCGTCGCCGGGAGGTCCACCTTGAAGGTGAGGCCCATGTGCTGGCGCGCCAGGTACCAGCCCACCGCGAGCTTCACCGCCTCCGACGCCACCAGCGGTATCGCCAGCCACGGCAGGGGCAGGCCGGCCATGGCCACCGCGAGCAGACCGCCGCCCCACACCACCTTGGTGACGATGTTGGAGACGCTCAGCCCCGCCACCTTGCCCTTGGCGTGCAGCAGCGCGGCCACGGAGGCGTTGATGATGATGAGGGATTGGGCCAGGGCGAAGACGTAGACGAGCTGCCGGACTTCCTGGGGCTCGTCGAAGTGGGCCATGACCAGGGCCATGAGGCCCATCAGCACCGCGGTGAGGCCCAGCCGCAGCAGCAAGGTGCTGCCGAAGAAGTCGCTGGCGTGCTCGGGCCGGCGCGACACCTCCTTGCGGATGTACATCTCCAGGCCCAGGTGGGTGGCGATGAAGAAGACGGCGGAGAAGCTGTCCGCGTAGTTGAAGCGCCCGAAGCTCTCTGGCCCCAGGTGGGCGGGCAGCAGGAAGCGCACGCCCATGGCGATGGCATACGTCGCCAGCAGGGAGCCGCCGAGCTGGAGCCCGTTGCGCACAGCGCCCATCGCCTCATTCGAGCGCTGGCGCTCGTCCGCGTCCTGCGAAATGGAATGGCTGGGACTGTTCACGATGGGAGCGTGCGGCCCCGGCGCCGGCCAGGACAGAACACGGGTGCATAGAAAACGAGCGGGGGCGGCACGTCAATGCCGCCCCCGCAAAGGTTGGGTCGCCTGGTGGGTCGCTAGCTGGCGCCGCGGCCCGTGAGCACCACCGGCACCGTCTGGAGCAGCAGGCGCAGGTCGCTCGTCAGGCTCCAGTGGTCGATGTACTGCATATCCAGGTACATCCAGTCCTCGAAGGAGATCTGGTTCCGTCCTGACACCTGCCAGATGCAGGTGAGTCCAGGACGCACCGACAGGCGGCGGCGCTGCCAGGTCTCGTACTTGGCGACCTCGGTGGGCACCGGCGGGCGCGGCCCGACGATGCTCATCTCCCCGCGCAGCACGTTGATGAACTGGGGCAGCTCGTCGATGGAGAACTTGCGGATGAAGCGGCCGATGCCGGTGATGCGCGGGTCGTGCTTCATCTTGAAGACGGGGCCCGTCTGCTCGTTGAGCGCCGCCAGCTTCTCCTTCAGCTCCTCGGCGTTCACCACCATGGAGCGGAACTTCAGCATGTAGAACGGCTTGCCGTTCTGCCCCACGCGGAGCTGCTTGAAGAAGATGGGGCCCTTGGAGGTGAACTTCACCACCAACGCCACCATGGCCAAGAGCGGCAGCAGCGCCCACAGCGCGGCCGCGGACACGCAGATGTCGAACAGGCGCTTCATCGCCATTTGGTGCGGCTTGGGGCTCACCGCCGCGAAGTGCAGGAAGCCGTCCGCCACCGCGCGGCGCTCCACCGGGCGGGCGCGGTCCAGGCGGAAGCTGTGCGCGGGCAGCGCGAAGGGAACGCCGAAGCGCTCGGCCAGCTTGATGGCCGCCTGCATGGACTCGCCCTGCTTCAGCGTGTTGCCAGCGATGTAGACCTCGTCCACCGCGGTGTTGCGGAGGATGCGCTCCAGGTCCTCCACCGAGCCCATGACGGGGCCGGGCAGCTCTCCCGAGGAGCCCGCGTCGTCGTGGAAGCGCACGTAGCCCAGAATCTGGCGGCGGCCGCGGTTGGCCAGGTCCTCACCCGTGTAGCGGCCCATGGCGCCCGTGCCCACGATGAGCACCGCGTCCATGGGGCGCTCCTGCGAGGCCACCGGACGGAACACGAACAGCCGCAACAGCAGCGTCACCGGCCAGAAGATGAAGAGCAGCGGGGCCACGACGGGCGTCGTCACCACCGTGGGAAGCGCCACGCTGCCCAGCGCCAGCACCGTCACCACCGCCAGCGTCGTCACCGACACGAGCGCCACGTGGTCCAGCTTGCTGCGCTCGGCAAAGCGCGAGTCGTACAGACACAGCGCGGTGCCCGTGACAATCCACACCATCCACGCCGCCAGCACCAGCCCCGACACCTTCCAACCCGACTCCGCGGACAGCAGGCCGCTCAGCCACGCCGAGCCCGCGAGCACCGATGACAGCAGGACCAGGTCGACCGACAGGTTCAGCTTCGCCGCGAACCCCGGCGCCAGCTTCGGCGGTCCCTGCACTTCTTCTGTGACTTGTCCCTGAGCGTTGGCCGACCCAGGAGCACCGACCACCGCCGCACTTGCCGTTGCGCCGCTCATCGTGTCCACCCCCCTCTGCCCACTTTCGTGCAGTTCAGGCAGAGGTTGCCGTTGAGGCTAAAAATATTTAAGTCGGAAGGAAACCAGTTTTGCCCGATATCGCGGCGCGTTGCAACCCCTGCCGCGTAAGTAAGACGTGACAGCATGTGAAATCTTGTGAGCGCCCTACTGGGGTCTGGGTTCACCGAGCACCACGAACACATCGTGTTGCCCGAGCGCTTCCCGCGTTTCCTTCGACACGCCTTTGTTGCATATACGATGCCGCTCTGACGCCAGGGACCGGATGATGCCAGTCATGGGACGTCTCCGGGAAGGGGCCCTGGAGTTTCAAGGGGTTACGGAGGCTGCAGGCGTGCTTGGCCGGTGTAGACGTTGAAGCGCCCGTTCCGGACGAACGTGGCCAGCGTCATACCAGCACGCAGCGCCAGGTCCACTGCGAGCGAGCTGGCGGCCGATACGCCGGCGACGATGGGGATCCGCGCCATGGCGGCCTTTTGGATGATCTCAAAGCTGACGCGTCCACTGACGGCGAGCATTGCGGGCTGACGTGTCAACGGCGGGTGCGGGCGCCGGCCGCCCCGCACGGAACCGGCGAGCACGAGGCTGCCCACCACCTTGTCCACGGCGTTGTGGCGGCCCACGTCCTCATACGCGGCGAGGACCTGGCCTTGGGCGTCGAGCGCGGCGGCGGCGTGGACTCCGCCGGTGCGCGCGAAGTTCCGCTGCACGCCGCGCAGGTGCTCGGTGGCGCGGGCCACGGCGTCGGGTGCGAGCACGGGCCCGGGAGGCAGGGGCGGGCAGAGGGCGAGCAGGTCCTCCACGTTTCGCCGGCCGCACACGCCGCACGCGGAGGTGGTGAGCGTGCCCCGGCGGGCGGCGCGCACGCGCTCCACGTCCAGGATGACGCCGGGGGCGGGCGTGACTTCGATGACGTTGCCCCAGCCTTCCTCGCCGGGCCGGCCGCAGTGGGCGAGCCCGCCCAGGTCGTCCACGCTGGGGAGGATGCCTTCGGCGAAGAGGAAGCCCGTGGCCAGCTCTCGGTCATGACCCGGGGTACGCATGGTGGTGGCCACTGGATCTCCGCTGACGCGAATCTCCAGGGGCTCCTCCACCGCGAGGTCGTCGTCCTGGGCGGGGGAGAGCGCGGCGCCGTTCCACCGCTGCACGGGGCGGCGCGTGACGCCCCGGGCGTCCGCGGGAGGCAGTGGGGCGCGGCGCTCCGGGCGCAGGCGGGCGAGGATGAGGTCGGCCACGGCGGGCACGTCGCCGAGGCTCAGCGTCCGGAGTCCCTGGGGGAAGTCCGAGGGGAGCTTGGGTTCGGTGGTGAGGACCGCGAGGACCTCGGGACGGGAGGGGGCCAGGGGCGGGCCGAGGCCGCTGCGCCAGACCTCGAGCTTCGGCAGGGGGCCGTCCTTCCAGCCTTCGACGAGGAACAGGTCCACCTCTCCGGTGTGGCGCTCGAGCAGCCTCGGCAGCGCGTCCGCGGGCGCGATGGGGGTGGTGAGCTGGACGCCCGCGGGGGAGGCGAAGCCCGTGAGGAGCGCGCCTGCCTGCTCGTAGCGGGCGGTGTCGCTGCCGGGCCGGTGCAGCGGGTGGGCGTCGGAGGAGTGCTTCACCACGGCCACGCGGAGGCCACGCGCGGCGAGTTCCGGGACGAGCCGGGTGATCAGCGTCGTCTTTCCGGCGCCGGACCAGCCCACCACGCTGAGCGCGGGCACGCGGCTCACGCGAGCGGCTCCACCGGCGAGTAGACGGGCCGGTCGAAGAGCTCCACGTCGACGGCGTCCTCCGCCGCGAAGTCCGCGCGGCCCGGGGGGAGGATGGCCCAGCCTTCGCCGTGGACGTTCTGGAGAATCTGTCCGGCGCCCTGGGGGCGCAGCAGGGCGCGGGGGGCGTGTCCCTCGCGGGATTCCAGCGTGGTGGTGATGAGGTAGGTGAGGCCCGCTTGCTTGTGGCGCGGCTCGGAGAGGTGGGCGCGGACGCGGCGGCGTGTTTCGTGGACGCCCTGGTGCTTGAGGAGGAGCGGGCGGGCGAGCTGATCAAACGCCACGGTGGCGGCGCCGGGATTGCCGGGCAGCACGACGACGGTGGTGTCACCCAGGCGGGCCACGGCCACGGGCTTGCCGGGCTTGAGCGCGACGCCGTCCACGAAGAAGCGCGCGCCGAGCGTGGTGAGGACCCGCTTCACGAAGTCCTTGTCGCCCACGGAGGCGCCGCCGGTGGTGATGAGCACGTCCACTCGAGGCGCGAGCCGGGTGAGGGCTTCACGGAGTGCGTGCTCGTCATCGGGGGCGCGGGTGAGTTCGCGGACGTCCGCGCCGGCCTCGCGGGCGAGCGCGGCCACGAGGACGAGGTTGCTCTCGTAGACCTGGTGGGGCAGGGCGGGGGTGCCAGGGGGCACGAGTTCATCGCCCGTGGCGAGCACGGCGACGCGGGGGGCGGGGCGCACGGGGACTTCGGTGGCACCCAGGGACGCGAGCACACCGAGCACGGCGGCGCTCACGCGCTGGCCCGCATCGAAGAGGGGCGCGCCGGTGAGGACTTCCTCCCCGGTGCGGCGGATGTCGTTGCCGGGGGGGACGGAGATGAAGATGTCCACGCAGGTGCCGTCCTCGCTGGCGCGCGCGGCCTCCTGTCGGACGACGGCGTCGGCGCCGGGGGGCAGGGGGGCGCCGGTGAAGATGCGCGCGGCCTCGCCGGGGTGGAGTCGGGTGGCGGGGAGCTTTCCGGCGAAAACGGTGTCGATGATGCGCAGGCGCGTGGGGGTGTCGCGGTGGGCGCCCTGGGTCTCCTCGGCGCGCACGGCCCAGCCGTCCATGGCGGAG
This sequence comes from Myxococcus hansupus, assembly GCF_000280925.3. Classification (NCBI taxonomy): domain Bacteria; kingdom Pseudomonadati; phylum Myxococcota; class Myxococcia; order Myxococcales; family Myxococcaceae; genus Pseudomyxococcus; species Pseudomyxococcus hansupus. The sequence goes on from NZ_CP012109.1 coordinate 8,751,271, forward strand.
TTGTCGCAGCCGGGCAGTGAGCGCGACGCGGCGACGCGCGTGGCGAGGAACCGGCCCTGGGCGTCGAGTAAGCGCACGCGCTCGGGCGCCGCCGGGGCGATGGCATCGAGTGCGGCCTGCCGGGCGGCGCTGAGGGACGTGAGGGGCATGGGCAGCGTCGCAGCCTATGCGCCTGAGCGTGCGCTGTGTCCACGGAGGTGCGGGAAACGTCGGCTGCTTGCTGCTCCTGGGGCGCGCGGTGTCGGCTGCGATGCGGGGCGCTGCGCACGTGTACCGTCCACGGGAGCAGGGAGACTGTTCCGCGGAGGCCGTGCACCGGAGAACGGATAGGGTGGACGCGGTGGGTGACTGGGGCACGCGCATGGTGAGAAGCGGCACGGAGTTTCCGGACGTGACCCTGGCCATCATCGCGGGAGGCCAAGGCCGGCGTTTGTCCGGAGTGCCCAAGGGACTGCTGTCGGTGGACGGTCGCACCGTGCTGGAGCGACTTCTGCTGTTGGCGCCGCGCTTCGAGGACGTGTTGCTGGTGGCAAACACACCCGAGCCCTATGTCCACTTCGGACTGCGCACGGTGGCGGACGTGGTGCCGGGCAAGGGTGCGCCGGGCGGCGTTCACGCGGCGCTGATGGCAGCGCGAACGCCGTGGGTGGTCGCGGTGGCGTGCGACATGCCGTTCATCGCGCCAGAGGTCATCTGTGTCCTGCTGGCCTCAAGGGGCGAAGATGTGGACGCGGTGTGCTTCGAAGCGGGTGGGCGACTGGAGCCACTGCTCGCCACCTATCGGTCATCGCTCGCTCCCGCGTGGGGAGAAGCGCTGGCGAATGACCCTTCGATGCGTGACCTACTGTCCCGAGCGCGCACGCGGCTGCTGCCAGAGGCGACGTTGCGCACTGTGGACCCCACTCTGCGCTCCCTGGCGAACGTGAACACACCCGAGGACCTGGAGCGCTACGGCGTCACGCTGCCACCCAGGTGAGGTGCTCGGCTCCTCGCATGGACTCATGCCGCGCGGAGCCCCGTGGCGTGCGCGGCGCCGTTCTGTTGCGGCCCAGATATCGTGGCGGTGCGGGCTTGAGAGGCGTCAGCGTCTCGGTTCACAGGAGCGCTAGGGTGATGGGCCGTGCGACCTCTCATGTACGGATGTCTGCTGGCGTTCGTCCTGTGTTGGACCGGGTGTTCCACGGTTGCGCATGCTCCCGTGCCGCAGCCCTGGGATGGCACTGCGTCGGAGTGCCAATCACCCGGTGATGACGCGTGTGTCTCCCTGTTGTGTCTGGGGGACGCTTGCGGCTTCTACGCTTGCGAGGACCTGCCCGGTGTCGTGGAAGTGGCACGCTTTCCACCTGCGCGCCCTCCCGCCGCCGCGGCATCTCCCGGGCGAGGGCCTCGGAGGCGCTGGGGTGGCGGCCAGAACCTGCCGCGGGGCGCTGTCATGGTGTTCCCCAACTGGAGCGGGGCGCCCGAGCGAGTCATCCCGCCGTCCCACCGGTTGACCCCTGGCCGCTGGGAGAAACACCACATCTTCCCGCAGGCGGAAGACCTGTCGATGTGGTTCGGGTCTCGCGGCGTCAAAATCCATGACTTCACGATGCCGATACCTCGAGATGTTCATCGCCGCATCCACGGATCGGACGGACGCGGCGGGGCGTGGAATCAAGCCTGGCGTGACTTCAAATCCGAGAAGCCCGGCGCGACCTCTACGGAGATCTTCAAACACGCGGGCGAGCTCATCCACCGCTTCCAGCTCATCGGTGGTCCCATTCAGCCCTACTATTCGCGCCCAGGAGCGTGAGACCCGATGAGCCGTTTCTTCTGGATGCAAGAGGACCGTGCGGCGACAGAGAAGCTCGGCGGGCAGCTCAACGCATGGCATCAGCTATCGCTGCCGGGCGCGAGTTGCGACACCTGTGGCGAGACCTGGGCCAGCACGGGCCACGAGTATCCGTGCATCGACGTATCGCGACTTCCGGAGCGGAAGGCGTTCGAGAAGCCTCGGCCCGAGCCATTCGCAGAGTTCGCACGCCTCAGGGAACGGGTGCGTCCTCTGGCGCCTCCGCACGCGGAGCTGCCACCGGGGACGGGCTTCGGCCCACTGGTAGGGCGCGCCTCCGGAGCGTTTGGTCCCATCGCCTGGGTCTGGAGCCAGAAACTGCTCGTGCGCCACGACGCCCTGGAGCGTCTCCGGGAATCAGGGGTGCGAGGACTTCAGGCTTGCGACACCCAGTTGCGCTTCCGTCAGGCGGATCCGCCGCGACTGTTGGAGCTTCAAATCGAGCCCTGGGGTGCGCTCCATCCGGACTGCATCCCCGTGGAGACGCCGCCGCCCTGCCAGACATGTGGGCGGTTCGGCCTGTCGCGCCCGGATGCTCCCATCCTCGCCGCCGCATCGTTGCCGCGGGACGTGGACCTGTTCCGAGTAGGGAACTTCGCCACGATGATCATCGGGACCGAGCGGCTCCAGGATGCCGTCAGTCGGCTGTCGCTGGATGGCATCACCTTCGCCGAACTGCCCACACGGTGATGACGGTACAGCCGTGGCAGCGCGGGGCGAAGACGTGGACACGGTGTTCTTCGACGTAGGCGGGCGACTGGAGCCACTGCTCGCCACCTGTCGGTCTGTACTCGCGCCCGCGTGGGGCGAAGCGCTGGCGGAGGACCCGTCGATGCGTGACCTGCTGTCCCGAGCGCGCACGCGGCTGCTGCCAGAGTATGCGTTGCGCACCGTGGACCCCACGCTGCGCTCCCTGGCGAACGTGCCCCCCCCGAGGACCTGGAGTGCTACGGCGTCGCGCTGCCACCGCAATGATGCTGAACCGCCGTCACGGCATGGCGGGATACCGTTCGATGCGTCCTTCTGGAGACACGGCGTACAGCTCGAACCCGTCGTACTCGAGGCTCACACCGGGCCCGAACTCCGGGCACTTGTCGACCCGGCGATTGACGCGGACGAAGTGCCATCCATTCCGGTAGCCGACGACGAACTCCAGGGCGCGTGGTGAGAACGCGCATGACTTCGACGCTGCCTTGGGAAAGCGTTTCATCACTTCCTGGAGCACCCCATGCGCGGCGAGGACGGCGGGACCGTCCATCGTCCCCATCGGCTCGAACTCCTCTTCGGGCCAAGGAACGGGAGTCGAGGCATCCGTCGTGCCCGCGTCCAAGGACACAGGTGTTCGCACTGGGCGGGATGACGCCACGCCAGCATCCGTGCCCGCGTCGTGCGCAGGGGCCGCGGACGGCTCCCTGTCCGCCAGCAGTGTGACGAGGATGATGAGGTGATGGAGTCTCAGCATGTGGCACCTCGGCTCAGCCTACGGGTGTGGCGCTCGCTGGACGGGAGTGTCTTCATGGAACTGCCCGCACGTGGACGAACGATGGCGCCGCCCTCGACCGAGGAAGCAGGCAACCAGGCACCCCCTGCGTCACCATGACTCATGGACCACGGCGCACAGGAGTGGGAAACAGGCGGGGGAGAACCTCATGCTGAAGACCTCACTGGGACGTTTCCGCGCCGTGGCCCTCGCCGAGGGCCTGTCCGTCATCGCGCTCTTCTTCATCGCGATGCCCCTGAAGTACGCAGCGGGCATCCCAGAGGCCGTGAAGTTCACCGGCTGGGTCCACGGCCTGCTCTTCGTGCTCTACCTCTTCGCGCTCATGGAGGCGGCCATCACCTACCGCTGGTCCATCGTGCGTGTGCTGGGCGGTCTCGCCGCGTCGCTGCTCCCCTTCGGCACCTTCGTCTTCGAGGCGCGCCTGCGCCGCGAAGCGCAGCAGCCGGACGTCGAGCCCGCGCGCTGAGCGCTGTCACCCACCCGACGTCCCAGGTCGGTCTCCACCACGCCGGGCCGCGCGCGCCGCAGCCCGGAGTTCGCGCGCGCGCCGAAGCTGTGCCAGCATCCCGCGCGTTTTCAGTCGGGAGGTGAGCATGGAGCGCGGCAAGTGGGAGACGCCCGAGGACGTGGAGCGCGAGCTGACCGCGCGCCTCGCGCTCGTGGAGGAATCCGAGGGGATTCGCGGCATGCACTTCGCCGCCGTCCTCGACACCGTGCGCTTCCTCGGCGGTGAGCAGGCGGTGACGCACATCCAGCAAGAGGGGGACTACCCCGCGGACCTGGACCCCACCGAGTTCTACCCCGTCCCGCCGTTCATGCGCTTCTTCTTCTCCGCGTCCCGGCGGCTCGCGCCGCAGTTGGGCGGCATCGAGGAGGCCATGCGGCAGCTCGGCGTCCAGGGCACGCTGGCCTTCATCAACTCCATGTTCGGCGCCGAGGTCCGGCAGCAGGTGGGCGGCGAGCCCAAGCGCCTGATGGAGATGCTCCCCGAGGCCTACCGCATGGCCATCAACTTCGGAGAGCTCCAGGTGTCGTGGACGGGCCCGCGCTCGGGCCGCATCCACATGCGCCGCATCTTCACCCCCGTGGCCTACAACGAGGGCATGCTCGAAGGCGCCCTGCAGGCCGTGGGCGCGCAGGACATCCAGGTGCGCGGCGCGCAGACCTCGCTGCTCGACAGCGAGTACACGCTGTCGTGGGACAACTGACCTACTTCGCGTAACGGATGCGGTAGATGCGTCCGTTGCCGTCGTCGGTCAGCAGCAGGCTCCCGTCCGGGTGCTCCAGCAGGCCCACCGGCCGCGCGAAGGTCTCCGGCTTCTTCGCGTCCACGAGGAAGCCCGTGAGGAAGTCCTCGAAGCCGCCTTCCGGCCGGCCCTGGGCGTTGAAGGGCACGAACACCACCTTGTAGCCGGTGCCCTCGGAGCGGTTCCAGCTCCCCCGGAAGGCCACGAAGGCGCCGTTCCGGTAGCGCTCCGGGAAGGCCGTCCCCTTGTAGAAAACGAGCCCCAGCGCCGCCGAGTGCGACGGAAAGAGCACGTCCGGCGTCACCGTCTTCGCCACCAGGTCCGGCTGTTCGCTCTGGCCGTTCTTCGTCCGGCGCGGGTCCACGTTCTTCGGAGACAGGTACGCGTAGGGCCAGCCGTAGAAGGCGCCCTGCTGCACGCGGGTGAGGTAGTCCGGCACCAGGTCGTCGCCCAGGCCGTCACGTTCATTGATGGTGCTGTAGGGCTCGCCGGTGCGCGGGTGGAAGTCCAGTCCCACCGGGTTGCGCAGGCCGCTGGCGAAGACCTCGCGGCCCTTGCCATCCAACCCCATCACCAGCACCGAGGCGCGCGGTGATGGCTCCACGTCCACGTTGCTCTCGCTGCCCACGGTGACGAAGAGGCGCTTCCCATCCGGTGCCACGCGCACGTTGCGCGTCCAGTGCTGGTTGTAGCCGAGCCCCGGCAGCTTCGTGAGCTCCTCGCCCTTGCCGGTGAGCTTCCCCTGTCCCCGCTGGTACGGGTAGCGCTTCACCGCGTTGGTGTTGGCCAGGAAGAAGTGGGTGTCGTTGAAGGCCATGCCGAAGGGCAGGTTCAGGCCGTTGGCCTCGGCGGCGAACGGCTCGCGTGCCTCGGCGACGCCGTCCTGGTCCGCGTCGCGCAGGCGCTGGATGCGATTGGAGCGGCTCTCCACCACCAGCACGTCGCCTTCGGGCGAGAGCGTCATCCAGCGCGGCTCTTTCAGTGCGTCCGCGTAGACGTTGACGGCGAAGCCCTGGGGCACGCGCAGCGTGGCGTTGGCCGGTGGGGGCACGACGGTGGGGCTCTTCGACGCGCTCCGCGTCGCATAGGGTTTGGGCAACGCGTCCAGCTTCACCTGCTGACGTTGGGGCGACAGGGGTTCGGTGCGCACGCGCGAGGCGGCGGGCGGCTCGCGCGGCGTGGCGGGAGCGGCGGGGGCCTGCGCGAGCGCGGCGTGGGGGAGCACGGCGGTGGTGAGGAGCAGGGCGGACAGACGGGAGCGGAGCGACACGCGGGCGTCCTTTCGAAGTGGGGCCGTGCAAGTCATGGAGCGGCGGCGCCGGGCCCGCAACGGAGGGCTTCGGCAAGTGCATGGCCGTACACATCCGTGGGATCAGCGCGTGACTTCGACGCGACTGTTCACAACCATGACGAAATAAATGATGTGCCGCCGCGCCCATTGGCTAGAAGGGCGGCGAGCGCCCGGAAATACGCGCCGGGCCTACGCAACGGAGGGACGTCTCATGAAGGCAAACAACTTGAAGAACCTGGCCGCGGTGGCGGGCGTCATGGTCTCGCTCAGCGCCGGCGCGCAGGAGTCGTCGGGGAGCTTCGGTCAGGAGGGACAGTTCGTCATCAGCACGGACGCGTCCGCGAGCCTGGGTTACTCCACGCAGGGCAGCGGCGTGGGCTACATCTTCCTGGAGCCCGGCGCCGACTACTTCCTCAAGAAGAACCTGTCCGTGGGTAGCGGCCTCCAGGTCCGCGCCCTCTTCGGCAGCGGCGACACCGTGGCGGCGTTCGGCCTGAACGCGCGCATCGGTTACAACATCCCGCTGACGGACCGCGTGTCCGTGTGGCCCAAGGGCCAGGTGTCGCTCTACATCGGCGACAACATCCTGCCCTTCGCCAACCAGGCCCTGCCCGCCGACGTCACGGTCATCCTGGAGGGCTACGCGCCCTTCCTCTTCCACGTGACGCCGCACTTCTTCGTGGGCGGTGGCCCGCGCCTGGCCTTCGGCCTGGGCGGTGACGTGGAGGTGAACTTCAGCGTCGCGACCACCATCGGCGGCTACTTCTAGCCTCTGGGTGGATGTGCTGTCTCCGGGCCCCGGGCGGGGTGGGCATGTGCCCACCGCGTGCCGGGGTCTGGCGTTTCACTGGCTCCGCTGTTGGCCGGGGCCGTCCCCGCGAGCCAGGTTCATCGCGGTGCCCACCAGCGCCAGGTGGCTGAAGGCCTGCGGGAAGTTGCCCGTCATCCTCCGCGCCGTCGGGTCGTATTCCTCGGACAGCAGGCCCACGTCGTTGCACAGGCTCAGCAGGTGCTCGAAGCGTTCGCGCGCCTCGTGCTCGCGGCCCATCATCGCCAGCGCGTCCGCCAGCCAGAAGCTGCACGCCAGGAACACGCCTTCCCCGGGCGGCAGGCCGTCCCGCGTCTTGTGCGTGTGGTAGCGGCGGACCAGGCCTTCGTAGGAGAGCTCGCGCTCGATGGCCTCCACGGTGCCGCGCGCGCGAGGGTCCTCGGGCGGGAGGAAGCCCACCAGGGGAATCAAGAGCAGGCTGGCGTCGAGCGCCTCGCTGCCAAAGGCCTGGGTGAAGGTGTTGCGGCGCGCGTCGTAACCCCGCGCGCAGATTTCCGCGTGCATCCGCGCGCGCAGCGCCACCCAGTGGTCCACCTGGGCGCCGCGCATGCCGCGGAGCTGCGCCGTCTTCACCATCCGGTCCATGGCCACCCACGCCATGACCTTGGAGTGGGTGAACTGCTGGCGTCCGCCGCGCACCTCCCAGATGCCCTCGTCGGGCTCGGTCCAGTGGTCCTCCACGAAGCGCAGCAGGTGGACGCTCACGTCCCACGCCTCGTCGTCCGAACAGACGCCGTGGCGGAGCGCGTGGTAGAGGCAGTCCGCGATTTCGCCGAAGACGTCCAACTGGAACTGGCTCACGGCGGCGTTGCCGATGCGCACGGGGCGCGAGCCCTCGTAGCCCGGCAGCCACCGCAGCTCCAGCTCGGTGACGCGTCGCTCGCCGGCCAGGCCGTAGAGGATTTGCAGCTCGTCCGGCTCACCCGCCACCGCGCGCAACAGCCAGTCGCGCCACGACTGCGCCTCCTGGGTGTAGCCCGCGTCCAGCAGCGTCAGCAGGGTGAGCGTGGCGTCCCGCAGCCAGCAGAAGCGGTAGTCCCAGTTGCGCACCCCGCCCAGCCGCTCCGGCAGGGACGTGGTGGGCGCGGCCACCAGCCCGCCCGTGGGCGAATAGGTGAGCGCCTTGAGCGTGATGAGCGAGCGCATCACCTGCGGGCGCCAGCGACTCTGGTGGAGACACTGGTGTGCCCAGGCGCGCCACCACCGCAGCGTGTCCTCCCGCAGCAGGTGGGCCGCCTGCGGCTGCCGGGGCGGGAGCAGGTGTGACGGGTGCCAGGAGAGGACGAAGGCTTGCTGCTGCCGCTCCGGAACGCGGAAGTCCGCGAGCACGTGGCTGCGCTCCATGCGCAGCGGCAGGTCGGTGGCCAGATAGAGCGCGTCCGGGCCGGCCTTGGTGCTCACGCCGCCGGGAATCAGCCGGGCCCACGGCGTGCGGTCGCCGTAGCCGAAGCAGGGGGCGAACTCCATGTGCAGGGGCACCTCGCCGGAGAGCGCTTCGACGATGCGCACCAGCCGCGGCGTGTCCTCGCGCAGCGGCATGAAGTCGCAGAGGCGCACGGCGCCCGTGTCGGTGTGGAACTCCGTCTCCAAGACGAGGGTGTCGCGCACGTAGCGGCGGTGGACGCGCCGCACCGGCACGTCGGGGGTGATGCGCCAGAAGCCGTGTCGCTCGCAGCCCAGCAGCGCGGAGAAGCAGGCGTCCGAGTCGAAGCGCGGCCAGCACAGCCAGTCGATGGTGCCGTCCTTCGCCACCAGCGCGGCGCTGTGGGTATCTCCAATGAGCGCGTGGTCTTCGATGGGGGCCGCCATGCCGCAAAGCTAGGGACGCCATGGCCGCGTCGGGTCAGGGGCCCCGGGCGCACGCCGGGCCTCTTCCAGCGCCGCCGAACCGCCAAGGCCCGGGCCGTCCGGACGCCTTCGCGGATGAATCATCACCCCGCCTGAGACACGCGGCCTGAGCAGTCAATGGCGGGCCCTTCCGTGAAGCTTGCGATGCCAGGCACCGCCACGGTGAAAGCCCTTGCGCGGCGGACATTCGCGGTTGGTTTTCCCAGGGGCGCGCGAGGGTCGGTCCGTGGCCTCGGTCTGGTGTTTCAACCGCGTGTTTCACGTGCGGGGCCGGGTCGAACGGGCCCGCACCGCCCGCACCGCCCGCGCGTACCGGAGCCTACCCACGTACCAGGTTGCGCAGCAGGAAGCCCAGATTGGCGGGGCGCTCGGCCAGGCGGCGCATGAAGTAGGGGTACCAGTGCCGTCCGTAGGGGACGTAGATGCGCACCGGGTGACCCTCCCTCACGAGTCGTTCCTGCAAGTCCCGCCGGATGCCGTAGAGCATCTGGAACTCGAAGGCGCCGCGCGGCAGGCCCCGCCGCGTGGCGTGGTCCAGTGTGGCTTCAATCATCCGCTCATCGTGCGTGGCGATGCCGTGATACACGCCGCTGTCGAGCAGCACGCGCATGCTTCGGATGAAGCTCGCGTCCACGTCGCGCTTGTCTGGAAAGGCCACGTCGGGCTTCTCCAGATAGGCGCCCTTGCACAGACGGATGCGGATGCGCTGGGCGCACAAGTCTTCCGCGTCCTGCTCGGTGCGCCGCAGGGCGCTTTGCAACACGGCGCCCACGTGTGGCTCGCCGAACTCGGCGCGGAGCTGGCGGACGATGTCCAACGTCACCTGCGTCACCGAGCTGTCCTCCATGTCGATGCGCACGAAGGAGTCCCGGGCGGCGGCCTCGGCCACCACGGTGCGGGCATTCTCCAGCGCCAGGGCCTCGTCGAAGAGCAGCCCGCACTGGGTGAGCTTCAGGGACACGTTGGCCCGCACGCCCACCGCGTCGATGCGGTGGAGCAGCCGCTGGTACTCACGCACCTCCGCGCGCGTCTCCTCGGGCGTCTGGACGGCCTCGTTGAGGTGGTCGAACGACGCCATGAGCCCCTTCGCGCCCAGCGCCTTCACCGCGTCCAGCGCCTCCTCCATCGACTCGCCCGCGATGAAGCGCGAGGCCAACCGCCGGAAGGGCCCCAGCCGGGTGGCGACATCCTTGAGGGCGGGCTTGCGGGCCAGGAAGTGCAGCGCGGCGCGAGACAGGTGGGTGGTGTCGGCGGTCATGGCGGGTGGGCGGTGTCCATTCAGTCGAGGTGCCGCCGGAGGAAATCCCCGGCGAGCGCGTTGAAGGCGTCTGGGTGGCTCATGTAGGGCAGGTGGCTGGCGCTTCGGATGAGCTCCAGGCGCGCGCCGGGGATGTGCTCGGCCACGTCGCGGGCGGCGCGGCGGGGCACCAGCAGGTCCCTGCCGCCCTGGATGACGAGCGTGGGCACCTGGAGTGCGTGGAGCCGGGACAGGTAGTCCGCCGCCAGCACGTCTCGCAGCCGGCGCAGCAGCTCCACTGGAGACAGCCGCCGGGCCTCGCGCACGATTTCCGCCCGCCCCTCCGCGGGCAGGCTCAGGCCTCCCAGCACCCGCGCCACGGTGGGGGCCAGCAGGTAGGCCAGGGGCCGGGGCGAGCGCACCAGGGTGGACAGCGTCAGCGCCAGCCGGCGGATGCGGTGCACGCTGGCCACCGGGGACACCAGCACCAGCGCCTTCACCCGCTCCGGGTGCGCCAGGGCATAGGCGATGGACAGCAGGCTTCCATAGGAGGAGCCCAGCAACGCGAAGCGCCCCGGCAGCCCCGACTCCGCGTGGTCCAGCAGCGCCAGGTTCCACAACAGGGGGGTATGGGTGGCGGGCGTGCGCAGCGGCGGCGTCCACAACAGCAGCCTCAAGGTGGTGGCCAGGGGCTCCATGGGCGCGAACGAACGTCCACTCGCACCCAGCCCCGGAAGGCACACCACGGTGCGTGTCTCGTCCGTGTTGCCTTCCGGAAAGGTGAACAAACGTACCGGTGTGCCTCGCACCGGACGTTGTTCGCAATGCAGGTGGGCGTAGCCTTTCTGGATGTCTTCCACGTCCGGGACGAGCGGCGGACTGGCGACGCTCCCCGTGCGGGGTGAGAGGGCTTCAAGCATGCGCGGACCTCGTGAGCAGCCGCCGCACGCTGGCGGCCACGGTGTCGCGGAAGGCCCGGAGGCGGGATTCGCTGGCGTCCGGCGGTGGTGGCTCGAGGGGCGCGCCCACTGCGAAGGTGAGCCGCACGGGCCAGGGCAGGGGGCCCATGCCCACCACCAACGGCATCCGGTATTTGTCATCGGCGGACAGGCGCACGCACAGACGCTCCTCGCCAGGGGGCCACCGGAAGGTGTCATCCACGCCCAGTCCGGCGAAGGGCACCACCGGCACGCCTGTCTGGGCCGCGAGCCGCGCGAAGCCCAGCGCCCGCTCCCAGCACAGCCGGTAGCGGCCCTGGCTGCGTTTGAAGGTCTCCCGAGCGCCTCCTGGATAACAGACGACCAGCGCGCCACCCTGGAGCGCCGTGAGCGCGTTCTCCCGCGTCCCCTCCACGCCGCCCAGCCACGGCAGCACCGTGCGGATCAACGGAATGCGAAAAAAGCCTCGCTCCGCCAGGCCCAACGGATAGCGGCCGGTGCTCTGGTGGATCAGATGAAAGAAGGCAGGCGTCTCGTAACCCCAGACGCCATGGTTGCCCACGAGCAGTACCGGACCTTGTAATGGCAGGTGCTCGGTGCCCAGCAGTCGCGCCCGATGGTACAGGGCGGAGAGGGCGGCGCCCTGTTCGGCGAGCCGGAAGATGGCTCGGCGCAGGCTGGCGAGCGGGGCGTCCATGGTGGAAAAACATGGGGATGCGCGCCCGCCCTGGCAGTTTTTACCTGTCTCCTGGTTGGCGAGCGGTCAGGCACACATGGGTGTGAAGCCCTGCGCATGCACAGGCGTAGGAGTTTGATTAATGCCCGCTTGTAGGCATACTCAGGTTGTCTGCTTCCCGGTGCATGCCGAACGTTGGGTGTATGGGCAGCCCGTTCGACAGCCTCATCCATCAGCACCGGGAGCTGGAGGAGCGTTTCGAGCGCCTGGCGTCTGGGGTGGACTCGGGGGCGTCGCGGGAAACCGAGGAGCTGCTGGCATTGCTGCGGTTCCATTCGCGTCTGGAGGAGCGCTGCCTCTACCCGTTGCTGGCGCAGGTGGCCGGGCGGGAGCGCTGCCGCGAGCAGACGGAAGACCATCTCACCATGCGAGAATTGATGGATGAGCTGGAAGCGCTGCCACCGGGTCACTCCGAGTGGCAGGCCCGTCTGTTGACACTGGAAGACCTGGTGGTGGCGCATTTCCAAGAAGAGGAGAATGCGCTGCTGCCCCAGCTCATGACTGCCCTGGATTCCCTGGCGTTGGATGACCTGCGGCGTGATTTATCGGCCACGCGGATGGAACTGCTCGCGCGCCCTCAGGTGTCCCATGTGGCGGGAGCGCCCCTCCTGGATTCACTCCACTGGGACGGTTAGACCCCCCGGAGGGGGCCTGGAAACAGGTGAGACCTGCGACAACGGGGTGAAGGTCCGTTGCTCAGTCACAACTTTTATCTCTTCCTTTAGACAAAACCATTTTTGGCAGGTATGGGTATGGGCAGCATCACAAGCATCGAGCATCAGCCCCCCCTAGTACTGCATTACCCTTGTCGTTCCCCAGGTGAGGATTCAACGAATGTCCGTGGATAAAGCGTTTCGCGACATGATCCGCAATGAGATCGAAGTCCAGCTCAAGCCGCTGCGTGACGTGGTCGCGCGGCTGGAGGAGGGCACGGCGGATCTGGACGCGCTCCGCAACGTGGCCGAGCGCCTGGCGCCCCTGGCCGAGGTCGTGGGGCCCCTGTTCGGCGCGCAGATTCCGGCGGCGGCCAAGGCGGGTCGGCGTGGCCCGGGTCGCCCGGCGAGCGCGGCTCGCAGCACCCTGACGGCGGCTCCCGCCGCGGCGGCCGGTGGCAAGCGCCGGGGCCGCAAGCCCGCGGCGGCTGGTGCTGACGGCTCGCGCGCCTGCGCCATCATCGGCTGCGGCAAGCCCAGCCGCACCAAGGGCTACTGCGCGGCCCACTACCAGAAGCTCCGCATGCTGGAGAAGACCAACCGTCGCCCGAGCGACTGGAAGGACTACGCGGACCCGGACTCCGTGGACGACATCAAGCTGCCGCGCGGACGCGCCGCGTCGAAGGCGCTGGCGGCTGCCGCTCAGGCTGGGCACGCAGGCTAGCCAGCGGCACGCTGCCCCGGCCCGGGCAGAGAGTGACCGCGCCCCCGTTGTTCCGCTCTGTTGCACAGAGAGGATTCGGGGTCCGCCCATGCGGGAGAGACTTGCCCGTGGGGGCTTGCACGAGCATGAATGCCCGGGCCCATGAACACACGCGATTTGGAGCCTGGAATCATCACCGACCTGGCCGGACGGACCACGTACGGTGATTACCTGCAGCTCGACCGACTCTTGTCGGCCCAGGTGACGCGCTCACAGCCGCCTCACCACGACGAGCTGTTGTTCATCATCCAGCATCAGACGAGCGAGCTGTGGATGAAGCTGCTCATCCACGAACTGGGCGCCTGCATCCGTTACGTGCAGGCCGACCGGCTGGAGCCGTCGTTCAAGATTTTCGCCCGCGTGGCGCACATCCAGCGGATGCTCTTCGAGCAATGGAGCGTCTTGGAGACGCTCACGCCCAACGAGTACCTGGAGTTCCGCGACACGCTGGGCAGCTCCTCGGGTTTCCAGAGCTTCCAGTACCGTGCGCTGGAGTTCCTGCTGGGCAACAAGGACCCGAATGCGCTGATGCCCTTCCGCCACGTGCCTTCCGTGCACGGCGAGTTGGAGCGGCTGTTCGAATCCCCCAGTCTGTATGACGAGTTCCTGCGCCACCTGTCGCGCATGGGACACCCGGTGCCGCAGAGCCACGCGCAGCGCGACTGGCGCAAGCCTTACGAGAAGAGTCCGGACGTGGTGCAGGTGTTCCGCCGCATCTACGAGGACCCCGAGGCGCACTGGGACGCGTACGAGATGTGCGAGAAGCTGGTGGACACCGAGGAGCGCTTCCAGCTCTGGCGTTACCGCCACATGATGACGGTGATGCGCATCATCGGCTTCAAGCAGGGCACGGGCGGCTCGTCCGGCGTGGGCTTCCTGCGCAAGGCGTTGGACCTGCGCTTCTTCCCGGAGCTGTGGGATGTGCGCACGGAGCTGTCGCCGCCCGCGCCTTCCCGGCACCGCACGCCCTGAGCCGTCCACTGGGTGGCAGGGCCGCGCGGTGGGAGTGACGACTGGCGCGCATGCCCCTGCTCACCTCGGAAGTTCAGTAGGGGCGTGCCGGGGCTCTTGTTCAGAGCGAGGGTGTGGCCTCTTTTTTGCTTGGGGTGAGCGGGCGAAGCCGAACGCCATTGGATGGGATGCGGTACTCGTGGTCTGGTTGAGAAAATACTGGAGCCTAGGTTGGACCCAAACGCACGAGCCTTCTACGAGTCGCGCTTCGAGATTGCTTTCCTGCGGAAGAAGGGGGAGGCGTTCCAGGACTTCTTCTCAACCATCATGGAGATGGGGTACCCGTCCGATTTCCAGCGAGTCCGGCCATGGGGTCGGCTTGGGGATCGGAAGAACGACGGCTACCTCGGGTCCAAGAGGATGCTCTTTCAGGTCTACGCACCGAACGAATTAGCTTCGGCGGAGACGGTACGAAAGATCCACGAAGACTTCACCGAGGCACTTCCATACTGGAAGGCGCACTTTTCGACGTGGGTTTTCGTCCATAACGCGGAGAATGGGCTGGGACCTGCGGTTCTGAAGAAGCTGCTGGAACTTGAAGCGGCGAACTCCCATCTGAAAGTGCTCCGCTGGGGCTTCGAGCAACTCAGAGCTGAGGTTTTCCTCCTGCCTGAGTCGAGCTTGGCTAGGCTGTTTGGCCCTGCGCCAACTGCGCAAAGTATGGATGCGCTGGGTATTTCAGACCTGCGACCGATTCTGGAGCACATCCCTCGTCTTCCGGCGCCGTCCGACGCGGATTTGCGGCCCGTCCCTGCCGATAAGCTGCAGCGCAACCTGCTCTCGGAACATGCAGCAGACCTGCTGAAGCTCGGGATGCGGCGTGCCTCGCTAGTTGGTCGGTATTTCGACGCGCGCCCAGACCCTACTGAACGTGATGCGATCGCGCAGGCACTGCGAGTCAGGTACGAAGAGCTTCGGCGGACAGCCCTTTCTCCAGACCAGGTCTTCGCCGCTCTCCAGGAGTTCGTGCACTCGGTGCGTGCACCAACCCCTGCGCAACATGCCGCAGTCGTGACTGTGCTCGCCTACTTCTTCGAGGAGTGCGACATTTTCGAGCGCACACCTCAGCAGGCGGAGTCAGTCGAGCGCGCAGCCCAGAAGGTGGAGTCATGATTCTGCCGACCAAGGGAATCCGCGCAGATCGGGCGCTATTGAGCGTCGGGGCGGACGTTCTACGTTTGCTCGACGAACCCAAGACGGTATCTCGAATCTGGGATGAGGTGCGGTCTGCATGGGAGATGCGGGACGGCGCGTCCAGGTTGAGCTTTGACTGGTTTGTTCTGGCCCTCGACCTGCTCTACGTCTTGGGGGCTGTGGAGATGGCGCAAGGGCGGCTCTCGCGCCGCACGTCACGCACGGAGTCGAAGCGCCTGAATCCGGCAAGCTCTCCGTCAGAGGGCCTTGGAACATGATTCATCGCCTCTTCAGCGACTTGCCCACGTTCAAGTCCCTGCACCTGCACAGCGGGCTCAACGTGCTGCTTGCCGACAAGAGCCCGGGCGCGACCGACCGTCAGACGAGGAATGGTGCAGGCAAGACCAGCTTCGTGGACTTGATTCACTTCTTGCTGGGCGCAAGGTCGGCGCCTCGCTCCACTTTCCGCCTTGATCCCTTGAAGGACTCCTCTTTCGGGATGGAGTTCGATCTTCGCGGGCACAACATCGTCGTGCGTCGGTCCGGGGCAGATTCTGCGCGCATCCAGTTAGAAGGCGTACCTCCTTCTTGGGGTGTGCCCGAAGAGGTGTCCAACGAGGCGTGGAAGGCGCTACTCGGGCCAGCGATGTTCGGGCTGCCCCCAGCTGACTCCGGCAAGGCCGCTCCGTCATTTCGAGAGTTGATGGCCTACTTTGCCCGCCGCCAACTGGACGGTGGTTTCACCGCACCTACCAAGAGCTCCTCCGTACAGCAAACCGGTTCGCAGCAAACGGCTGTTACCTATTTGCTCGGGCTGGACTGGAGCATTCCTCAAGAATGGCAGCGAGTCCGAGAGCAGGAGGCCAGCCTCAAGGAACTTAAAAAGGCATCAGGAGAAGGCCCGCTGAGCCCGATCCTCGGCTCTGCGGCCACGCTTCGAACCCAGCTCGCGTTGGCGGAAGAGCGCGCCCGTAAACTCAGGGGGGCGATTGCGTCCTTTCAGGTGCATGCTCAGTACCACGAGTTGGAGAAAGAGGCGTCCCGCCTGACCCGAGATCTCAACGGGTTGGTGGACGACAACGCGCTCGACCGGCAGCGCGCGGAGGAACTGCGTGCCGCCGTTGTTGCAGAGGCACCGCCCACTCCGCCAGACCTTGAACGGCTTTACGAAGAAATTGGGGTCCACCTCTCCAGCGCTGTCTTGCGCCGCTTCGAGGAACTCCAGGCGTTTCATGACTCCGTGGTGCGGAACCGGAGCTCCTATCTCAAGAGCGAGCTGGCCGCCTTGGAGCATCGAGTCGAGGAGCGTGACCGCAAAAAGGGGGAACTCGACCAACGGCGTTCAGAGGTCATGGAAATCCTGCGTTCGCACGGGGCTTTGGAGCACTTCTCCAAGCTACAGACCGAGTTGTCGCGAGTAGAGGCGGAAGCGGAGACTCTGCGGCTTCGGTACTCTGCGGCGGAAGCTTTGGAGAGCAGCAGGGTGACGATGGCTTTGGAGCGCACGCGGCTGCTCACCCGGTTGGGAGAGGACTACAGAGAGCAGGAGAACGTCTTGGGAAGGGCCATCGTCGCCTTCGAAGAGATTTCCAGGTCGCTCTACGAAGACGCCGGGAGCTTGACGATCAAGGCAACGCCCAATGGTCCTTCGTTCGAGATCCAGATTCATGGTGCCAGGAGCAAGGGCATCCAGAACATGCAGATCTTCTGCTTCGACATGATGCTGATGCGCCTGTGCACGGAGCGGGGGCGCGGCCCGGGGTTCTTGGTCCACGACAGCCACTTGTTCGATGGTGTCGATGAGCGGCAGGTCGCGAAAGCTCTCCAGCTTGGGGCGAGGCTGTCCGACGAACTGGGCTTTCAGTACATCGTGACGATGAACTCGGATGCAGTGCCTCGAGACTTGCCTCCGGGCTTCTCCCTGGACCGGCACGTTCTTCCGATTCGGTTGACCGATGCCACGGAGGACGGAGGGCTTTTCGGCATCAGGTTCGCGTAGTACGCAACAGGCGGGCCTCACAGGGGGCGGACGGGGCGGTGATTGTCATGGTCGCGGGTTAGCCTTCCCGCACCATGGACGCTGCCGCTCCGGTGCTCTTCGAAAAGGCGTACGTCCTCTGCTACCGCACCTTCGACATCGCGGAGGAGGTGGATTTGGAGCGCGCGCGCCGCGTGCTCACCGAGGACTCCCGCCGGCTCAAGCTTTCACGGGAGAACAGTCAGTACCTCCAGCTCCCCAACCCGCCGCTGGCGTATGAGCTGGGCCGTCGGCCTCTGGCATTGCGTGACGGTCCGGTGACAGTGGATGCCACCGCGCGCCTGTTCGACCATGGCGCCGCGTCCATCATCCTCCGCGTGCCTGTCGTCCCGGGAACGTCATTGGATGAGCTCACGCGGATGGCGGATGAGCTCTACGACAGCCAGGCGTTGGAGGACCTGGCCCTGGAGTTGGTGGAAGGTGTGCGTCGCACCATCGCGCCCGCGGTGCAGGCGCCGCACCTGTGGGAGCAGAACGAGAGCTACACCGTCATCTTCGCGGAGGAGATTCGGGGCCACCCCACCGCGGACGAACTGCTGAAGCAGGCGGACCTGGCGCGGCTGCTCCTGGGGGAGAGTGGCGCCGTGCCGCTGTCGCCACGTGAGAGTGAATCCGTGCTCCAGTCACGCTTCAGCTACACCATCCACGACCTGGTCGTCATCGACTGGAACAGCGCCTTTGTCTACGAACCCTCCGGCTCGCGAGACATTCCCGACCTGCTGGAGATCGCCAACGCGCAGTTGTTGGAGTTCCGCTACTACGACGAGCGGCTGGACGCGCACATCACCCGCATCCACGAGAAGGTGCAGGCCGCGCGGCACGGCTGGGCCACGCTGTTCCGCAGTCCCTATCGCACGCTGACGCGGCAGACGCTCTCCACGCTGGTGGACCTGAACGAGTTCATCGAGCGCGTGGACAACAGCCTGAAAATCATCGGCGACTTCTACCTGGCCAAGGTCTACGAGAGCGCCGTGCGCCGCATGCGCATCCCCGCGTGGCAGGGCTCCGTCACCCGCAAGCATCAGTTGCTGGCCCAAACGTATGGCCTGCTCAAGGGGGACGTGGACATCGACCGCTCCCACACGCTGGAGGCCGTCATCGTCCTGCTCATCGTCCTCGAAATCTTCTTCGCCTTCTTTCGCGTCTTCGAGCACTGACGCCCCCGGGGAACCCCGTACCTCAAGACTGTTTCTGCCCGGTTTCCACGCTTCACGGGACATGGGAGAATGGGGTTTCGAGGCAGGAGGCCGTGCGTCCTTGCCGGGGGGAGTGGGGCATGAAGGTGCCCGAGAAAAACGTGGGAGCCGCGGTGGACCGCATGTCGCGGGCGCTCGAGCGGCTGTCGACAGCACCGCCCGTGGTGGCGGTGCTGGAGGAATTGCTTTGCCAGGCGACGACCGCGCTCGGGGCCTCGGGGGCCTTCATCTGCTGGTGGGGTGGCTCGGGGGATTGGCGCACGCTGACCACGGCGGGCGTCGACGCCGAGGCGGCGGCCGTCTGCGCGCAGCGGTTGATGGAGCGGGCTCCCGGGCCGGGTGCGCCGCGCCAGCCGTCGGTGGTGGAGGATTTGTCGAGGGACGCGTTGCTCGCCCCGGAGCCCGAGGCACGGGACCGGTTGGCGGCGGTGTCCCTGGTGTCGCAGCCCCTGTTCTTCGCGGCCGGGTTGGGCGCGGCGGGCGTGCTGGGGGTGCTTTTCCGCGAGGCCTGGCGGCCGGAAGCGGGTGACCTGCCGCGCTTCGGCTTGTCGGTGAAGTTGGCGGCGCTGGCGCTGGAGCGTGAACGCATGGCGGAGACGTTGCGCCAGTCCGTGATGGCGGCGCGGATGGACGCGGAAGAGGCGGAGGTGCTGCGGCTGCGGCGCTTCCAGGCGGTGACGGAGGCTTTTGGCCATGCGCTCACGCGGGATGAAGTGGCCCGCGTGGTGTTGGAGCAGGGCCTGCCCGCGGTGGGCGCGGTGGCGGGGCTGGTGCACCTGGTGGAGCCCGACGGGACGGCCGTGCTGAAGGCCGCGTTGGGGCTGACGGACGCGCAGCTCGCGCCGCTGCGGGTGCTGCAGGGACCGGGACGCCTGGAGCTTGAGTCCGAGGTGTGGCGGGCACCCCCGCGTGTGACGGGCGATGCCGATGCGGCCGAGGCACGTCGGGCACCCACGCGCGTGACAGGCAACGTCAGCGGCGAGCCCGATACAACCCCTGCGCCTTGGCGCACGCTGTTCCCGGCGGGCGCACTGGGGATGTCAGACGCCGTGCCGCTCGCCACGCCGCTCTGGCTTGAAACAGCCGCGGCGGTGCGCGCCACCGTGCCTGGGTTGGCGTCCCTGGTCACACCGGGGCCACTGCGCGCGCTGGTGCTGCTCCCCTTGCAAGTCGAGGGACAGGACTTCGGCACCCTGTGCTTCGGCTTCTCGGAGCCCCGTCGCTTCTCCGCGTTGGAGCGGGCCTCCATCACCGGCCTGGGCCGTGAGTGTGGCCAGGCGCTCGAGCGCGCACGGCTGTACGCGCGGGAGCGCTCCGCGCGGCTCCAAGCGGAGGCGGCGGGACAGCGCCTGCGACTGCTGGCCGACGCGAGCGCGCTGGTCTCAGCCTCGCTGGATTGGGAGGAGACGGTGGCCGGCGTGGCGCGGCTGGCATTGGGCCACTTCGCGGATGGCTGCGCGGTGGACTCATACGAGGACGGCGTCGTGCGCCGGCTGGCGATGCTCTACGAGGACCCGCAGGAAGCGCCGCGCGGCCTGGAGCTGCTCCGCTTCGCGCCACACGAGGGCAGCCCCACGCTGCTCTCGGAGGTGCTCGCCTCCGGGCGTCCGTGGATGATGGTGCGTCCCTCCGAGGAGCCCGATGATGACCGCACGGAGGCGGGCCAGTTGTACGCGGCCGCGCGCGAGCTGGGCGTGGGCTCGCTCATCCTCACGCCGCTGGTCGCTCGGCAGCGCACCCTGGGGCTGCTGACCTTCATGCGCACCGCCTCGTCGCCGCCCTTCGAAATCCCAGACCTGTCCCTGGCCGAGGAACTCGCCGGCCGGGCGGCGCTGGCCATCGACAACGCGGCCCTGTTCCGCAAGGCACGCGCCGCGGAGGAGGAGAGCCGGCGCAGCGCGGCCCGGCTCCACGTGTTGGTGCAGGTGAGCCAGCTCATCGCCGAGGCGGGGCTCAACCTGCCCTCGGTGCTGGAGGTACTGGTGCGCAAGGTGTCGGAGGCGATGGGCGACGCGTGCGTGCTCCAGCTTCTCTCCGAGGACCGGACACACCTGGACCTGGTGACCGTGCACCACCCGAACGCGGAGGCGCGCGCGGTGCTCGACGCGTCCCTGTCGCGCGGCCCGGTGCGCGTGGGCGAAGGGCTGTCGGGCCGGGTGGCGGCGACGGGACAGACGCTCTTCGTGCCGCGGCTCCACGCGGACGACCTGCGCGACGAACGCGTGCCCGAGGGCCGCCTCTTCCTCCAGCACTACGGCCCCCACAGTGTCATCTTCGTCCCGCTGGGCGTGCGCGGCCGGGTGCTGGGCACGCTGGGCGTCATGCGCGACGCAGGGGGCCGCGAGTACTCCGTGGAGGAGCGCGCGCTGCTGGAGAGTCTCGCGGCGCGAGCGGCCCTGGCCATCGAGGACGCACGCCTGTACGGCGCCGCGACGCAGGCGGTGAAGGCGCGCGACGAGCTGCTGTCGGTGGCGGGGCACGAGCTGAAGTCCCCGCTCAACGCGTTGCAGCTCCAGATTCACCTGCTGGCGCGAATGGCCCGGGACGCCATGGCCGCTGACGGGTTCGCGGAGCGCGCGGAGCGGGCGGCTCGGGCGGGCCAGCGCC
Organism: Myxococcus hansupus; assembly: GCF_000280925.3. NCBI lineage: Bacteria > Pseudomonadati > Myxococcota > Myxococcia > Myxococcales > Myxococcaceae > Pseudomyxococcus > Pseudomyxococcus hansupus. Next base: position 8,772,131 of record NZ_CP012109.1, read on the forward strand.
TGGGGCTGCTCATCGATGACTTGCTGGATGTCTCGCGGCTCAGCGCGGGGCGCCTGGGCCTGAAGCGAGAGGAGATGGACCTGTCCGCCCTCACGCGCGAGCTGGTGCACCGCATGTCCGAGGAGCTGGCGCTCGCGGGCAACGACGTGCGGCTCGCGCTGGAGCAGCCGGTGCTGGGCGAATGGGACCGGCTGCGGCTGGAGCAGGTGCTGGTGAACCTGCTGTCCAACGCGGCGAAGTACGGCGCGGGCCGACCAGTGACGGTGGCGGTGGAGGCGGTGGGGCCACTGGCGCGGTTGTCCGTGCGCGACGAGGGCATCGGCGTCGCGCCCGAGGAGCAGGAGCGCATCTTCGAGCAGTTCGAGCGCTCGGCCTCCGTGCAGCACCACTTCAAGGGCCTGGGCCTGGGCTTGTGGATTACCAAGCGCATCGTCGAGGCCCACGGCGGCACCATCCGCCTGTGGAGCGAGCCGGGCAAGGGTTCCACCTTCACCGTGGAATTGCCCTTGCGCGTTTGAGCGTCTGGACAGCTCCGAGGTCCCTGCGCTCTGGTGCCTCGGATGATGCGCGCACTCCTCCCCTGGGCCCTGCTCGCCGTCGTGTCCGGCGGGCTCGTTTCTGGCTGCCGGCATGGGCCGGAGTTGAACCCCGCACTGGACGCGGATGGCGACGGTGTCCCCAATGGCGAGGACGCCTGTCCCACCGTGCGCGGGCTGGCGCGGCTCCAGGGCTGCCCGGTGCGGGACACGGACGGGGACGGGGTGGAGGACTCGCTCGACAAGTGCCCGCGTCACGCCGGGCCCGCTTCCCGGGACGGCTGCCCCATCCGCGACACGGACGAGGACGGCGTGGAGGACGCGAAGGACCTGTGCCCACGCGTGCCCGGCCTGCTGGAGCGCCAGGGGTGTCCCATCGACGACCCGGACCGCGACGGGGTGGAGGGCGCAGCGGACAAGTGCCCGGATGAACCCGGCCCCGCCTCGCGGGACGGCTGCCCCGTGCGGGACTCGGATGGGGACGGCGTGCCGGACGAGGAGGACGCGTGTCCCAATGAGGAAGGGCCCGTCTCGCTGCGCGGCTGTCCGGAGCGGGACTCGGATGGTGACGGCGTGCCGGACCACCGCGACAACTGCCCGCGAGAGCGCGGCGCGATGGACAATCAGGGCTGCATCTCCGCGTCGAAGCAGCTCGTCATCATCCGCCCGGACCGGCTGGAGCTGTTGGAGCGCATCGGCTTCGCGCCGGGCACGGCCACGCTATTGCCGCGCGCCCTGCCGGTGCTGGACAACGTGGCGCTGGTGCTGCTCGCGCATCCGCGGCTGGGCGTCATCGCCATCGAGGGCCACACCGACAACCGGGGCGACCCGGACGCGCAGCGGGCGATGACGCTGGCTCGCGCGGAGGCGGTGCGAGACCACCTCGTGCGGCAGGGTGTCCCGCCGGACCGCCTGGAGGCGTGGGGCATCGGTCCCGACAAGCCGCTGGGGACGAATGAAACCTCCCACGGCCGGGAGGCCAACCGGCGGATGGACCTGCGCATCGTGGCGCCTCGCGCCCGTCCGTGAGGGCCGGGCTCCCCGGGAATGGGGGGCCTGGGGTACGCTCACCCACCATGAGTGCTTCCAGCCCCCTGTTTGGTGACCTGCTGCTCAAGCTGGGCATCGTCTCGCCCAGCCAGGTTCAGGAGGCGCTCGCCCTGCAAGCCCTGACCGGCCAGCGCGTCGGCGAGGCCCTCATCTCCCTGGGCTACGTGACGCGCGAGCAGATTCAGGACGCGTTGGGTGAAGCGCTCGGCCTGCATCACGACAAGAGCCCGATGCAGCCCGCGCTGGGCGAGCTGCTGGTGGGCCTCAAGTACGTGACGCTGGCGCAGCTCGACGAGGCGCTCGCGCGCCAACGCCGCGACGGCCGCAAGCTGGGCGAAATCCTGGTGGAGCTGGGGCACTGCACCTACAAGCAGATTTACGAAGCACTCGGGTTGCAGAACCGCATCGCCGGGCGCCAGGACCTGGCGCGCCCCGCGTCCGACGGGCGCCGCCGCGTGGTGGTGGTGGATGACAGCCCGCTGGCCTGCGCCTTCGTGCAAGAGGGCCTGGTGGCCCTGGGCTACGAGGTCCTCTGCTTCCAGGACCCCTTCGAGGCGCTGGAGAGCATGGGGCGCCTCCAGCCCGTCATCGTCCTCAGCGACCTGGAGATGCCCAGCCTGGACGGCGTGGAGCTGTGCCGCCGCCTGAAGGAAGGCCCCAGCCACGCGGTGCCCGTCATCATCCTCACCGCCAATGACGGGGAGGCGGAGCGCGTGCGGGGCCTGCGCGCCGGCGCGGACGACTACGTCAACAAGTCCGCGTCCATGGATGAGCTGGCCGCGCGCATCGAAAGCGTGGTGCGCCGCACCGGCGAGACGGAGCGCATGCGCAAGCTGTTCGCGCGCTACACGTCCGACGCGGTGGTGGAGGAAATCCTCAAGAGCGCGGACGCGGTGGTGCTCACCGGTGAGAAGCGCGAGGTGACGCTGCTGTTCGCGGACATCCGCAACTTCACCGGCCTGGCGGAGAGCTTGCCGCCGGAGCAGGTGGTGGGGGTGCTCAACCAGGTGCTCGGGCGGATGTCGGACGCGGTGCTCACCTGCGGCGGCACGTTGGACAAGTTCCTGGGGGACGGGCTGATGGCCGTGTTCGGTGCGCCGGTGGCCCGGCCGGATGACGCGCTGCGTGCGCTGCAGTGCGCGAAGATGATGATGGACGCGCTGACGGACCTGCGCATCGAGGCGGAGGCGGAGTGGACCGCCAACGGGCGCGAGGGCCAGCCGCTGGTGCTGGAGCTGGGCGTCGGCATCAACTCCGGCGTGGTGGTGGCGGGCAACATCGGCAGCACCCAGCGCGCCGAGTACACGTGCATTGGCGACGCGGTGAACGTGGCCGCGCGGCTGTGCGCGCTGGCGGGCCCGGGGGAAATCCTCGTGGGCGAGCGCACGCGCGAGCTGGTGGACGCCAACGAGACGGCCTTCGAGGACCTGCCCCCCGTGCGGCTGAAAGGCAAGCAGCAGCCCGTTCCGCTGTTCCGTGCGCTGTGAGTGCGTGAAGTCCAAGCGCGCGACCGGGGCGGAAAGCGGCTATAGGGAAGGGTCATGAGTGCCTCCTCCGATGGCGAGCCCCCTCCCTCCCGCCGTTCCCCCGTGTTGTGGGTCGGCTTCGTCTTCGCGCTCGCGTTGGTCGCGGCGGTGCTGGTGGGCGCGCTGAACGGCTCCAAGGCGCTGCACGCGGACCGCATCCACCAGGACTTCGCGGTGCTCGAGGAGGCGCTGGGGCGCTACCGGGCGGACAAGGGCACCCTGCCGGAAGAGGCGGACCTGGGGGAGTTGCTGGTCCCCGAGTACCTGACGGAGCTGCCGCTGGACCCGTGGGGCCGGGAGTACCGTTACACCAGCAATGGGGAGCAGGTGTTCCTCGCCACCTTCGGCAAGGGTGACGACCGGGGCGGCACGGGCGAGGAGCAGGACCACACCAACCACGACGGGCACCAGGTGCCCAAGCGCGCGCCGTAGCCCTTGAGCGGGCGGGGAGGCGGGCGCCGCGGCACGTGCCTGCTTCGCGGGCCGCCCGGCGCGTCGTGAGCCGGGCCCCGGAGCAAGCCAGCGTGACACGCGTGTCCGCTTTTCGGCGTCGCCATGGCCATCTGTACCTTCACGGGGAAGGGGTTCCCGAACCTGGAGGGCAGCCATGGCCATCGTCTGTGTCACCAACCTGTCCCCTGAGTCCCTGGCCGCGGCCCACGTGGCGGCGGCCATCGCGGGCCGGCTGCAAGAGCCGCTGTTGCTGTTAGGCGTCGCGGAAGGGGACGCCTTCCTCGACGACGGCACCGGCGCGCTGTCCCTCACCCAGCAGCGTTTGGAGGAAGAGGCCGTCCGGCTGGAGCCACTCGCGCGCGTGGTGCGCTACCGCCTGCAGGCGGGCTCCAACGCGGACGAGGTGCTGAGCGACGAGGAGTGTCGCCGCGCGCGCTGGATTGTGGTGGCGGCCACTGGCTGGCGCACCTCCGCGTGGCGGCGGGCCACGGTGCCAGAGCGGCTGTCCCGGTATGGCTGCGCGCCGGTGCTCGCCGTGCGCAGCGACGCCGCGATGACGGACTGGGCGCGCGGCCGGCGGCGGCTGCTGGTGCTCGTGGGCGTGGACCCGGGCTCGTCCACCACGGGCGCGGCGGTGTCCTTCCTGCGCGAGCTGCGCCGCGTGGGGCCGTGCGACGTGCTGGCCACGTACGTGTGTTCGCCCATGGATGAGCGCGAGCGGCTGGGCATCCACAGCCCCGTGCACGTGGAGCTGTTGGATCCGGGGCTCCAGGACATGGAGGCGTTGGACCCGGTGGTGGAGCGCGTGCTCCAGCGCGAGGTGCGCGAGCAGGTGGGAGACCTGCTGGGCGAAGGCAGCGTGGAGGTGGTGCTGGAGCCCGGCTTCGGCCGTCCCGCGGACCACCTGATGCACGTGGCGCACACGCGCGGCGTGGACCTGATGGTGGTGGGCACGCACCAGCGCAGCGGCGTGAAGCGGCTGTGGCACGGCTCGGTGTCCGCGGGCGTGCTGCGGCACGCGGCGCAGTCGGTGGTGTGCGTGCCGCCCATCGTGCAGTCGCGCCGGGCGGGCCATCCGCCGCGCAGCGTGCTGGTGCCGGTGGACTTCTCGGAGGCCAGCGCGCGGGCCATCTCCCAGGCGCGCACGCTGGTGGGGCCGGGGGGCCGCGTCCACCTGCTGCATGTGCACCGCCGCCGCCTGGAGGACCGCGGCCTGGTGGACCACTACGGCGTGCTGCCCGAGCCACCCCGCGAGCGGGACCAGGTGCTCCAGAAGCTGTGGGAGCTGGTGCCGCGCGACGAGACGTCCCAGGCGGTGCGCTGGAGCGTGGAGGGTGTCACCGGCGAGGACGTGACGCTGGCCATCTGCCAGGCGACGGAGCGCGAGGGGGTGGACCTGGTGTGCGTGGGGACGTCCCTGGAGCCCTCGCGCCTTCGGGACGCGCTGGAGGGGGAGGTGGCCCATGAGCTGGTGGCCCGCTGCCGCCGGCCCGTCATGGTGGTGCCCTCGGCGTGACGTGGATGTTTCACGGACGCTGGGACTACCTGTCTCCACATGAAAGGATTTGCAGGTGGTGGCCGCGGTGACGCGCCCGGTAGGGCACGTGTGCCGTTGAAGTCAGGACCCTGGAAGGCATTAGAATCGTAGAAACCACGCTTTCCAGTCGCAGGGGGGCCGCCGGTGACACCTCAGGGTTATCGCGAAGTGGAGCTCATCTGTAACCGTTCGTCGCTGCTCATCCACGGTGGCACGGAGGAGGAGCGGCGCTGCTGGGCCCAGGAGGCCGCGCGCAACTTCGATGTGGAGTTGGTGGAGGTGCGGCAGGCGGCGGAGCTGCCGCAGGCGCTCCGTCATCCCAACGGCGTGGTGTTCATCGCGGACGTGGCCCGGCTGGGACGGGAGGCGCAGTTCGCGTTGCTCCGGTGTCTGCAGACGCAGGAGGAGCGGCCGAAGCTGGTGCTGGGTGTCTCCGGCGCGGCGGACGCGGCACGGGCCCGCGGCACGCTGCGCGAGGACCTGCACTACCGCCTGCACCAAGCCCAGGTGGACCTTCAGAAGGACGGGCTGCGGGACGTGCTGAAGCGCCGCTGGGCGCAGCAGGCCGAGCAGCTCGCGCTGAAGGCCGCCGCGGCACGGGTCGCCGAGGAGCAGGCCCGCGAGGCCGCAGCGGCACGCCGTCCGGGCACGGTGACGCGCACCGCGCCGAAGCCCAAGGGCATGAGCAGCGCCGCGCGCGGCAAGGCGGAGTCGAGGAACGCGGTCCGCTGAGTCGGTGACGCCGCGGGCACGGCGCGGTGCCGTGCCCGTGCCGCCCCGTCAGTGCCGGTGCTTCTGTCCGCGCTTCGTCTTCACGGTGCGGGCCGTCGGCTTCTTCGCCGTGCCTCGCTTGGGGGCCGCGGCCTGAGCCGGAACGGCCTTGCGCCCCGTCTGCCGGCTCGCGGCCGTCGACGCGGCGGCCACCTTCTTCGCCGTCGAAGGGCGCTTTCGCGCGGGCGCCTTCACGGGCTTGGCGCTCTCGATGACGCCGCGAACCGCCTTCGCCGTCCGCCGCGCCGCGGTGGCCGACCTGGCGCGGCTGCGCTCCGCCTTTTCACCCCGCAGCTTGGACTGGAGGGAGGCCACCCCCCGGGCCGTTACCACCGCCGTCCCCAGGAGGACCTTCGCCCCACGGGTACCGGCCTGGACGGCCACCTCCTTCACCCTGTCCACCAGCCCCCGCTTGGAAATCGCCATGGCGCGCCTCGTCTCTCTCTGGCTCGGTTTCGCTGCCGCCAAAGGTAGTCACGAGCACCCCGCCGTGAAGCCGCCCCCTCCCGGTTCTGTTTGCATTCCGGGATGGGCGGGAATGTGTGAAGTCGGGAAACTGGGCTACAGTCCGCCGCACTGTCCCATTTTCTTCCCGGAGCAAGACATGTCCCAGGACAACACTGCAAAGCCCAAGCGCGGCCTGAAGCGGCCCATTGAGGTGGTTCGTGCCGAGCTGCTCAAGGACCCGGAGACGAAGAAGATCGCCGAGGCCGTGAGCATGCAGCTCGAGGACTACGTGGAGCTGGTCCTCAAGTACGCCCAGGACAAGGACAAGGAGGCCGAGGTCGCCGTCATCTCCGACGAGGAGCTGCGCCGCAACGGCTTCAACCCCCTGTCCGCCGAGGAGGCCGCCAACATCCTCATCAAGGGCATGAAGGGCGAGCTGCCCGGCTCTCCGCCGGACTTCGAGGCCTCCAAGTTCACCCAGGACAAGGTGTCCACGGCCGGCAAGCCGGTGCTCAACACGCCGGATGGAACGGCCCCCGCCCCCACCGGTCCGCAAGATCCGGCCGCCCGCCAGGAGCTGATGGATCAGCTCAAGAAGGGCAGCAGCGGCGGTAACCGTCCGTAACCCCTGGCCCCCAGGGGCAATGCCGGGGGGAAAAATTCGACGGAAATAAGGGGAGGAAACAATTCCCCACACTGCCCGAGAATCCTTTCGAGCTTTCCTCCCGGCACAAATCTCCGACTTCCAAACTTTCAAAGATCGAGGGTACTACCATGGGCAGCGCTATCCAGGGCATCACGAAGGCCATCGGCAAGGTCGCGGGCACGGTCAGCAAGATCGCTGGCGGCATCGCGAACATCGGCGGCAAGGCCATGGAGTTCCTCCAGAAGCCCCTGAGCTCGCTGGTGGACCCCATCGCGAAGTTCATCGGCGACAAGGTCGGCAAGCTGCCCCTGGTCGGCAAGTTCCTCGGCCCCACGGCGGAGAACCTCGTGAAGCAGGGCGCCTCGTCCTTCCTGGGTGAGGGCACCCTGGGCAGCATGGGCTTCCTGTCCAAGATCGCCGGCAAGGTCGGCGACATCACCAACATCGCGCAGTCCATCAAGACCGGCGCGGACAAGGTCGGCGCGTTCGCCAACAACCCGCTGGGTCAGCAGAACTTCCAGAACATCATCGCGCAGGGCCACGCCCGCTTCGTGGAGTAATGCGGAGCCGCGCCATCCCTGGCGCGTCGAGATGGTAAGCCCGAGGGCCGGTCTCCCGAGAACATCCGGGGCCGGCCCTTCGGCTTTGCGGGGTACCGAGCCCCCCGCCAGGCGGCTCAGTGCCCTGTCTTCGCCAGGCGCTGGGTGTCGCGCAGCAGGCGCTGGGTGGAGTCGCTGTCCGCGCTGTCGTAGTAGCCGCGAATCTGGCCGGCGTCGTCCACGAGCACGAAGTGCGTCCCGTGGAAGATGGAGAGCAGATCATCCTCCGGCGCGCCGGGCTCGCGGCCCATGCTCACCTTGAAGCCCTGGACGATGGTCTCCTTGAGCTGCTCGTAGTCGCCGGTGAGGAAGCTCCAGCGGGAGAAGTCCGCGCCGTGGCGCTCGCCATACTCGGTGAGCCGCTCCGGGGTGTCGTACTTCGGATCCACGGAGAACGACACCAACTGGAGCCCGGCGCCAAACGCCGCCGTCTCCTTCTGTACGCCCACCATCTTCCGGGTGAACTCCGGGCAGACGGTGGGGCAGCGCGTGAAGATGAAGTTGGCCACGAAGGGCTTGCCCCGGAGCTGACCGCTGCCGAAGGGCTGTCCGTCATGACGGGTGAAGGTGAAGTCTGGCAGCGCGCCCAGGTCGGGCAGCGGCTGCGAGGCGCCCCGGCCACGCAACAGCGTGAGTCCTGACACGGCGGTGATGCCGAGCGCCGTGACGGCGACACCCGCCCAGAAACCCGGGCGCTGCGTGAGACGGGCCCGAGGGGCCGGGAGAGCTGAGTCAGCGGACATGCCCCCCGAGGTAACGGAACCCTGGGAGTCGCACAAGCGCGGCCATGGGGGTGCGTCATCCTGGCTGCTTGGGGGGATGATGTCACGGGTACGTAACGACCCATCCATCGTGTCACAGTTCCGTGATTTCAGTGGTTTGAAACAAGTTTACCCTTAAATAACGGGGTGTTTGGGGCAACTTCCTCTCAGTCGTTACGAAAATGTGGGCACGTCTGCTCTCTGTTTTCAGGAGTCTTCCCCCCGTGACGACCTACTCCGTTCGAAGTGGCGACACCCTCGGCGCCCTGGCCAAGCGCTTCAACACCTCGGTGTCGTCGCTGGCGAAGACCAACGGCATCTCGAACCCGAACCTCATCTTCACGGGGCAGAAGCTTCGCGTTCCGGACGGCTTCGACGCGCCCCGCGCCTCCGGGGGCGGCCGCGCGGCCTCCAGCTACACGGTGAAGTCGGGTGACACGCTGAGCGGCATCGCGGGCCGGCACGGCACGACGGTGAGCGCGCTGGCGAAGGCGAACAACATCTCCAACCCGAACCGGATCTACGCGGGCCAGAAGCTCACGATTCCGGGCTCCGGCGGCGCGGCGCCCACGAAGCCCTCCTCGGGCGGTGGTGGTGGCGGCTCCTACACGGTGAAGTCGGGTGACACGCTGAGCGGCATCGCGAGCCGGCACGGCACCACGGTCAGCGCGCTGGCGCGGGCCAACAACATCTCGAACCCGAACCTGATCCACGTGGGCCAGCGGCTCACGATTCCGGGTGGCGGTGGGGCGTCCCCGACGCGTCCGACGCCGAGCCAGCCTCCCGTGGGGGGCGTGGGCGGGCCGAAGCCGCCCACCGGTGGATCCGCTGGTGTCACGGTGGGCCAGCTCCGGGCGGTGATGCCCAACCTGTCGCAGGCCAAGGCGGAGCAGTACCTGCCCTACCTGAACCAGGCCATGGCGGAGGCGAACATCACCACCCCGATGCGCAAGGCGGCCTTCCTGGCGCAGCTCGCGCACGAGAGCGGCCAGCTCCGCTACATGGAGGAGATTGCCTCCGGCGCCGCCTACGAGGGTCGCAGGGACCTGGGCAACACCCAGCCGGGTGACGGCGTGCGCTACAAGGGCCGCGGCCCCATCCAGCTCACGGGCCGCGCCAACTACCGCGCCGCGGGCCGGGCGCTGGGCATCGACCTGGAGGGCAACCCCCAGCGCGCGAAGGATCCGGACGTCGCGTTCCGCATCGCCGGTTGGTACTGGTCGTCGCGCAACCTCAACACCTACGCCGACGCGGGCAACTTCCGCGAGGTCACCCGCCGTATCAACGGTGGCTACAACGGCCTGGCGGACCGCGAGATGTACTACCGCCGCGCGCAGAACGTGTTCTGAGCCCGCGCCGCTCAGGCCCGGTGAAGTGACGCGAGGACCGTGGGCCGACCTGGCCACGGTCCTCGTCGCGTTTCGAGGGTGTCCATCCCATCTGGGAGATGCCACGTCCGCCGTGCGCGACCGCGCGCCGCGCCCGAGGCACGTGCCCTGGAGTGGCGGCGCCGTGGTGCGCCGGCTGCAGTGCCCAGGCCGTTCCCCTTCGGAGCGCGCCACATGCCTCGTATCGATTCGTCCTGCAGTTCCTCCCTTCCCATCGAAACCACCCCGGAGCCCTCGGGGGCCCCGCCCGCCGCGCCGAAGCAGGGCGAGCCTCGCAGGTCGGTGCCTGCGGCTCGCAACGAGCTGCACGCCTCCGACGGGCCCGCCGCGCCGAAGCAAGGCGAAACCCGTGTGTCCTCGCCCACGGCTCGCAACGAGCTGCACGCCTTCTCCGAATCCGCCGCGCCGACGTCGGGTGCCCAGGCGAAGTCGCTCACGGCTCGCAACGAGCTGCACGCCTTCTCCGAATCCGCCGCGCCGACGTCGGAAGCTCCGGCGAAGCCGCTCACGGCTCGCAACGAGCTGCACGCCTTCGCCGGGCCTTCCTCGCGGGCGGCAGCGCCCCCAACTCGCTCGCCCCCGCCTGAAAGTGCGGGCCCAGCCGTGTCCGCGGGCGAGCTGACCGCGCTGGGCGGGCGGCTGCGGCCACCGGGCTCGAAGCACCTCCCCGAGGAGGTGTTCCAAGGCATCCGCACGCACCTCACGCGGAGCCTGACGGACTGGACCGTCAGCGCGGCGGACGTGCGGGCCGTGCATGGGGCGCTCGGGGCGCTGCCGCCGGGGCCCTACCGGGCGGCGCTGGAGCGGATGGAGCGCGACGGACTCCTGCGCACGTATGTGAACGCGCAGGACGCGGGTTCGCGGCGGGCGTTCCTGGAGCAGGCGGAAGGAAAAGGCATGCTCCAGCGGAACAAGGGCGAGACGAGCCCCGTGGACGCCCTGGGCTACCCGGCCGTGCCGGACTTCTTCGTCAACGACGCGCGGCTCCCCCGGGCGATGCGGGACGCGGTGAACGCGCATGCCATCGACGTGGGCGTGGGCTTCTACAAGGCGCACGGCGAGTACCTCGTCCGGTACGCCCTCGCGGTGGACCAGGCAGGGAGCCGCCGGGAGCTGGGGGCGTTGGGCCCGCCGCGTGCCGCCCAGCTCTCCGAATCAGTGCTGGGCCTCGAATGGAAGGACCCCGCGCGGAAGGACTACGAGGCGGCATGGAAGGCGGGCATCGGCCGGCCGAAGTCGCTCAACCTCACGTACCAGCACCTCACGGCCCGTGAGCGGGAGCTCTCCGGAGAACGCGGCGCGGGCACGGTCCGGCTCCAGGGCAAGGTGGGCGCGGGAAGCGAGACGGCCCAGTGGGCCCTGAAGGGCTCGCTCGACACGCGCGGCCAGCGTGAGCTGAAGGGCGAAGCCGGCGTCACCGTGCGCAGTGGCCCCATGAAGCTCGAGCTGTCCCAGGACACGGCCGGCAAGAAGGAGGCGACCGTCAAGCTGGACCTGGGGCTCGTGGAGTTCAGCCTCGACTCGGGGGGCGCGCAACGCGTGGCGGTGGGCATCGGCAAGGCGCTTCAAGTGCAGGCGACGCTGAACCCCCGGAAGGCCGAGTTCGAAGGGGGCCTCTCCGCGAAGGTGAAGGCGGACGGAGACCAGGCCGGCGTCGAGGTTGGCTTCTCCATGAAGGGACTGTCGGCGCAGCGGGCGCGGCAGGCGGTCGACCGGGGGCATCGCGGCGTGTTCCAACAACCCGCTGAACTCGAGTCGCGGATGGCCTGGGACACGCTCCCTCCGGCCACGCGCGCGGCCTATGCGAAGGAGGGTTGGAGCCGGGAGCTGTGGACGCAGGCCCTGCCGCGCTGAGGCGGGCCGGAGGATGCGAGGGACCTCAAGACGTCGCGGCCTCGGGCGCCTGGGGCTTTGTCGGCTCCACCGCGGGCGGCGTCTCCGGCAGCTTCGAGGGGCGTATCAACTGGGCGGCACCGAGCAGGGCGTACCAGGTGGGCCACGCCAGGAGTAAGAGCCCGTAGCTGCTCATCGAGGACATGAAGAGGGTGATGGCGAGCCACGCCAGGCCTTGAAGCACCAGTCCCACCGCGCCCAGCCCTTGAAGCGTCCGGTGCCGCATCAGGGCGCCCATGAGGGCCATCGCTGGAGGAACGCAGATGCCCAGCAGGAGGATCATGACAATGAATCCCGGCACATCGAGCCTGGAGCCTGTCCGCAGCAAAGGCAGCAACATGGGCAAGAGCTGCAACGCCGTGCCAAAGAGCGTGACGACGATGCCCGCGACGGGGAGCGGCTCGGCCCCTTGCTCCTTCTGCTGTTGCTCCTTCTGTTGTTTCTTCTTCCGGCGCCGCTGCGCGTCGCGCTCCTCCCGGGCCCGCTCCAGCAGGTTGGGAGGGACCTCCAGCGCATACGGATAGCCCAGCTCCAGCAGGGTCTCCACGGCGGCGGTGCTCACCGTGATGCCGTCGCTGCCCGTCTGCTGGCTGCCGACGCCCGGCAGCGTCATCAGGGACTGCAGGAAGTCGGCGCGCTCGCGCAACGCGGCTTCTCCCTCCACGGGCCGAGCCATCTCCACGAAGAGCGTGTCCACCTCGGCGGGGATGACACCGGGCGAGCACATGTCCGCTCGCAGCTCGGTCAGCGAGCGCGGCGCCGACAGGGGCGCCAGGGACTCCACGGGGGAATCCTCCGCGACGGGAGGGGGCCGGACATGCGTGGCGGTCATGGTGAAGCGAGGATGTTAACACCGGCCCCCGCTCGGGCGCGCCGCGCGACCGTCCGGAGGGCAAGGGGCCGGGTTCTCCCGAGGGCCACGCCTCCAGGGCATGCGCACCCTTTCCCCTGGGACCCCTTCACGAGGAGCGAGGCAGCGCATGGCGATGGAGCGAGCGCAGCGGTTCGTGGATGCACTGGCGAAGTTGGAGGAGCGCGGGGACCTGGAGCCGCTCATCGCCCTCTTCAGCGATGACGCCCAGGTGAGCAACGTGGCCTCGGCGAAGGTGTTCTCCGGCAAGGAGGGCGCCCGGCGCTTCTGGCACGAGTACAAGGGCACCCTTCAGCAGGTGAAGTCCACCTTCCGGAACATGATTGAGGCGGGCGCTCGCGTCGCGCTCGAGTGGGAGACGCAGGGCACCGCCCACAACGGCGCGGCGGTGGCCTACGAAGGCGTGTCCATCCTCGAATGGGACGGCGACCGGATCCGCCGCTTCTACGCGTACTTTGATCCGCACGCGCTCGGCCTGGAGCTGACCCACGGCAGCGCGCCGCGCACGGAAGTCCCCGCCACCACCCCCGCGTGAGGCGTGAGGCCGCCCGGATGGGGACCCCGGGACTTCCGGGGCCGCCCGTGGGCGTGATTCAACACCCGCTGACCCTCGCGTCCGCCTGGGCGCGCGGGCGCGGTGTGCCACGTTGTCGAGCCGCCCACGGGACGACATCGCGGAGCCAGTCCCTCCGCCGCCCCTGGCCGTTGCCCGACACAGGGCCGTGACCTTCAGACATCTCCCGAACCGTCACACCCGACGCTACCGTCAGCCGCCGCGACCCCGAGATGCGATGGCCGTCCAGCCATGGGTTCGCGGAAATTTATGCCGGACCGCGAGTTCCGAGGCGATACCTTCGACGCGGTGCGTTTCCGGAAAGCCCGGGACGCGGTAGCGTTCCCGACGTCCTCTGAGAAGGTGGGTTGGTGATGGTGTGGCGGAGGACTCGACCTTGGATGACCGGTGCTGACCCGGCAGTCTGCTTTGCGTCTACACGGAAAAGCCTGATGACCCGCTTTGCTGCCTTCTTCGTCGTCCTGTCCCTGATTGCCGCACCCCACACCGCCTGGGCCCAGCAAAGCCAGCGCGACTCCGCGAAGAAGTCCCGCGTGGTGAAGTCGTCCTCGAAGTCCAAGAGCAAGGCGACGAAGAGCAACGCGGCCAAGACGTCCTCGAAGCGCAAGTCCGCGAAGAAGCCCCCGTCCAGCCGGACGAAGGCCGCGCCCGCGGTGGACTCGCGGACGGTGGACGCGCCGGAGGTCCAGCCCGCTCAGCCCACGATGCAGGTGGAGCCCGCCAGGCCGCTGTCCGCCGAGGACGACACGCCCACGGTGAAGAAGTCCGGGGAGCCGTCCGTCGGCGACGTGGACTCGATGGACTTCGACCTGCTGGAGCCCGCGGAGGCCGCCGCCGCCGCGCAGGTGGATCCAGACCTGGAGCGCCGCATTGGCCGCCGCCGCACCATGCTCAAGCTGCACCAGGGTCTGGGCTTCGCCATGGCCGCCGGCCTGGTGGGCACCACCGTGGTGGGCCAGCTCCAGTTCAACGACTCATTCCGCGGGGGCGGGGATGACCGCAACCTGCTGGGGCTGCACCGCGGGCTCGCCATTGGCACCTCGGCGCTGTTCGCCACCGTCGGTCTGCTGGGCGTGCTGGCGCCGGAGCCCTTCGAGAAGGAGAAGCTCCAGTGGGACACCATCACCGTCCACAAGATGTTCATGGCGCTCGCGACCGTCGGCATGGTGGCGCAGATCATCCTGGGCGTGATGGCCACGGACCGCTTCGGCCGCTTGTCGGAGACGGACATGGCGACCGCGCATCAGATTTCCGGTTACGTGACGCTGGGCGCGGTGTCCGCCGGCGTGTTCACGCTGTTCTTCTGAAGCACCTGCATTCCGTAGTGGTTCCCTGGAGGTTGACGTGATTGCTCGACGAATCGCCCTGATCGCCACCCTGGTGCTCGCGCTGCCCGCAGTCGCGCAGTCGCAGGCCCGCACGTATAGCGTCAAGAAGGACGCCAGCTCCCTCACCTACAAGCTGAAGCACAAGCTGCACGAGGTGGTGGGCAAGGCGGCTCCCAGCGACGGCAAGGCGCGGCTCTTGCCGGATGGAACCCTTCAGGTGGCGGTGCGCGCCAACGTGAAGGACTTCGACTCGGGCAACGCGAACCGTGACGCGCACATGCTGGAGACCACGGACGCGGCGAAGTTCCCCATCATCGACTTCAAGGGCGTGGCCACCGGCGTGAAGCCGCCCACGAGCTTCCCGGCCAAGGTGCCGGTGAAGGTGAAGGGCCAGCTCACCTTCCACGGCGTGAAGAAGACCGTGGAGATTCCGATGACGGTGCTGTTCAACTCGGAGAAGGAGGCGGTGGCCGAGGGCAGCTTCGACATCAGCCTGGATGCCTATAACGTCGACCGCCCTTCGCTGCTGATGGTGAAGGTGGATGACGTCCTGGTGCTGGAGCCCAAGCTGGTGTTCGAGGTGGAGGGTACGTGAGTTCGACGCGACGAGGATTTCTCAAGGGCATTCTGGGAACGGGCGCGGCGGGCGCGGCGGCTTCGACGCTGCCGGGCTGCGCGCCGGACATCGACCCCGCGCCGGTGACGGACATCTCCGCCAGCGCGCAGGGGACGGTGGACATCCTGGTGTCGCGCTATCCGGATTTGGAGCCCGTGGGCGGCGCGCTGACGGTGCGCGTCCCGGGGACGGAGACGGTGCCGCTGCTGGTGGTGCACTCCAAGGATGACGGCGCCCCGGACGACTTCTCCGTGCTGTCGTCCATCTGCACGCACGTGGGCTGCCCGCTGGGCTACGACGGCAAGGACGTCATCTGTCCCTGCCACCTGTCCCGCTTCAATGCCCGGGATGGCGCCGTGTTGCAGCGGCCGGCCACCGTGGCGCTGCAGACGTTCTCCTCGGAGTACAACGTCAACACGGGCGTGCTGCGCATCAACCTGCGCGCGGGCCAGAGCGACTTCCCGCCCGCGGTGGCCGGGGAGGTCGTGTTGCCCCTCAGCCAGTTCCCGGCGCTGCGGGATGTCGGCGGCTCGGTGACGGGCGTACCGGACGGGTACGGTCGGCGCATCTTCGTCTTCCGGATGCAGGACGGCTCGCTGTCGGCCGTGGACTCCATCTGCACGCACCTGAACTGCGAGGTGGAGCACCGCACGCAGGAGGCGGACCTGTTCTGCGCCTGCCACGCGTCCATCTTCACGCTGGACGGCGCGGTGACGCAGGGGCCCGCCACGCGGCCCCTCAAGCGCTTCACGGTGTCGGAGACGCCGGACTCCGTCGTGCTCACCGGCGTGGCCTGAGCCGTCCCCGAGGCGCGGGTGGGGCCTTCCTGGCCCGCCCGCCCCCGGACGGTTCCCGCGCGCGGTGGCTCAGCCCAGCCGGCTCCAGAAGGAGCGCTTGGCGGAGATTCGCTCCAGGGCGTGCTGAAGCTCCTCGTCCTGGTCCGCGCGCAGGGCGATGTCCCCCAGGGAGATGATGCCGACGATGCAGTCGTCGCGCTCCACCACGGGGATGCGGCGCAGTTGGCGGCGGCCCATCAGCCCGATGACGTCCTGGAGCGTGTCCTCCGGCGTGACGGCCTCCACGTCATCGGTCATCACGTCCGACACGCGGAGCTGCTCGGGCGAGCGGCTCCCGGTGAAGGCGCGCACCACCAGGTCCCGGTCGGTGACGATGCCCACCAGCCGGCCCCGCTCGTCGACGATGGGCACGGCGCCGCACGACTCGTCCTTCATGATTTGCGCCACGTCTCGCAGCGGGCTGTCCCGGCGGGCGGTGCGCACGTTGCGCGTCATCACCTCCCGGGCGGAGAGGGGCTCGTGTTGCCAGCGGCGACCTGCTCGGGACGCGCGCGACTCGGGGCGGCCGCCCGTGGTCGTGGAGATGGAGGTGCCCGGGCCTTCGTAGCGGTAGGTGGTCTCCTCGGGGCGGCCCGCGACGGCGGTGTAGACGGACATGCCCACGCGCTGGGGACGGTGGGTGCTCGCCTCGTCGCGGTCCCTGCTCGCGGAGGTGGAGGAGGCGGTGTCCCCGTGGCCGCGGTCCGTGCGGTATCGGGGGCGCGCGTCGCCATGGCGCATGGGGGCGCGGGCCTCGTGAGGGCCCTGGGGGCGAAAGGGCTCGTCACGGCCTCCGCCGTAGCCGGAGCGGTCCCAGGCCCGGTATTCGGCGTGCTGGGGGGACAGCTCCACGTCCTGTTCGCCTGAGTCGTACCGGGGCCCCCACCCGTCGGCGTAGCGGCTGTCCCGGTCATCCCGGCCATAGGGGCCGCTGTTCTCCGGCGGCGCGCCGTGAATCGTGTCCGGCGCGTCGTCCATCTGGGTGCGCGGCTGGGACATGCGCAGGGTGGCCGCGCGGTGGTAGCGGCCCTGCCGGGTGGAGGACTCCTCGTCGCGAGCGGGGTTCCAGCCGGTGAGGTCGGACTCGGCGCGCTCGCGCGAGCCTGGAGGCGCCACGTCCGGCTCACGGTGGGCGGTGGGCTCGGCGCGCCGCGCGCCCGAGGTTTCGTCCCTGCCGTCGTCCATGCTTCTGTGGGCCATGTCAGTCCTCGCGCGAAGTCGGGTTCAAACAGCAACGCTGGTGGTGGTGGGGTGCGCCTCCAAGGGGCGGGCGGCCGGGCGGGCGGGTGCCCGTTTCCCAGTGCCCCGGTTCATCCGGCGGACAGGGCGTCTCCCAGGCGCACGAGTCCGCTGAACTCCTCCAGCTCCGCGCCGGTGTCTGGTGCGGCCACCGCGAGCGCGCCAGGGGGCAGGTGCTCGGCGAGGCGGTGGAGCAGGGCGAGGTGCGCCGCCGAGCGGGACTGCTCGGCGGTGGCCATGCGGGACAGCGCCTTCACGGCGCTCTCCGCGTGGCGGTCTCCCTTCGCGTGCTCCAGGAGGGCTTCCGGGGCCGTCAGCACGTCGTCGTGCGCCCAGCTCCGGTTCAGCACGTATCCGGCGAAGGGGAGCCCGCGCGCCGCCAGCGCCTCGCGGAACCAGGCCGCCTCGTGGAGGGAGGTGGTCTCCGGGGAGGTCACCAGCAGGAAGCCCGCGTCGGGCGAGGCGAGCCGCGACCGCAGTCGCTCCGTGTGCAGGCGCATGCCCGCGAAGAGACCTCCGAAGGCGCCGATGAAGCCGCGCAGCTCGTGGGTGAAGTGGGTGCCGAAGACGCCGGAGAGGACGCGGTCCACCACGGCCTGGGCGCCGTGCCACAGCCGCCCGCTCCGGGCGTGCCGCTCCGGGGCGAAGAGCGACACGATGCGGTCGTCCAGGAAGCGCGCCAGTCGGCCCGGGGCGTCCAGGAAGTCCAGCGCGTGCCGGCTGGGGGGCGTGTCGAGGAGGATGAGCTCGTAGCGGTGTTCGGAGAGGAAGGCGTCCAGGGCCTCGGCGGCGGCGTACTCCTGCACGCCCGCGACGAGTTCGGAGAGGAAGCGATAGAGGCGGTGTTCGACAATCGCGCGCGCGGCGTCGGGGGAGGGCGCGAGCCGGAACACCATGCGTTCGAAGACGGCGCGCGGGTCGAGCATCCACACGTCCAGTCGTCCCGGGCCTGGGGGCTCGTGGGGGAAGAGGCGCTCGGGAGGGACGGGGGTGGGCTTCGTGCCGCTCTCTTGCAGGCCCATGGTCTCCGCGAGCCTGCGCGCCGGGTCGATGGTGAGCACCAGCACCTTGCGGCCCGCGCGCGCGGCGGCGACACCCAGGGCCGCGGCCGTGGTCGTCTTGCCCACGCCGCCCGCGCCACACAGCACGATGACGCGTTTGGTGAGCAGCAATTGGCGCAAGTCTCCATCGCTCATGGCGTCTGCCTCGCGGAGGCACAGGGGTGCTCTCCTGGTTTGTGCGTGCCGCCCGAGTGAGTCAGTCCGCGGATGCGCGCATCCATCAACTCGCCCAGGCTCACGGCAGCGCCTCCTGCCACAGTGCATCCTCACGCCGTGGCGCGAAGGTCTCCGCGAGCGCCTCCGCCAGCGCCGGACCCGTAACGGACAGCTCCGGCAACGTCAGCAGCGGCGCGCGCAGCTCGCGGCGCAAGCGAACCGACGCGGCGTGCGCGCGGTCCAGCCGTGCCAGTGCATGCGCGCCCTGATGCGGCCCATGCACCGCGAGCAGCCGGTTCAGCGCGGCGCGCGACTCCACCGTGAAGGGGTCTTCCGGCATCCGGTTGAGGACCGCGACGGACAAGGGCAGCTCCAGTCGCCGCAGCTCCGAGGCCACATGGAGCGACTCGCTGACGGGCAGCGGCTCCGGCAGGCTCGTGAGCACCACGGCGGTGCGCACCGGGTCCTGGAGGAAGTCGAGCCCCTCACGCACATCACGCCCGATGGGCCCTCCGGGCATCAACGCCAGCACCCGCTGGGGCAGCGCCGCCAGCGCCAGCGCATGGCCCGTGGCGGGCAGGTCCACCACGGTCAGCGGGTGCGCATACCGCCCATCCGGCCGCGTGTGCCGCAGCAGCGTGAGCATCTGGTACATCAAGCCCATCTCCCGCAGCGCGGGGCCCGCCTCCAGGAAGCGGCGCAAAGCGCGGGTGCGCAGGGCGGCCTCGGCCAGCCACCGCGCGGGCAGGGCCTTCTCCAGGAAGTGCCGGTGGCCCTCGGCCGCGGACAGCCTCACGAAGTTCAACCCGGGCCGCACGCGCGTCACGCGGGGCCCCACATCGCGAGCGCCCACGAGCGCGGCGAGCGGCGACGGCCCGTCCTCCTCGGGCGACAGCTCCGCCAGCAGCACCGTGCGTCCTGCCCGGGCGGCGGCCACGGCGAGCGCCGCGGCCAGGGTGGTCTTCCCCACGCCGCCCTTGCCCGACACGAGCAGGACACGCTTCTCCCAGAGGGCTTCGAGCACCGGCCACCGTCCCATCGCAGCGCCGGCACCGCGCGCTGGTCTCAACACGGTGAGGAAGGCCCGGCCTGGGGACAACCGTGGCCCCGGTGGGGAGGCCACGGGAGCGCGTCCGCTCGCGTGCCTGGCCGGCGCGCCGGCCTACAGCGCCTCGATGACCTTCTTCACCCGCTCGAACGCCCAGTCGAGTTCCTCCTGCGTGACGACCAGCGGCGGCGTGAGCCGGATGACGAAGTCATGCGTCTCCTTGCAGAGCATGCCCTCCGCCATCAACGCCTCGCACGCGGGCCGGGCGGGAATGTCCAGCTCGATGCCCACCATCATCCCGCGCCCCCGCACCTCCACGATGTGCGGACTCTGGAGCGTCTTCAGCCGGGCGAGGAACGCCTGGCCCAGCGTGGCGGAGCGCTCCACCAGCTTCTCGTCGCGAAGCACGTCCAGCGCCGTGCGCGCCACCGCGCAGCCCAGCGGGTTGCCGCCGTACGTGCTGCCGTGTTCACCGGGCTGGAGTACGCCCATGACCTCGTCATCCGCCATCACCGCGGAGACAGGGTAGAAGCCGCCCGACAGCGCCTTGCCCACGACGATGGCGTCGGGCCGGACGTCCTCGTGCTGGAACGCGAACATCTTCCCCGTGCGCCCCAGGCCCGTCTGGATTTCGTCCACCATGAACAACACCTTGTTCTCACGGCAGAGCGCGGCCACCTGCTTCAGGTAGCCGTCCTTCGGAATCAGCACGCCGGCCTCGGCCTGGATGGGCTCCATCAGCACGGCGCAGGTGTTGGGCGTGATGGCGCGCCGCAGGGCCTCCACGTCGTCGTAGGGCACCACGGTGAAGCCCGGGGTGAAGGGGCCAAAGCCCTTCCGGTAGCGCGGCTCGCTGGAGAAGCTGATGAGGCTGATGGTGCGGCCGTGGAAGTTGTTCTCGAAGACGATGACCTCCGCGCGGTCCTCGGGGATGCCCTTCACCGTGTGGCCCCACTTGCGCGCCAGCTTGATGGCCGTCTCGCACGCCTCCGCGCCGGAGTTCATCGGCAGCGCGCGGCTCAAGCCGGAGATGTCCCGCAGCGCCTTGTACAGGTGCGGAAGCTGGTCGTTGCGGAAGGCGCGCGACGTCAACGTCACCTTCGCGGCCTGCTCGCGCAACGTCTCCAGGATGCGCGGGTGGCAGTGGCCCTGGTTCACCGCCGAGTACGCGCTCAGGCAGTCCATGTACTTGCGGCCCTCCACGTCATGCACCCAGACGCCCTCGCCACGTTCGATGACGAGGTCCAGCGGGTGGTAGTTGTGGGCGCCGTAGCGTTCCTCCAACTCGATGTACTCGCGGGTGGAGAGATGGGGCGTGGCGTGCTCGGCGCTCATGGCGGCCTCGGGGGCATGAGGTGGGCGCGACGGGGCGGGAGAGCCAGGCTCACCACACCCCGTGTATCGGAGTGACTGCGCGGCGTGCGCGAGTCCACGGGTCCGACACGGACGCGGACATCCGCGTCGCGATGATGGCCGCGTCACTCTCGATGATGTGCCCCACCATGTCCACGACTGGCTGGCCCTCGGCGGGCCTCCCACCAAGACGTGGCGCGTCATCCCGTTGCGGAGTGGACACACGCGCCACGCCCGCCGCACCGCGGCCGCACGCTCAGTGGACGGACCAGCGCTCGGCGATCTCCTCGCACGCGAGCACCACGTCGCTCAGCCGCCGGATGTGCGCGCGCGGCGCGGTGAAGACGGTGCCCGCGAACACGTCCACCACCTGGATGAGGCGGTGGTCGCACGGACCGAGCGGACACAGGTGTTGCTCCGTGAAGCGCTGGAGCAGCGTGCCGATGTATTGCCCCGAGCGCTCGTCCAGGGGCTGGTGCTTGGAGAAGTAGAGCTTCATCAGCCCCACGCGCGCGTTGCCATGTCTGTCCATGCGCTGGAGCACGACCTCCGGCCGCACGCTGATGGTGACACCCGCCACCTCCAGCACCGGGGGCTCGGCGCCCACGGCGCTGATGAGCGTCTCCTCCAAATCCAGCCAGGGCACCAGGTCCGCGAAGCGCTCCAGCGCCTCCGAACACAGTTGCAGCCGCTGCGCCTCGAACTCCGTCTGGGGCACGCTGCACGCGAAGCGGCGCTGATGCTCGCGGAGGATGGATACATCCAGTCCCCGGCAGAGGAAGTCCGTAATCGCATGCGACGCCTCCGGATAGCGCAGGTACTGCTGCTCCGGCGGGTGCTTCTGGTCATGGATGATGCGTTTGCGACGCGCGGGCGTGGCGGTGAGGTACTCCCCAGCTTGTTCACGGACACGCGCGGCAGTTCACGGATTTCCGCCATGGAATCGCTCCCCCTGGGTGCTGGCGAATGAGCACACAGTACAGAGGGGGGCTGACATGGAATGGGCCGCGTGAGTGCTTGAAATCAGGGAGACAACGGGCCGCGTAGGTCGGCACCGCGCGAGGTGACGTCTCGCGGTGGGTACGGGTTCCGGGATGGGCCGGGGCGGGGGCCGCTCGAAGCGTGTGAGGCTTTCGAAGCGGCCCCGCGCGCGCGCTCATTCCCTGCTGGGTTCGCCTTCGGGGTAGGCGCTCCAATAGGTCTCGGGAAGGGGGTTGGTGCCCGCGTCGCTGCGCGGTCCATCGCCGTCGCCAATCTCATCCAGGATGGCGCCCGGCGTGCGCTCCGTCGGGTCGATGGTGCGCATGTGCCCCGGGGACGCCTGTTCCTCGCTGTCCGCCGCGTTGCGTTCCTGTTCGTTCGTTTCCTGCTCCGGAGTGGGGTGCCGCGGTTCCTCCGTACGGCCGTAGTAATCCTCGGGTGGCTGGATGCCCGGCTGGTGCTGCTTGTCGCGCTGAGCCATGGTGGATTCCCTCCGTCAGGGTACGTTCGGGACGAGGAATGCTGGAGGCAACCCGCCTCGCGCGTCCGTATCTCCGGAAGGCGAGCAGGCAAGCGGGCGGACGGCATGGACCTTCCCGCCCGGATGCGCCAAGACTCCGGCGATGGCCGAGCCCACGCAGACCCGACAGCCGTCTTCCTCCCTGACGGAGCCGCTGCTCCACCTGGGATGCCAGTCCTGCGGCGCGCGCCTGGTGTTGGAGCCCGCGCTGCGGACCACCCGGTGCCCGTATTGCGCCGCGCCCGCGGTGGTGGAGCGCCCGCCCGTGGCCGGCGTGCCCGAGCCCGTCTTCGCCCTGGGCTTCGCGCTGACGCACACCACGGCGAAGGAGCATGTGTCGCGGTGGTTGCGTTCCCGCAGCCGCTTCACGCGGTCGGGCATCCGCTCCGCGTCACCGGGCGAGGTGAAAGGCGTGTACGTGCCCGCGTACCTCTACAGCGTGCTGGCGCAGGCGCGCTACCGGGCCTCCATTGGTGAGAACTACCAGGAGACGGAGACGTACACGGCGACGGAGAACGGGAAGACGGTGACCCGCACGCGCACGGTGACGCGCACCGAGTGGCGCCCGCTGGAGGGCGAGCTCTCCGGCTACGTGGCGGACGTGCTCGTCACCGCGTCGAAGGGGTTGCAGAACGCGGAGCTGGAGGCGCTGGAGCCCTTCGACCTGCGCGCCATGGCCCGCTACACGCCCGCGCTCATCTCCGGCTGGATGGCGGAGGAGCCCTCGCTCACCCTGGCGGAGTGTCAGGCGTTGGCCCGGAAGGAAGCGGTGGACCGCGTGGGCGTGAAGCTGACGCGCTTCATGCCAGGGGACTCGTATCGGGGATTGGAGCACCAGGCGCGCCTGGAGTGGGAAGCGCTCGACGTGTGCCTGCTGCCGGTCTGGGTGTTGGCGGTGAAGTACGCGGAGGACGCGCCGCCGCTGCGGGTGCTGGTGAATGGCCAGACGGGCGCGGTGCACGGCAAGGCGCCCAGCTCTCCCTGGAAGGTGCTCGTCGCGGTGTTGGGGGTGCTGTTGGTGCTGGCCATGGGGTGGCTGCTCACCTCGGGAGGTGGGTGATGAGCGTGCTGGCCGTGAAGGTGGAGCCCTGCCAGCGCTGCGACAGCGCCCTGGAGGTGGAGGACCTGCGCTGCCCGGTGTGTGGGCTGACGGCGCCGCCCCCGCCCCAGGTCGCGGTGGAGCGCGCGCGGGCCCGCGTGGTGCGGTGCGACAGTTGCGGCGCGGCGGTGGAGTACTCGGTGGAGGCGAAGGCGCCCCGGTGTGACTACTGCGGCTCCGTCACGCACGTGGAGACGACGGCGGACCCGGTGGAGCAGGCGCAGGCGTGGCTGCCCTTCACGGTGGACCCGGAGGCCGCGCGCGGCGCGCTGATGGGCTTCCTGGGGCGGGGTGGCTTCTTCCGGCCGTCGGGGCTGGCGCGGGAGGCCTCGCTGGAGTCGCTGCGTCCGGTGTGGTGGCCGGCGTGGATGTTCGACGCGGGCGTGGACGTGAGCTGGACGGCGGATTCGAATGCGGGCGCGCGGCGGTCGGAGTGGGCGCCGCACGCGGGGCGCACCCGCTTCGACTTCGAGGACATCCCCGTTCCGGCGTCGCGTGGGTTGAAGATGAAGGAGTGCGAGGCGCTCGCGCCCCATTACCAGCGCGGTTCGGCGCGGGACACGCAGGTGGGCCCCGAGGGCGCGCACGTCGAGCGCTTCGAGTCGACGCGTTCAGGCGCCCGGCGGAGCGTATTGGAAGCGGTGGAGCGGCTGTCCCTCGAGCGGCTCAAGCAGGGCGTCATTCCCGGTCGCATCTTCCGGAACATCCACGTGGCGGTGGCGCTGTCCAGCCTGCGCACCCGGCGGCTGGCGCTGCCTGTGTATGTGATGGCGTATCGCTACCGGGAGAAGCCGTACCGGGTGCTGGTGCACGGGCAGGACGCGCAGGTGGTGTTGGGCGAGGCGCCCATCTCCGCGTTGCGCGTGGCCGCCGTCGTGCTGGCCGTGGTGTTGGTGCTCGCGGGCCTGCTGTTCGCGGCGGAGATGCACTGAGCGCCCCGTGACGGAGGAGGCGTCACCGCAGGCCAGGTGGCTCCCCCTGCGCGGCGGAGGCGCTGGCGGGCCGTGACGGCGACGGGGCGGGCATCACGGAACGCTGGGTTTCCCCTGCGCGGCGGAGGCGCTGGCGGGCCGTGACGGCGACGGGGCGGGCATCACGGAACGCTGGGTTTCCCCTGCGCGGCGGAGGCGCTGGCGGGCTGTGACGGCGCCTCGGATGCTTCGTCGGCGGGGCGAGCCTGCTCGGGGGCAAGGGCGCGTGGCGGCGAGGTCCGTGCCTGCTCCGGCCCCGCGGCATGCGACTCCGTCAATGGCTGACGCGGTTGTGACTCAGGCTCCAGCCCGGCGGCACTCGAGTCCGCCAAGGGCTGAAGCGGCTGTGACTCAGGCTCCAGCCCAGCGGCACGCGGCTCCGTCAATGGCTGACGCGTCTGGGATTCCGACCCCAACGCCTCGGCACGCGAGTCCGTCATCGGCCGCCGCGCGTGGGCCTCGGTCTCCACCGCCTCGGCGCGCGGCATGGCCTCGGGCGGCTCCACCGTGAGCGTGAGTTTTGCCTCCAGCGTCAGCTCCGCGACCTGGGACAACCGAACGGCGGACCCCGCGTCTTCACCCTGTTCCGCCTCGAGCGCGGGCTCTCCGGCCAGCGCCGCCTCTTCCGCCGTCAGCCCCTCGGGCTGCAACCCTCCCTCGAGCAGCTCCGCCTGATTCCGCCGCACCGTCGCCTCCACGGCGGCGAACTCCACCTCCTCGGCGATGGCCTGCCGTCCCCGCTGAAGCCCTTGTCCCTCCAGCCACGCGCGCAGCGCCGCCGCCATCTCCGCGCCCGTCTGAAATCGCTCCCCGGGTGCCTGCCGCAGCGCCCGTTGCACGATGGCCAGCAGCGGCGCGGGGACGCCCGCGGCCAGCCGCTCCACCTGCTCCGGCCCGAGCTGCGCCATCCGCGCGGCCACCTCCTTCACGGGCATCCACGTCGGCCCCTGGGCCTGGAGCTCCATCACCTCCGGCTCCACCACGGGCAGCAGGTCATCCACCATCAACGGATGCCGGCCCGTCAGCAGCTCCAGCAGCACCAACCCCAGGGAGAACAGGTCCGACCGCGCATCCACCTTCCGCCGCCGCAGCGCCTCCGGCGAGGCATACGCGATGTCGCCCTTCACCAGCGCGCGGCTCGTCACCTCGCGCCCGGAGAGCGACGACGCGGCCACCGTGAAGTTCGTCAGCTTCACCTCGCCATGCACGCCCACGCGGATGTTCCGGGGGCTCACGTCCCGGTGGACGATGTGGAGCGGGCGGCTCCACTCGTCGGTCAGCACGTGGGCATGGTGCAGGGCCTCCGCCACCTCCGCCGTCACGTGCGCCGCGAAGGCGGGAGACAGGGGCCGCCGCCGCATGGCCGCCAGATTCAGCACCGTGTCGAGCGACCGGCCCTCCACGTACTCCATCACCACGTGCGGCGCTCCGCGGTACAGCTTCAGCAGTATCACCTTGGCGATGCCGGGGTGGTTGAGGCGGAACGTCAGGTCCACCTCCTCCACCAGCCGGCGCCGCTCCACGAACGTGGCGGGATTGCGCAGCCGCTTCACCACCACCGGGCCGCCCAGCCCGTTCCGGTAGCGCCGCTGCGCCAGCATCAGCAGCTCGCCCGTGGAGCGCATCTCCAACTTGCGGACGAACTCGAACACCGTGCCCGCCACGGTGAACAGCACGCGTGGCCTGCGAGGAGCTCCGGGAAGCTCCTCCGTCGTCGTATCCGGCGTCATCATGGGGGATGGACCTCTGAGGTTGTGAGGCATGTGAAGGATTCCCGAGGTAACACGAACGTCTGCCCACGGGGAACGTCCCAGGTTGAATGCAGTTGAGTGGATGTCAGGGGTTCAGGCACTCGGGGGGACGCGTCAGCGCCACCACGAAGCCAGTGACGCCAGCCGCTGCTTCAGCCAGTCCCACAGGCGCCGGGGCCAGCGAGGGCACACCACCGGGGCCGGCGCGCTCCAAGGGGGCCCTGGCTCCGTGGACGACGAGGACGCGGCGAACGCCCGTCCCTCCGCGTAACCCGGCCACTCCGGCACGCGCATCCAACGGCGCAGCTCACGGGCCTCCTCGTCGCCGTCGAAAAGTTCCACGGCCTCCTCGGTGACGGCGTCCTCGGGCGCGCGCGGCGGGAACAGCGGCGCATCCCAGGACGCATCCGCGCGGCCAAGGGCGTCACTCAGCGCGTCGAACAGCGCCGCGCCCGTGGGGTGACGGTCCGCGGCATGGGGAGACAGCAACCGGGCCACCACGCCGTCCAGCGCGGCCGGGACGCGAGGGTTGCGAGCGGAGGGCGGAGCAAAGTCCGCCGCCTCGATGCAGGCCAGCAGCCCGGCGGGCGGCAGGTGCGCGGGGTAGGGGAAGCTCCCGGTGAGCACCTCGTAGAGCACCAACCCCAGGGAGTACAGATCGTCCGTGGGCGCGAACGCATAACGCGAGCCCGACGGGCGCGGCTGCATCCAGAAGCGCAGGGCCTCCGGGCTGCGGTAGCTGGGCGTGCCCGGCGGCAGGGTGTCCTCGGTCAGCACGGGCGAGCACGCATGGTCCCCCGAGCCGAAGTCCACCAGCACGGGCTGACCGTCCGACGCGCGGATGAGGATGTTGTTGCCCTTGATGTCCCGGTGGAGCACGCCCTCGCGGTGGATGGCATCCAACGTGAGCGCCAGGCGCTGGAACACCTGCACCGCGCGCCGGGGCGTGGGCTGGGCGTGCAGGGCCCATTCGGACAGGGTGGGGCCCTCCACGTAGCCCATGATGAGGACCAGGTAGCCATCGCGCGCGTCGGGCCACCGCCGGTAGCCCAGGAGCTGCACGACGTTGGGATGCGCCAGCCGCATCAGGACGTGGGCTTCCTTCCACGTCCGGGCATCCGCGCCCGGCGCGCTGTCCTCGGGGGATGGGCCCTGGAGCGCGAACTTCAGGGCCACCTGCCGGCGGGTCTCCGACTCGGCCAGGAAGATGGCGCCAAAGCCTCCCGTGGCCAGCCTCCGGATGATGCGGAAGGCACCCACCTCTTCCGAGTCCTGGAGCATCAACGGGTGCAGGTCCTGACCAGACGTCACGGTTGGACTCCTATAGGACCTCTGAGGTCCAACTCAGACGGGGGATTCGCGGCAGTCATTGAAAGGGGCGTCATGACTCAACCTTGGAGGTCCATAGCATGACGTTTGCCCTTTGAGGTAGTGTCCTGACGTAAGAGGTAGGCAGTGGGATGGGGAATGTGCTGGGAGGGCGGACGGAAACTTGCAGGACCCGCCGGCCATGCAACCCTCGGCCGCCATGCGTGAGCCCGTAGACCACAAGCTGGCCACCCTCCTGGGGGCGGCTGCCCGCGACGCCCGTCTGCGTCTGGGGCTCACCCAGGGCGACGTCGCCGAGCGCATCGGCATGGCCATGGAGGTCTACAGCCGGCTGGAGCGCGGGAAGATGCTGCCCCGCACCCAGACCCTGCGACGGTTGTGTGACGTGCTCCAGGTCTCCGCGGACACGCTGCTGGGCGTGGGCCGCGCGGACAGCACGCCCGCCACGCCCCGCAAGAAGGTGCAGGAGGACCCGGTGGAGCTGCGCCGCATGACGCGGAAGCTGCGGGAGCTCGAACCCGGACAGCTCCGCGCGGTGTCCCGGGTGGTGAACGCCGTCGTCACCGTGCTGCCACGGCCCGCGCCGCCGGCGCCCGCCGCCCCGGTGAAGCCCGCCGCGCGTGCGGCTCGCAAGCGGCGGGCAACCGGCTAGGTCGTCACGCTGGTCTCGGAGGTGGGGTGTGCCGGAGGGCGCCGGGGCAGCCACGCGATGAACGTCGTGCCCTGGCCCTCGCGAGACGTCACGTCGACCGTGCCCCCGTGGGACTCGACGATGTGCTTCACGATGAAGAGCCCCAGGCCAATGCTGCGTCCCGCGTTGGCGCCACCCGTCCGTGCCCGCTGGAGCGGACGGAAGAGCCGCTCCTTGGCATCGTCGGGGATGGGAGGGCCCTCGTTGTGGACGCACAGCATGACCTGCGGCGCATCGCCGTGGACGCGCACCGTCACTCGGGAGTCCGCGGGGCTGTACTGAAGCGCGTTGCCCACCAGGTTGCTCAGCACCTGCGCGATGCGGTCCGGGTCCCACTCGCCTAGGGCGTCCCCGTCCGACTCCACGCGGAACTCGCGCTCGGGGTGGCTCATCCGCAGCTCTTCAATCACCTGCTGCGTCAGCTCGTGCAGGTCCACGGGCCGCCGGTGGATGGGCATCCCTCCGCCCAGCCGCACCTGCGTGAAGTCCAGCAGGTCGCGCGTCATCCGCACGGCGCGCTCCGCGGAGGTCTGGATGCGCAGCACCGAGCGCAGGCTCCGCTCGTTCAGCTCCTCCCGGCGCGCCAGCACGGAAGCGCCCAGTTGAATCGCGCTGAGCGGGTTGCGCAGGTCATGGCTGACGATGCCAATGAGCTGCTGCTCGAACTCCGCGCGTCGGCGGGCCTCGGCCTCCTGCTGCTTCTGCGCGGACAGCTCGCGGCCGGCGGCCGCCATGCCCACCGGCTGACCCGTCCGGGTGTCGGTGAGGGTGGACACGTTGTAGTGGACGGGGACGCACACGCCCGTCTGGAGGTTGCGCAACCGGAGCTCGCCCTCCCAGCGCCCCTTCGTTGCCACGGTGGGCAGCAGGGTGTCCCGGATGAAGGGCTGGTCCTCCTCGGGGAAGTAGTCCAGGAAGACGGTGCGGCGCGCCGCGTCCTGTCCGGGCACGCCCAGCATCCGCTGCGCGGCCTCGTTGAGGAAGGTGACGCGGCCCTCGGTGTCCGCGATGCCAATCGCATCCGGGCTCTGCTCCACCACGACGGCGAGCGCCTGCCGCGCCTGTTCGATTCGGCGTTGCTCCTCGCGCACCCTGGACACGGCGAGGTTGCCCTCCACGCGGGCCAGCAGCTCCCGCGCGGAGAAGGGCTTCACCAGGTAGTCGTTGGCGCCCGCGCCCAGGCCCTCGACGGTGGCCTCCTCGCCCGCCCGGGCGGACAGGAGGATGACGGGGATGTCCGCGGTGAAGGGGGACGCGCGCAGCGCGCGCAGCAGCCCGAAGCCGTCCAGCCCCGGCATCATCACGTCGCTGAGCACCAGGTCCGGCCGGCGGGCCCGCACCGCCTCCAGCGCGGCGACACCGTCGGAGGCCGTCTCCACCGTGTAGCGCCCGCTCAGCATGCGCTGGACGTAGTCCCGCATGTCCGCGTTGTCGTCCACCAGGAGCACCGTGGCGCTCGGGTGGGACGGCCGGGGTCCCTCGTGGAGGGGCGGGGTGGCCTCGGTGGCGGAGAACGCGGCGGGAGGCCGCGTGCTGAGCCAGGCCTCCGCTTCACTGACGAAGGTGGGAAGGCTGGTGGTGTGGCGCGGCTCCGCCGTCGTCAGGTGGTCGGCGGGCAGGTGCGCGTTGCCGCGCGGCAGCCGGACCGTGAAGGTGCTGCCCTGGCCCTCGGTGCTGCGGACGGAGATGACGCCCCCGTGCAGCTTCACCAGGTCCTGCACCAGCGCCAGGCCAATGCCGCTGCCCTCGTAGCTCCGGCCCCGAGCGCCCTGCACCCGGTGGAAGCGCTCGAAGATGCGCGGCAGCTCCGCTTCGGGGATGCCGGTGCCGGTGTCCGTCACCGACACCTCCATGCCGTCGTCGCGCGCGGCGCAAGCGACGCGAATCTCCCCGGTGAAGGTGAACTTGAAGGCGTTGGAGAGCAGGTTGAGGATGACCTTCTCCCATTGCTCCCGGTCCACCCAGACGGGCTCATGGCTCGGCTGGCACGACACGACGAGCTTCAGGCCCGCGCGCTCCACCGTGGAGCGGAAGGCGCTGGCCAGGTCCGCGGTGAGCGCGCCCAGGTCCGTGGGGGCGAAGGCGGCCCGTGTCCGGCCCGCTTCGATGCGCGAGAAGTCGAGCAGCGTGTTGACCAGCTTCAGGAGCCGCAGTCCGTTGCGGTGCACCGTCTCCTGGCGCTGACGCTGGCGCGCACCCAAGGGCTCCTCGGTGTCCTGGAGGCCGTCCTCCACGGGCCCCAGCATCAGCGTCAGCGGCGTGCGGAACTCGTGGGACACGTTGCTGAAGAAGGCCGTCTTGGCGCGGTCCAGCGCGGCCAGCGCCTCCGCCCGGCGGCGCTCCTCCTCGCGGGCGCGCGCGGTGGTGACCGCCGTCGTCACGCCGCTGGCCACCAGCTCCAGGAAGCGGAGGTAGGCGTCATCCAGCACCCGGCGCGGACTGATGCCCAGCACCAGGAAGCCCAGCGGCCGTTCATGTCCGGGCCGGGGCATGGGCAGCACCAGCACGGAGGTGGTCGCCTCCAGCCAGGGGCCGCCGGGCAGCCGCCCCAGGGCCTCGGGGACCTGCTGCAACCGCAGCGTCTCGCCCGTGCGCGCCACGTGCGCCAGGGGCCACGTGTCCGGGGCGTCCTCCGTCTCCAGCGAGACGGAGGGAGGGGCCGCGCGGTCACCCGGCGCGACACCGCCGGTGGCCACCAGCCGCGCCGTCTTCTCCGTGGCGTCGGTGAGGTACAGCAGCGCCAGGGGGACGTCGTTGGGGTTGGCCGAAAGCACGCGCGCCGCCTCGACGCAGGTCGCCTCCGGCGTCTCCTGGCCCAGGGTCGCCGCGCCCAGCGCGGACAGCGTGCGCAGCCGCCGCTCGTTGAGCACGCGTTCGGTCGTCTCGGTGAGGGCCGCGAAGATGCCGCCCACGCCGCCGGACTCGTCGCGGATGGGGCTGTGGCTGTAGGAGAAGTAGCACTCCTCCACGTAGCCGTTCCGGTCCAGCGGCATCATCAGGTCTTCCACGCGGATGGGCTCGCCGGTGGCCTGGATGCGCTCCCAGCCGGGCGCGAGCATGGTGCCCCACACCTCCGGCCAGGTGACGGCGGTCTCCTGGCCCAGGGCGGCGGGGTGCTTCGTCGCGCCGCAGATGGGCCGGTAGGCGTCGTTGTACATCTGCACGTACTGGGGGCCCCACGCCAGGTAGAGCGGGTAGTTGGACGCCAGCACGATGCCCACCGTGGTGCGCAGGGACTGCGGCCACGTCTCCACGGGCCCCAGGGCCGTCTTCGCCCAGTCGATTTCCCGCAGCAGCGCGCCACATTCGCCGCCGCCGCGCAGCACTTCCTCCACCACCTGGGAGCGCTTCATGACGCCTGTTCCCGCGTCGCCTTCGCGTGGGTCACCTGGCAGGGCATGCGCACCGTGAAGGTGGCGCCCTGGCCCAGCGTGCTTTGCACGTCGATGGTTCCCCCCATGGCCTGGACATTCTGCCGCGTGACGTACAGCCCCAAACCCAAGCCTCCATAGTGCCGTTCAGAGACGGCGCGTTCGAACTTCTCGAAGATGCGGACCACGGCGTCGGCGGGAATGCCAATCCCCTCGTCGCGGACGCTGAACCAGGCGTGCTCCGCGGTCTTGCCGGTCTCCAGGTGGACGGGGTGGCCCACGCCGTACTTGAGGGCGTTGGAGAGGAGGTTCGACACCGCTTGCTCCAGGCGCACCCGGTCCCACTGGCCCACCACCACCTCCGCGTCCAGTGCCGCGTGGATGGGCGTCCCGGTGCGCTGCGCTTCGCCTTCGAAGCGCGCGGCCACCTCGGAAATCAAGGCGCCCAGGTCCACCGGCTCCAGCTCCAGCCGGAGCTGGCCGCCGCTGATGAGCGTGACGTCGAGCAGCTCGCCCACCAGCGCCGACAGCCGCTTCACCTGCCGCTGCATGACCTCCAGGTCCGAGGGAAGCCGCTCCAGCAGCTCCGGTCCCCGCCGCGCCTGGGCCGCGCGGGCCAGCGTCTGCAGCTTCAGGTTGAGCGGCGTCAGCGGCGTCTTCAGCTCGTGACTGGCCACGGCGAGGAACTCGTCGCGCAGCCGGATGGCTTCATCCATGCCGGCCAGCAGCCGCTCCCGCTCCTGCTCGACCTGCTTCCGGTCCGAGATGTCGATGACCGAGCCGATGTAGCCCAGGAACTCGCCATCCGGTCCGAAGCGGGGGCTGGCCGAGTCGATGGCCCAGCGGTACTCGCCGTCCTTGCGGCGCAGCCGGTAGTCGAGCCGGAAGGGACTGCGCCGCGCATTGGCGGCCAGGAAGATGTCGCCCGAGCGCTTCGAGTCCTCCGGGTGGACGGCGTCGAGCCAACCGAAGCCCAGGCCGAGCTCCTCTGTCTGCCCGGTGAACTCGTACCAGCTCCGGCTGAGGTAGAGGCAGCGGCCGGTGGGGTCCGTCACCCACAGCATCACCGGGGCGTGGTCCGCCATGTTCCGGAAGCGGGCTTCGCTCTCCTCCATCGCGGCCTGGGACGCCTTGCGCGCGGTGACGTCCGTCATCGTGATGAACACCCGGTCGCTGCGGTCCTTGGACGGCCGGGTCAGGGTGAGCACCACGTCGATGCGGCGGCCCTTCAGCGTCTGGAGCACCGACTCCAGCTCCAGGCGGGTGCCGCCCTCCCAGAACATCAGGAGCTCCGCGTGGAAGGCGCGGGTCGTCTCGGGGACGAAGACGCGGGACAGTGCGCCCACCACCGCGTCCCGGTGGGGCGCCTCGAGCAGCCGCACCGTGGCCGCGTTCACGTCCACGACCTTCACCTGTTCGGCGGCTTGCAACACGAATCCCGGGTGTTCCGTGAGCCAGGCGCGCAGGTCCTGGACGCCGGAGGCACGCAGCGCGTCGAGCGCCGCCGTCACGGCCGAGAAGTCCTCCTCCCAGAGGGAGACGTCCGCCCCGTTGAAAAGCTCCTGGTAGCGTGTCTCTCCGGCTGTCTCAGCCCCACCCAAATGTGCCTCCTCCGTGCCCGCCTCGGGACGGACGAGTTAACAGCGTGGACGCGTTCCGCGCGTCACAAAGATTCTGGAGTCGCCAGGAGTCAACGAACAGGCGTCTCCCTGAGGACGGACGCTCGTTCGGCTTCCTGGTGGGTGAGTCATGGACGCCCTTCCGTCTGTCCGCCCGCTTTCCACGTCAGCACCGTCAAAGCGGGCAGACATGAGGAAAAGACAGACGCACGCCCGCCGTCCCACGGGCGTTTCGCGGGAGCAGGCGTGAAGGCTTGTCAGACGGGCATGGACTCGCATAGGACGCCGCGCATGTCTCGCAAGCCTTTGCTCGCCCTGCTGCTCGGTGCGTCTGTCCTTTCCGCCGCGTGCTCCGACGACCCGAAGCCGGACCCGGCCGTGCTCATCATCGACCGGGATGCGGTCGACTTCGGTGAGCTGGAGCTGGGCCAGTCCTCCCCCGAGGTCCTCTTCACGGTGCGCAATGCGTCTCCGTGGGCGGTGGAGTCCGTCTCCGTCAAGGTGGAGGGCAGCGGGTTCACCATCGCCGCCAGCACCTGCGAGCGCTTCCTCGACGCGGGCCGGGAGTGCGAGGTGCGGGTGCGGTTCTCGCCCCTGCTGGCGGGACCGAGCGAGGCCCACCTCCGGGTGGAGGGCGCTCCCGAGGTGGACAGCGCGGTCCTCAAGGGCATGGCCGTTGGTCACGTGGAGGTGCGGAGCCTGCCCGGTGGAGGCGTGCGCGTGGTGGCCGAGGGTGAGGATTGGTCCTGCGACGGGCCGTGCCGGGTGCCGGTCCGCAAGCCGCGGTTGACGCTCCGGACCGAGCCCGCGGGGTTTCCGGAGTGGGGCGGGGACTGCACCGTGGTGGCGGGTGGCGGCTGTTCGCTCGTCATGGACGGGACGAAGGTCGTCTCCCTGAGGGAGCTCGCGCCGTTCGTGTTGTGGGAGGTGCGGCGGGACGCACATCCTCGGAGCATGGCGGTGACGCCCGGCGGCGACATCGTCGTCCTGGAGTACGGGCATTTGCTGCGGTTCAGCGGCACCGGGGCGCTGCGCTGGTCGGTCTCCCTGAGCGGCGGCGTGAAGATGGCCATGGACGGCGAGGGCAATGCCTACGTGGTGGACGCCTCCGGGTGGGTGACCCGGTACGACGTGAACGGGCAGGTGGCGTGGACCTTTTCCCCGCAGACCGTCGGACATTTCCGCGAGCACTTGCTCGCGGTGAACGCCAGCGGGCACGTCTACGTGCTGTTGAACCAGACCCTCGGTGAGTCCAGGCATCAGCTCCTGCTCATCGCCATCTCGCCACAGGGGGCCGAGCGCTGGAGTCAGCGCATCGACGAAGGGGATAGCAACCTCGCAGCGGGACTGGCGGTGGATGCCCAGGGAGAGGTCTATCTCTCCTTCCAGGTGTTCCGCCAGGGAGAGACGCCTCAAACGATGGTGTTCATGAAGGACGTCTTCCGGAAGTACAGCGCCGAGGGTTCCCTCGGGTGGGAGACGCAGGAGGGCTGGAACCTCTTCGCCGTCAACGCCGAGGGCGCGACGAGCACCTTCAGGCCCGAGTTCCAGGGCACCACCGTGGGTTACTCCCACCGGTGGATTGGCGCGAACGGGGCGACGCAGTGGACCGAGACGCGCCCCAGCGGGCCGGGCGTGCTCACCCTGCAGACCTTCGCGCCCACGGGGACGTTGCTCGTCGGCGGACACGAGTTCTTCGCGGGCGAAGCGGCGGCTGGCCGAGGCTTGTTCTTCGCGATGAACCTCGCGACCCGCGCTGCGGGCCCGGTGACCTACGTCGAGGGTGACCTGGGGATGGGAAGCATGTCTCGTATCAATGGGCTCGCGCTCACCCCGGCGGGCCATGTCGTGGTGGTTGGCGGCCTCAGCGCCATCTGGGGCCAGGGTGAAGGCTACATCCGCTTGTACGACAGGCGTGTCCTCACGGGCGTGCCGTAGCGTCCTCGCGGCGCGGGACCCGGCCTCCGCCTGCCGCTCCGCGCCCCGTCTTCACTTCGCGCCACATGGCTCGGGCAAGCCCCCCGGACCATGCGGGCTGGGGTGTCAATTTCCGTTCGGACTCCACTTGACCACGGCGTGAGCACCCAGCCCCTTGGCCTGTCGTCCGCTCGGCCGGCGCACTGTTCTGCAATCGCACCCGGCCCGCGCCTGACGCCGTTGTGCCTGCTGCCGGGCACGGTCGCCCTGGTAGAGTCCCGCCAGCCATGACGACCCTTCGCAAGGTGATGCTCGTCGACGACGAAGAGGACATCCGCACCATCGGCAACCTCAGCCTCGGCCGAGTCGGCGGATGGCAGACGGTGCTGGCCGCCTCGGGCGCGGAGGCGCTGGAGAAGGCCCAGGTGGAGAAGCCGGACCTCATCCTGTTGGACGTGATGATGCCCGGCATGGATGGGCCCACCACCTTCGGCAAGCTGCGCGCGCAGGAGGCCACGGCGCACACGCCCATCATCTTCATGACGGCGA
Organism: Myxococcus hansupus; assembly: GCF_000280925.3. NCBI lineage: Bacteria > Pseudomonadati > Myxococcota > Myxococcia > Myxococcales > Myxococcaceae > Pseudomyxococcus > Pseudomyxococcus hansupus. The sequence continues at coordinate 8,807,618 of NZ_CP012109.1, forward strand.
AAATCCAGAAGCAGGAGGTGGCGCGCTACCTGGAGCTGGGCGCGCTGGGCGTCATCGGAAAGCCCTTTGACCCGATGACGTTGCCCCAGGAGATTCGCAAGCTGGTGCCAGGATGAGCCAGGGGCTTCGCCTCTCCCGACGCTCGGGGGTGGTGGCGGCGGGCGCGCTGCTCTTGCTGTGCGGCCTGTTCGCCATGGGCCGCCCCTGGGCCACCTCCGACAATGACCGTTACCGCAGCGCGCTGCGGCACTTGCGCGTGGCCAGCGGCGACCTGGAGATGGACGTGCTGCGCGAGCGCATGGGCCTGCGCACGCTCCACGGCACGGACGCGGAGGACTTCGCCGCGCTCAGGGCCCGCGCGGACGCGCTGCGCGTGTTCCCTTCCTTCCTGTCCGACATGGACCGCCGCACGATGAACGCGGCGTTGGACATCTTCGTGGGCGCGCTGGATGAGAGCGCCGCGCTGTTGGCGCGCGCTCGCGCCGCGGATGCGAAGGGCGCCAAGGAGGAGGCGGACGCGGCCGTCCAGGCCCTGCTGGAAAACACCGCCAGCTCGCGGGCCGACCGCGTCATCAACACCTACCTGGCGCTGTTCGAGCGCACGCAAGCCAGCAACGAACGCTCCCGCATCGTCTTCTTCGTCGTCTCGCTGTCGCTGGTCGCCTACGTGCTGGTGGTGATGGTGCGCCTGTCGAGCGCCACCTCCGACCTGGCCTCGCTCAACTCGGACCTGGAGCGGCGGGTGGACGAGCGCACCCGCGCCCTGTCCGCGGCCAACGGCGAGCTGCGCGCCAACGAGGCGCGCAAGGCGGCCATCCTGGAGGCCTCCCCGGACGGCATCCTCCTCCTGGACGAGGGCGGAGGTCTGCTGGAGCTGAACCCCGCGGCGCAGCGCACCTTCCAACTGCAGGCCACGGACGTGGTGGGGCGCAACTTCCTGGCGCTGGCGCTGCCCGCGTCGTTGCCGGAGGGCGCCCGCAAGCGGGTGCTCTCCGCCGCCCGGGACACCGCCCCGGGACACGCCACCCGGCTGGAGTCGCCGTGCCTGCGCACGGACGGAAGCACCTTCCCCGCGGAGCTCACCATCGCTCGCGTGCCCGGAGAGGGCCCGCCGCGCTTCACCGCCTTCGTGCGCGACATCACCGAGCGCAAGGCCGTGGAGCGGATGAAGAACGAGTTCATCTCCACCGTCAGCCACGAGCTGCGCACGCCGCTCACCTCCATCCGCGGCTCGTTGGGCCTGCTGGAGGGCGGCATCATGGGCGACCTGCCCCCGCAGGCGCTGGACATGGTGCGCATCGCCCGCACCAACACCGAGCGCCTCATCCGCCTCATCAACGACATCCTCGACCTGGAGAAGATGGAGGCGGGGAAGCTGGAGCTGAAGGTCGTCACCCTGGAGTGCTCGGAGCTGGTGGACGCCACCTTCGCGGGCGTGCGGGGCATGGCGGATTCGGCGGGCGTGTCGCTCCACGGGGAGGTGACGGACTCGCCGCAGGTGAAGGGCGACCGGGATCGGCTCATCCAGGTGCTCACCAACCTGGTGTCCAACGCGGTGAAGTTCTCGCCGCAGGGTGCCTCGGTGACGGTGCGCGTGGAGGTGGAGGCCGGCAGCCAGGTGCGCTTCAGCGTGGTGGACCAGGGGCCCGGCATCTCCGCGGAGCAGCGCGCGCGCCTCTTCGGCCGCTTCCAGCAACTGGACAGCTCGGACACCCGCTCCAAGGGGGGCACGGGCCTGGGCCTGGCCATCTCGCAGGCCATCGTGGAGCAGCACGGCAGCCGCATTGGCGTGGAGAGCGAGGAGGGCCATGGCTCCACCTTCACCTTCACGTTGGAGGCGGTGAAGCCGGCGCCCGTCGCGGTGTCGCCCTTCGTGCCCGAGGACCCCTCCCGGTACGACGTGCTGGTGACCACCGCGGACGCGGAGCTGGCCACGCGCATGCGGGGCCTCCTGGCCGACGAGGGCTACCGCGTGTTGAGCGCGACGAGCCTCATCGAGGCCGCGAAGCACCTGGACGAGGCCCTGCCGGACGCGCTGGTGGTGGACATGCAGCTCCCGGATGGCCAGGCCCTGGACTGGGTGCGCCGCCTGCGGGAGCAGCCGCGCACGCACGAGCTGCCCGTGCTGGCGGTGTCGGGGCGCTCGGACAATGGCGAGGGCGTTCCCTACTGGGTGGACTGGATGCCTCGGCCCCTGGAGGAGTCGCGGCTGCTCAAGTCCCTGCGCTATGCCACCCGGCAGCCGGGACAGGCGCGGGTGCTGGTGGTGGATGACGACGCCAGCACGCGGCGCACGCTCTGCGCGCAGATGGAGCGGCTGGGCGTGCAGGTGTTCGAGGCGGCGGACGGCGAGAGCGCGGTGGAGCTCGCGCGCGAGACGACGCCGGACCTCATCGTCCTGGACGTGGGGCTGCCCCGGCTGGACGGCTTCGAGGTCGTGGACATCCTGCGGCAGGGCAAGGGCCGCGCCACGCCCCTCATCGTCTTCACGGGCCGGGATTTGACGCGCATGGATGAGCGGCAGCTCACCTTGGGCATCACCCGGCACTTCACCAAGTCGCGCGCCTCGGAAGAGGAGCTGGTCTCCTCGGTGCGTGACCTCCTCAACGGCCTGCTGGCGAGAAAGGCACATCCCTCATGAGCAGCAGCAGGACGCTCCTGTTCCTCGAAGACGACCGCGACCTCCAGACGCTGGTGGGCACCTTCCTGCGGGAGAAGGGCTACCGCGTGGAGCCCGCGCGCAGCGCCGCCGAGGCGCAGTCGGTGTTGTCGCGCATGCCGGTGGACGCGGCCATCGTGGACGGACTCTTGCCGGGCATGACGGGGGCGGACTTCATCCGCGAGCTGCGCAAGACGCAGCCGAAGCTGCCCATCCTCTTCGCCTCCGCCTTCTGGAAGGACCTGAAGAGCCACGAGCTGCTCACGCGGCAGCTCGGCGTGGTGCGCATCATCCACAAGCCCTACAAGCCGGAGGAGCTGCTCGTCTGGGTGAACCAGCTCTTCCCCGCCACCGTCCCGCCGCCGCCACCGCCTGAAGCCTTGGAGGAGGCCGAGGAAGTGGAGCTGGAGGTGGACGACCTGGCCGCCAGCCTCGCGGCGCTCAACGCGGAGTACGGCGCCCGGCTGAAGGAGAAGGTGGCGGAGCTGGAGGCGCTGCTCGTCCGGGGACGCGGCGGCGACGCCGAGGCGCTGGAGGCGGCGTACACGGTTGTCCACAAGTTGCACGGCACCGCGGGCAGCTACGGCTTCGCGGAGGTGAGCATCCGCGCGGGGCGGCTGGAGGCGGTGCTGCTGCCGGCGCGGGCCGGGGCGCCCCTGGACGTGGCGGCGCTGGACGCGGCCTTCCGCGAGCTGGCCACCGCGGCCGCCGTGCCGGTGAAGCCCGTCTCCGCGCCGCCGCAGCGGCCGTCCGAGGGCGTGCTGCTGGTGGTGGACGAGGACGCGAAGTTGCTGGCGGACGTGGAGCGCCTGGGGCGTCAGTTGGGCGTGGGCGTGGTGACGGCGCGCACGTCGGACGCGGCGCGCGAGGTGGTGCGCCAGCGGTGGGTGGACGGGGTGTTGATTCACGTGGACCTGGGCGGTCCGCTGGGCGGCCTGACGGCGGCCCATGCCCTGCGCGCCGAGGAGGGCCTGCCCGTGTTGCCGCTGGCCGTCACGGGCGCGCGGGACGTGCTGGAGGAGCGGGTGGCGGCGGCGCACGCGGGTGCGTCCCTCTTCCTGCCTCGGCCCTTCACCGCGCAGGACTTCTCCGCCGCGGCCGAGCGCATGGTGGCGGCGCGGCGCCCGGAGCGCGCGCGGGTGATGGTGGTGGACGACGACCCGGACGCCATCACCGCGCTGTCGCAGGCGCTGGCCAGCGACCAGGTGGAGGTGGTGGGGCTGAACGACGCGCACGGGCTGATGGAGGCGCTGGCGCAGCACCGGCCGGACCTGCTGCTGCTCGACGTGCAGATGCCGGGCCCCAGCGGCTTCGACTTGTGCCGGATTCTGCGCTCCACGCCGGAGTGGCAGGAGCTGCCGGTGCTGCTGATTACGGCGCACCTGGGCCTGGAGTTCCGGCTGGCGGCCTTCCAGGCGGGGGCGGATGACTACCTCTCCAAGCCGGTGCTGCGCGAGGAGCTGCGGGCGCGCGTGCAGGCGCGGCTGGACCGCACGCGGCTGTCGCGGGAGCGGGCGGAGCGTGACGCGCTGACGGGGCTGCACTTGCGCCGGCCGTTCCTGGACGGGCTGCGCTCGCGGCTGGCCGAGTCGAAGCGCCAGGGCCGGCCGCTGGCGCTGTGCTTCATGGACGTGGACCACTTCAAGAAGGTGAATGACCGCTATGGCCACCTGGCGGGAGACCGCGTGCTGATGTGGATGGGCCGGCTGCTGGGCGCGCGCTTCCGCCGTGAGGACGTGCGAGGCCGCTGGGGTGGCGAGGAGTTCGTGGTGGGCCTGCTGGGGGAGGACGCGGGGAGCGCGTCGGAAATCCTCGCGCGCACCGCGGCGGAGCTGTCGGCCATGACGTTCGAGGGCGACACCGGCGAGCCCTTCCACGTGACGTTCAGCGCGGGCATCGCGGTGTCGACGAAGGACGGCGACACCGTGGAGGCCCTGCTGCGCGCCGCGGACGCGCGGCTGTTGCGCGCGAAGGAGAACGGCCGCAACCGCATCGAGGCGTGAGGTGGGCTAGGGCTGCTCGAAGATGAGCAGCCCCCGGGCGGACTCGGCGACGTAGATGAAGCCGTCGCCGGGGACGCGCACCCCGAAGGCGCCCTGGAAGAGGCCGTCGGTGCGGCCCGGGTCCGTCTCGCGGTAGGTGTTGAAGTGCGCCACCTCGCGCGGGCGCGTGGGGTTGGACACGTCCAGCACGCGCAGGCCCTCGTGGTACCAGGCGATGTACAGCCGGTCGCCCTGGAGAATCAGGTTGTGGATGGAGGTGGCGGGCCGCTTCCGGTGCTCGCCAATCTTCACGATGTTCGCCGGGTCGGTGACGTCCAGCACGCGCAGGTGCGAGGACTCGAACTCACCGCCCTCGAAGGCAATGGTGCGGCCCGCGAACGTGCCCACCGCGCTGTGGTGCGAGTAGACGTCCGGGTAGCTGTACTGGCCCAGGTGGCGCACGTCCTCCAAATCAGAGATGTCCATGATGGAGTACCCGCCCTGGGCATTGCTGATGTAGAGGCGGTCCTCGTGGACGAAGAGGTCATGCGGCCCACCGAAGGAGTATTCCTCCGCCAGGGCGATGCTCGTGAGCTGCACGGGCTCCAGCGGCACGCGCACGTCGAAGACGTCCGTGCGGCCCTCGTTGTTGGTCGTGTACAGCCGCTCGCCGTGCACCAGCACGGTGTGGACGCCAAAGAGGCCCGAAGGCAGGCTGCGGATGAAGGCGGGCGCGCCGGGCTCGGTGATGTCGTAGACGATGACGCCCGAGACGCTGCTCGCGATGTACAGCGCGTCGCCTTGTGCCCACACGCCGTTCCAGTACGAATCCCCGGGGATGTGGATGGACGTCTTGAAGACGGGGTGGGCCGGGTCGCTCACGTCGAAGACGGTGAGCCCTCCGCCGACGCCAAACTGGGAGATGGAGACGACGTAGGCGTGCGCCTTGGTGACGTAGACGTCCGCGACCATGCCCCCCACGGAGACGGGCGCCTCGGCGCGCAGCGTCAGTCCTCCGGAGGATTCGGATTCACCCTCGGGCCACGTCATGCGGTGGGCCTCGAAGGTGCCGCTGCGTGAGAACGCGCCCTGGTTGCAGCGCACATAGCAGCCGGTGATGACGCCGGGCTTGGGGGCCTGGCATCCCGCCAGGGCCATCGAGGCGCCCAGCGGAGGCGTGGCGCGGCGCATGGCGAGGAAGAACTGGCCGTCCCCGGTCTGCTGCGTGACGAGCGGCTGATTCGAGAGCGTGCTGGCTTCCCCGTTGTCCCAGAGCCCGAAGCCAATGGAGGCGAGGCTGACCTCGGTGCCGCCGTCGGTGAGTCCGCGCACCTCGCGCGTGAGGGCCCGGTAGATGCCCACGGAGGGCACCTGCGCGAGCGCGGCCGGGTCGCACGCCGACAGGTCGAAGCCCGAAGGCTCCAGTGTCTCGCACGCCTGTGCGCCGTTGCCGACGTGCGCGCACGGCGCATAGGGCCCCTCGTCCACCCGGTTTCCGTGCTCCTCCAGCGGAATGGCCGTTCCATCCCAGGGCTCAGTGCCCGCATCGGCGGTGCCCGAGTCCACGGGAGGGGGTGGCACACCGCCATCGGGCGTGGGGCCTGGGGATTCGGCGCAGCCTGTCAGCACGCAGGCCCACAGGGTGCAGACCACGTGCAGCGCGCGGAGTGTTGGAGCGGAGGACGGCGGCAAGTCGGACCTCGTGGGAAGCGCGCCGGCTGGAAGAGCGCGGCGGCTGTCTTGCCTACGAGGCGATGCGCGAACCTTGGGCGGGCCTCCGGGAGATACTTGCGCCGTGAAGGAGGACTCGCGTGCCACGGGCACCGGAAGCGCGCGGTGGCGCCTCCGGGCCTTGGGCTTGCAATGACTACGGCTCGTTGAAGATGAGCAGGCCGCGCGATGTGTCCACGACGTAGATGCGGCCGTCGCCCGGCACGCGGATGCCGATGGCGCCTTCGGTGAGCTTGTCTCCCCGGCCCGGGTCTGACTCACGGAAGGTGTTGTAGTGCGCGATTTCGCGCGGCTGGGCGGGGTTGGACACGTCCAGCACGCGCACGCCCTCGTGGTAGTACGCGACGTACAGCCGGGTGCCGACCAGCAGCATGTTGTGGACGGAGGTGAGGCCCCGCAGCTTGTACTCACCAATCTTCACGATGTTGGCGGGGTCGGTGACGTCCAGCACGCGCACATGAGAGCCCATGGTTTCGCCGCCCTCGAAGGCGACGGTGCGGCCGTTGAAGGTGCCCACCGCGTTGGCGTGGCTGAAGATGTGAGGGTAGGTGTATTGGCCGAGCAACTCCGGCGTCTCGCCCTCCAGCCCCGCGATGAGGAAGCCATCATCCAGGTGGTTGACATAGAGGCGCCCCTCATACGCAAAGGCGTCATGCGGGTAGCCCTTGCTTCTGGGATACGTGAAGTTCGTGAGGAGCCGGGGTTCCAGCGGTTCGGTGACGTCGAAGATGAGCGTCTGCTTGTGGGAGGGCGACATGGCGTAGAGCCGGTTCCCCTCCACGAAGACGGTGTGTACGTCGATGCGGCCGTTGCCCGGGTGGCTGCGGATGAAGGCGGGCTGCGCCGGGTTGCTCAGGTCGAAGACGAGGACGCCGGAGTCACCGCTGGCGACATAGAGCGCGTTGTCCTTGGCCCAGACGCCATTCCAATACTCGTCGTTGGGGAACCGGACGACGGCCCGCTGGACGGGCATGGCGGGATTGCTCACGTCGAAGACGACGAGACCGCCGTGGAGCCTTCTCCGGTTGATGCTCACGACATAGGCGTGGCCGTGCGTGACATACACGTCCGCGGGCGTGTCCATGTTCACGAAGGACTCGGACAGGAGCTGGAGGTTGGCGGACTCGGGCTCACCTTCTCGCCACGTCATGCGCTCGGCGCGGAAGCTGCCGCTGTAGCGCAGTGTGCCGCCGCGGCACCAATGGACGCAGCCGGTCAGGCTGCGTGAGCCCTGGGCGTGACAGCCAATGAAGGTGTAGCGCTCGTGGACCCCGTAGGAGGCCGGGGCCCTGGAGGAGATGATGAACCGCCCGTCCGTCACGGAGGTGGAATGAGCCCCGTTCCCCATGACGGACACGGGCTGGCCCGCGGCATCGAACTGGAAACCACCGTTCCCCGGGAAGGCCTGGACCCGGTCGGGTGCCATCTGGCTCTCGTAGCGAAGCTCCGCGCGGTAGATGGCGCCCTGCCGCTCCAGGCCCGAGAGCGAGCCGCCGTCACAGTCTGCTGGCATCACCAGCGTCTCCGGCGCGATGCACGCGGCATGGGACGTCTGCGCGGGGCACGCTTCGAACGCCCCCGGGTCCACCCACTCCCCCAGCTCCGGAATCACCTCCCAGGGGCCGCCATAGGCCGGTGGCGTGGTCGGTGGTGTGGGGTCTGAGGAGGAACAGGCGGACAACGACACGGCACAGATGAGCGCCAGCAACGGACGCGCGGGACGAACAGACAAGGAGACCTCTGCATCGGAAGGCAGCGCCCGCGTTGCTTCACGGGCGCTGGGTGTTCAACAAGATGAATCATCAGGAGCGCCGCGAAGTGGCGCCCTTCGTCAGCTCAAGGCGCGTCGAAGATGAGCAATCCGCGCGCCGTGTCCACCACATAGACGTGTCCATCCCCGGGCACGCGCATGCCAATGGCGCCCTCGTACATGCCGTCGGTGCGGCGTGGGTCCGTTTCACGGAAGGTGTTGAAGTGCGCCACCTCGCGCGGCTGGGCGGGGTTGGCCACGTCCAGCACGCGCACGCCTTCGTGGTAGTGCGCGACGTACAGCCGCGTGCCCACCAGCACCATGTTGTGGACGGAGGTGAGGCCGCGCAGCTTGTACTCCCCCACCTTCACGATGCCGGCGGGGTTCGTGACGTCCAGCACGCGCACGTGGGCGCCCAGCGTCTCGCCACCTTCGAAGGCCACGGTGCGTCCCTGGAAGGTGCCCACCGCGTTGGCGTGGCTGACGTTGTAGGCATAGGCATACCGGCCGAGCAGCGCCGGTGTCTCGCCCTCCAGCCCGACGACGAGGAAGCCGTCGGTCATGTGGTTGATGTAGAGGCGCCCGCCGTACGCGAAGGCGTCATGCGGATACCCGGTGGCGCCGCTGCCACGGTACGCGTAGCGGGCGAGCAGCCGGGGCTCCAGCGCGTTGGCGACGTCGAAGATGAGCGTCTCCTGGTCGGGGGAGGGCGACATCGCGTACAGCCGGTCTCCCTCCACGAACACGGTGTGCACGTTGACGGGGCCCGTGCCCGCCGGGAGGTTGCGCACGAAGGTGGGTCGCGCCGGGTTCTCCAGGTCGAACACGAGCACGCCCGCATCCCCGCTGGCGACGTAGAGCGCGTTGTCCTTGGCCCAGACGCCGTTCCAGTACCCGTCGCTGGGGAGCTGGAAGGTCGCCGTCTGCACTGGGGCGCGGGGGTGGCGCACGTCGAAGACGGTGAGCCCGCCCGGATTCCCCGCCGCGTTGATGGACACAACGTAGGCGTGGCCGTGCGTGACGTACACGTCCACGGGCGTGCCCCGGTCCACGAAGGACTCGGACAGCAGCGCCAGGCCGGAGGCCTCGGGCTCGCCCTGGCGCCACGTCATGCGCTCCGCGCGGAAGGAGCCGCGGTAGCGCGGCGTGCCGTTCCGGCACCAGGTGAAGCAACCCGTGAAGCGTTGAGGCCCCTGGGCGTGGCACCCGGTGAAGGTGTACCGGTCCGCTTCGTTCGGGGTGCGGGCGTACTCCGAGGAGAGGACGAAGCGCCCGTCCTCCACGGAGGAGGCGCTGGGCGTGCGCCCCATGACGGACGTGGGCCGGCCCGAGCCATCGAACTGGAATCCGCCGCTGCCCGGAGCGGCGCGGGTGCCACCGCCTTCCACGGAGAGCTCGTAGCGAATCTCCGCGCGGTAGATGGCGCCCTGCCGCTCCAGGCCCCTGAGCGAGTTCAAGTCGCAGCCCGCCACCACGAAGGTCTCCGGCGCACCGCACGCGGCCTGGGCGTTCAGAGAGGTGCACGTCTCGAACGGACCCGGGTCCACCCACTCCCCGCGCTCCGGCAGCACCTCCCAGGGCCCGTCATAGGTCGAAGGTCCCGGGGGTGGTGGCGGGGTGGGCTCCGGCGAGGAACACGCGGACAGCGACAAGGCGCAGGCGAGCGCCAGCAACGGACGCGCGGCACGACGGAGCATTCAGGAAGCCTCTGTGAGGGGAGGGTGTGGACGCCCGCTTCAGTCACGGGGCGTCCACGTCCAGCTTAAGGGTCGTCCCGCGCGCCGGGAAGAGACGCGCGGGACGGGCTCAGGGCTCGTTGAAGATGAGCAGGCCGCGCGAGGTGTCGACGACGTAGACGTGCCCGTCCCCGGGCAGGCGGATGCCAATGGCCCCCTCGAAGACGCTGTCTCGCCGGTGCGGGTCGGTCTCCCGGAACGTGTTGAAGTGCGCCACCTGCCGGGGCTGGGTGGGGTTGGCCACGTCCAGCACGCGCACGCCCTCGTGGTACCAGGCGATGAACAGCCGGGTGCCTTGGCGGATCATGTTGTGGATGGAGGTGGTGTACCGCATGCGGTGCTCGCCAATCTTCACGATGTTCGCCGGGTGGGTGACGTCCAGCACGCGCAGGTGCGAGCCCCCGAACTCGCCACCCTCGAAGGCGATGGTGCGGCCCGCGAAGGTGCCCACCGCGCTGTGGTGCGAGAAGCCACCGAACCCCGGGTAGACGTAGTGCCCCAGTTGCTGCACGTTCTCCAGGTCGGTGACGTCCAAGACGGTGTAACCCCCATAGGCGTTGCTGACGTAGAGGCGGCCCTCGTACGCGAAGAAGTCATGGGGGCCGCCCAGTGAGTACTGCTCGGGCAGGGTGATGACCTGCAGCAGGACGGGCGCCAGCGGCGTGCTGATGTCATAGACGCGGGTGCTGCCGACGAACTCGGTGACGTCGGACGCGTACAGCCGGTCCCCGTCCACCAGGACGGTGTGCACGTTGCTGTAGCCGTTGCCCGGCAGGGCGATGATGAACTCCGGGGACGCCGGGTTGGAGATGTCGAAGACGGAGACGCCGGTGTCGGCGCTGGCGACGTACAGCGCGTCACCCTTGGCCCACACGCCGTTCCAGTACGAGTCCCCCGGCAGGCTGACGGACGTCGTGAAGACGGGGACCGCCGGGTTGCTCACGTCGAAGACGGTGAGCCCGCCGGTGCGGACGCCCTGGTTGATGGACACCACGTAGGCGTGTCCCTTGGTGACGTAGACGTCCACCGGCGTGCCCAGGTCCACGAAGTACTCGGACACGAGCTGCATCCCGCCGGACGACTCGGCCTCACCGCGCCGCTCCGCCCGCTCGGCCTCGAAGGTGCCCGTGCTCGACGAGAAGCCGCGGGGCGCCTGCGTGCAGCGCACGTAGCAGCCGGTGATGACGTTGTCCCGGGGCGTCTCGCAGCCCGCCAGCGTCACGACGCGCTCTCCGCTGAAGGGGTTCGAACTCTGGCCGGAGATGAAGAAGGTGCCGCCCGTCGTCTGCCGGGTAGCGAGGGTCATGCCGAGGAGCAGGTCCGTGCCCCCATCCGAGAAGAGCTGGAAGCTGGCGCTGCCCGGCGTGACGGACGTGCCGCCATCCGCGAGCAGCCGCTCCGCGCGGGCATCTCCCATGTAGATGCCATGCTGCTCCACCGCCGCGAGCTGGTCCGCGTTGCAGGACGACATGTCGAAGTTCGCCGGGTTCACGCAGTCCTCCAGCGTGGGGTTCTCCACGGTGAACCGGCAGGCGGAGAACGCGCCCCGGTCCACCCAGTCGCCCGGGTCGTCCAGCACGGTGTAGCCGCCGTCCCAGGGGGCCTGGGGCCCGGCGTCCGTCGTTCCTCCGTCGTCATCGGCGCCGGCGTCCGTCCCGGCGTCCACGGGTTGCTGTGGCCCCGCGTCGGGTGTGGGCCTGGGCGGGTTGTCCCTGCAGCCGGTGGCGGAGGTCAGCAGCAGGACGAGCGCGGGCAGCAGCACCCTGCCTGAACGGAGCGAAGACGTCATGGTGGAGCACCTCATGTGGGGGCGAAAGGCATTGCGGGGAAGGGTGATTCTGCGCCGGTACGGATGGAGACATCCGGCACGGCGTCGCCGTTTCCGGATGGTTGCCGGATGGAAGGCACTTCGTCGCCACGGCTCGGGCCGGGGCTGTCTGACGATGCCATGGTCTTAGCCTTGCAATGCTGTCGGGGCTTGTCCAAGCGCGTCTGGATTGTCTTTGCCAGCGCACCGTCCCGTGCGGGGTCGCGCTCCCGCCCTCCCACAAGCGGGGTAGGCTGGAGGCACAGGAGGGTCGAGGTGGGAGGGAAACTGAGTCCGGGCATCTACCGGGTCCACAAGCCGGTGGGCGCCACGAGCTTCTCGGTGGTGCAGCAGTTCATCGCGGAAGCGCAGGCCGCGCAGCCGGGCAAGCGGATACCGGTGTGCCATGGTGGAACGTTGGACCCCTTCGCGGAGGGGCTGCTGCTGGTGCTCGTGGGGCAGGCGCCGCGCTTGTTCGAGCTGCTGCACGCCGTCCCCAAGACGTACGAGGCGGAGGTCGTCTGGGGCACGGAGATGGACACGGGCGACCTGCACGGCCGGCCCGTCCACCAGGGGGACGCGGCGGGCCTGACGCCGGAGCGCCTGGACGCGGCGCTCGCGTCCTTCGTGGGGTGGCAAGCGCAGGTCCCCCCCACCACCAGCGCGAAGAAGGTGGGCGGCGAGCCCGCGTACCGGAAGGTGCACCGGGGCGAGCACGTGGAGCTGCCGCCCTCCCAGGTGTACCTCCACGCGGCGCGCTGGCTGTCCCATGACCTGCCGGGCCGCAGCCGCCTGTGGCTGAGCTGCCGCGGGGGCTACTACGTGCGGGCGCTGGCCCGCGACGTGGGGCGCGAGCTGGGCTGCGGCGCGCACCTGTCCGCCCTGAAGCGCACGGCGATTGGTCCCTGGGAGGACCCGGGCCCCACGGGCCCGCGCGGATGGCTGCACGGGCGAGCGTTGCTCCCTTGGGCCCGGGTGCGGACGCTCACGGACGCGGAGGTGGGGGAGCTGCGCCGGGAGCGCGCCATCTCCGCCAGCGGCGTGCAGCCCCCGGACTGGGCCCTGCCCAAGGGCTTCCCCGACCCGGAGGCCCCCATCCGGGGCTTCCACCAGGGGCGCCTCACCTTCCTGCTGCGGGAGCGTGACGGCGCGCTGTGGCGCGAGCTGGAGCTGCGCGGCGGACTCTGAGGCGCGCACCGCGGCGCGTCAGGAGGCCCCGGACGCGCTCGCCGCGAGGCCACCGATGACAGCAGTCACCACCTCGAAGCCGTCCCGGTGGTGACGGTTGTCATCGGTGATGACTGTTGTCACCACCCCTCGCCGCGCTGCGCAAAAGGCCCTCGGATTCGCCAACCCCTTGAAAAGACGTGGAGGCCCCTCGCGGAGCCTCGAAGCCGAGCGCTGGCACGCCACGCGCAATAGGCCAAGTCATCACGCTTCAGCACGAAGCGGGGCTCGACGCACGGGGGACCTGGCCGGGGGGCCAGGACGTCGGGGGGCGAATCTCCCGGGCGGAGAGTCAGTCGGACCTGAAGGACCTGACAACGCGAGCGGAGGCCGGTTCGGGGGAACCGGCGTGCGACCGGGGGGACGCAACGCTCGAAGCGGAGTCGGCTGGAGGGAACGACGTTGAAGAGACCTGATGGGCTCATGGCGCGGGGGAACCCGGCCGGGGGGCTGGGATGCGACGGGGGTCGCACCTTCCGCGCCATGGGCCTTGTCAGGACGAGAACCTGGATGCCGAAAAGGCCCGAGGGCCTCGGACCGTTGGGGGACGGTCCGGGGCCCTTACTTTTTGCGGGCTACGGCCGCGACTTCGTCTTCTTCAGCGAGTCCTTGGCCTGGGCGGCCACGTGGTCCGCCGTGAAGCCGAACTTCTGCTGGAGCGCCTTGATGGGCGCGGAGGCGCCGAAGCTGCGCATGGCGACGATGTTGCCGTCATGCCCCACGAAGCGCTCCCACCCGAAGGCGGCGCCCTTCTCCACCGCGACGCGGGCGCGCACGGACGGAGGCAGCACGCTGTCGCGGTACTCCGGGGTCTGCTCCTCGAACAGCTCCCACGAGGGCAGGCTGACCACGCGCGCCGCGATGCCGTCGGCCTTGAGCTTCTCCTGCGCGTCCAGGCACAGCGACACCTCGCTGCCGGTGCCAATGAGGATGACCTCGGGCTTGCCGCCCTCCGCCTCCGACAGCACGTAGCCGCCGCGCGCAACGCCCGACGCGGGCGCGTACTTGCTGCGGTCCAGCGTGGGCACCGGCTGCCGCGTGAGCACCAGGACCACCGGGTGCTGGCGCTGCTGGCCAATCACGCGCCACGCCTCCACCACCTCGTTGGCGTCGCCGGGGCGCATCACGATGGTGCCGGGGATGGCGCGCAGCGACGCGAGCTGCTCCACCGGCTGGTGCGTGGGGCCGTCCTCGCCCACGCCAATGGAGTCGTGGGTGAAGATGTGGATGGCGGGCAGCTCCATCAGCGCGGACAGGCGGATGGCGGGGCGCTCGTAGTCACTGAAGATGAGGAACGTGGCGCCGTAGCCGCGCAGCTTGCTCAGGCACAGGCCGTTGACGATGGAGCCCATCGCGTGCTCGCGCACGCCGAAGTGGATGTTGCGCCCGGCGAACTCGCCCGGCTTCATCGGGTCCGCGCCGGTGATGTACGTCTTCGTGGACGGGTTCAGGTCCGCCGAACCGCCCACCAGCCACGGGTGGTGCTTGGCGATGGCGTTGAGCACCTTGCCGCTGGAGTCACGCGTGGCCAGGCCCTTGGCGTCGGCGGGGAACGTCGGCAGCTCGGAGTCCCAGCCCTGGGGCGGGTCACGGCGCAGCATGCGCTCGACCTGGTCGCCCAGCTCGGGGAACTGCTTGCGGTACTCGGCGAACTTCGCGTCCCACTCGGTGCGGAGCTGCTGGCTGCGGGCGCCCATGCGCTCCTGGAAGCGCTCGCGCACGCCTTCGGGCACCAGGAACTTCGCGTCCTCGGGCCAGCCGTAGGCGCGCTTGGTGCCTTTGATCTCCTCGTCGCCCAGCGGCTCGCCGTGGGCCTTGGACGAGCCCTGGAGCTTGGGCGCGCCGTACGCGATTTGCGTGGTGACGATGATGAGCGTCGGCTTGCCCCGCAGCGTCTTGAAGGTGCGCAGCGCCTCACCGACCGCGTTCAAGTCATTGGCGTCGGGCACGCGCAGCACGCGCCAGCCGTAGCCCTCGAAGCGCTTGCCCACATCCTCGGTGAAGGCCAGGTCCGTGCTGCCGTCGATGGAGATGTGGTTGCTGTCGTAGATCCAGCAGAGGTTGGGCAACTGGAGGTGGCCGGCGATGGACGCCGCCTCGGACGCCACGCCCTCCATCAGGTCGCCGTCGCCGCAGATGGCGTAGACGTCGTAGCCGAACAGCTCGAAGCCGGGGCGGTTGTAGTGGCTGGCGAGCCAGCGGCTGGCCATGGCCATGCCCACGCTGTTGGACACGCCCTGGCCCAGGGGGCCGGTGGTCGTCTCCACGCCGCTGGTCCACCGGTACTCGGGGTGGCCCGGGGTGGACGAGTCGAGCTGCCGGAACTTCTGGATGTCCTCGAGCGACACGGACGGCGCGTCCTCGACGGTGTACTCGCGCGTGACGCGCTTCACCCCGGCCAGGTGGAGCAGCGCGTACAGCAGCATGGAGGCGTGGCCGTTGGACAGGATGAACCGGTCGCGGTCCGGCCAGATGGGGTGGGACGGGTCATACCGGAGCTCCTGCTGCCAGAGCTGGTACGCCACGGGGGCCAGGGACATGGGAGCCCCCGGGTGGCCCGAGTGGGCCTGCTGCACCGCATCCATGGCGAGGGTGCGGATGGTGTTGATGGCCAGCACGTCCTGCTTGTCGGTTGTCATGGTGTCCTCGCGGTCCCGCTCGCGTGCGGGCGCACCATGCCGCAACTGACGCTCCAGGTGCTGCACCAAATGCGAGGAGGCTCGCCTGGCCGTCCGCCAGTCCACGCGCCCCCAGGGAATTCCGGCCCTGGAGGGCACGGGAATGAAGCCCGCGCGCCGTCTAACGCCGCGCGGCCAGGCCCCTCACGGTCCGCCCCCGCGTCAGGTGCGCGACGGCTTCACCCAGCCCCTCCACCGTGAGGGCGAACATGGGGAAGATGCGCGCAATCACGGAGATGGTCCCCGTGCGCCAGGTCCCCATGGGCTCCGGGTTGAGCCACACGTTGCGCTCGAAGTGCTGCGCGAGCTGCATCAACCACGTCAGCCCTTCCACGCCGTCGGACTTGAAGTGCCCGTTCGCGTCGGTGCGGATGGACAGCTCATACGGCGCCATGGACGCATCGCCCACCACGACGAGCTTGTGGTGCCGTCCCACCTGCGCCACCAGGTCCGGCACGGTGATGCCGCCGGTGAGCTGCGGGGTGGCGTACAGCTTCCCGTAGACGCAGTTGTGGAAGTAGTAGGTGCGCAGCTCCTTGAAGTGCGTCGCCTGGCTGGCCACGCTGAACAGCCGGCTCACCAGCGCCGCGTACGGGTCCATGGAGCCGCCCACGTCCATGGCCAGCACCACGCGAGTATTCGGACGGCGCGGAGGCCGCGTCACCACCTCCAACTCACCCGCGTTGCGCGCGGTGGCGGCGATGGACTCGTCCACGTCCAGCTCGTCCGGCGCGCCGTCGCGAGCGAAGGCCCGCAGCTTGCGCAGCGCCACCGCCATCTGCCGCGTGTCGAGCACCACGTCATCGCGGTAGCCCGCGTACTTCCGGGCACCGGCCTGCATCAGCGCGCGGCCCTGCCGGTTGCCCGCGCCGCCGCCCACGCGGATGCCCTCGCGTCCAAAGCCATTGTTCCCGAAGGGCGACGTGCCGCCCGTGCCCACCCAGCGGTTGCCGCCGTCGTGGCGCTCCTTCTGTTCGCGCAGTCGCTCCTCGAGCATCCGGCGAATCTCCTCCGGGTCCAACTGCTCCAGCAGCGCGATTTCCTCGGGGCTCAGGTCGGGCCGCTCGCGCGCATCCTCCAGCCAGTTGAGCAGCTCTTGCGTCAGCTCCAGGCTCGCCGTCTCCACGCCCTGGAAGTGCGCGAGGAAGGCCTGGTCGAACGCATCCAACTGCGTCTCCGAGTGCACGAGGAGCGCCCGGGCCACGTGGTAGAAGCCGTCCAGGTGGCTGTCGTGGAGGCCCGCGCGCAGCGCACCCGCCAGCGCCAGCGCCTCCTGCGCGCCGACCTTCAGCCCGCGCCGGCGCAGCTCGTAGAAGAAGGGCAGGAACATGGCAGTGCCTCGCTAGGCCCGGGGACGGCGGCCGCGGCCGAAGGCCTCCGCCACGGAGACCAGGTCCTGCTCCTTCTTCAGCAGCGCGCCCAGGAAGGGGAGCTGCTCGTCCATCTTGATGTCATGGACGCCCTGCGCCTTGAGCACGGCGATCCAGTCGATGAGCTCGCTGGTGGAGGGCTTCTTGCGCAGGCGGGTGAAGCTGCGCAGCTCGTAGAAGATTTTCATCGCCTGCTCCGCCAGCGCGCCATCCAGGCCCGGGTGGTGCACGTCGACGATACGGCGCATCAGCTCCGCGTCCGGGAAGTCGATGAAGTGAAACACGCACCGGCGAAGGAACGCGTCCGGCAGCTCCTTCTCGTTGTTGGACGTGATGACCACCACGGGGCGGTGTTTGGCCACCACCTCGTCACCCGTCTCGGTGACGCGGAAGCGCATCCGGTCCAGCTCGTGGAGCAGGTCGTTGGGGAACTCGAGGTCCGCCTTGTCCACCTCGTCGATGAGCAGCACCACGCGCTCGGGGGACGAGAAGGCCTCGCCCAGGGGGCCCTGGCGGATGTACTTGCGGATGTCTCGCACGTCGCCGTCGTTGAAGCGCGAGTCATACAGGCGCTGCACGGTGTCGTAGACGTACAGGCCGTCCTGCGCGCGGGTGGTGCTCTTCACGTGCCAGGTGAGGAGCCGGTGGCCCAGGGCCTCGGCGATGGCCTCCGCCAGCAGCGTCTTGCCGGTGCCGGGCTCGCCCTTCACCAGCAGGGGGCGCTGGAGGGTCAGCGCGCAGTTGACCGCGGCCTGGAGGCTTTCGTGCGTCAGGTAGGTGTCAGTGCCTTTGAAGCGGACGGGAGTGGGCGCCTGGCTCATGGGGCGTTCCTTTAACACCCGAGGCTCCATCGTGGGGGGCGGTGTACCGGGGCCCCGAAACGTCAGACCCAAACGGCAGGCTCATCCGTATGTATCGGTCGAGGGCGCTCGGCGGACCGGCGGGGGAGTGGACCCGTGGGGTTGGCCGGGCGTCGGACCATCACCTGCTTGGAGGAGGCGTCGTGGGTCACCTGTTCGTTCCAGCACTGTTGCTCGTAGGCGCGGTCTCCCTGGCGGTGCGCACCTGCGGGACGGTGTCCGTCACGCCCTCTCCCGAACTGCGGCGGGAGTCGCCCGTGCCCGCCCTCCCCGAGCGCGAGCCTCCGGCCACCGTCAGCAGCCGGGGTTAGAGGGTTCTCTGGGGGCAGGGGCCGACCTCACGGGATGTATGGCTTCGCCCGCCGGTCAACGATTGGTGTGAGCCAAGCACAGGTTTTCACACCGGTTTCCCGGGGCCCCGTGTATTCTCCCAAGCAATGTCCATTGCGAATGCTCTTGGCGAAATCTTCCGGCGCGAACTCGATGCGCAGTTGGTCCCTCTGCAGGAGGCGGTCCGGCGCATGGAGGAGAGCTTGGAGGCCCTGGAGTTGCTGCGTTCGGTGACGCACCGGCTGGCGCCGTTGACCAGCCGCCTGGGCTCCATGGCGGGAGTGAGGACGACCACGCCAGCGCCCGCTCCGGCGCGGCGAGGCCGCCCGCCGGCGACCGTCACGGTGAAGGGCCGGGCCGCCACGGGCCGGGTCGCCGCGGCGAAGCCGGTGAGCGCGTCCACGGACGAGGGCACCCGGGCCTGCGCCGTCATCGGCTGCGACCGGCCGAGCCGTTCCAAGGGCTATTGCTCGGCGCACTACCAGAAGCTGCGGCTGCTGATGCGCACCAACCGCCGTCCCGCGGCGTGGGTGGATGACGCGGCGGCGCAGTCGGTGGATGACGTGACGCTGCCGCGCGGTCGCGCCGCCAGCAAGGCGCTGCGTGAGACTGTCGAGAAGCCGGTCGTGGAGCCGAAGGCCCCCGCCGCCGCGAAGCAGGCCGCGGCCAAGGGTGGGCGCAAGGCGAAGACCGCGGCGGTGAAGAAGGCGCCGCAGGCCAAGGGCAAGAGCGCGAAGAGCGCGGGGGCCAAGGCCGCGCCCAAGGCCAAGAAGACCGCGGCGAAGAAGGCCTCCGCGAAGAAGGCGCCAGCGAAGAAGGCCGCCAAGGGGCCGAAGGCCAAGGCGGGCAAGCGCAAGAAGGGCGGCTCCTCGCAGGGCTCGCTGTTCTGAGCGGTCAGCAGTAGCGCACCGATGGGGGCTCGGGGCGGGCGGAACAGGATTCCCCCGCCGATGGCCCGGTCGGTGTCCCATGGCCCGCGCCCCCTGAGGGCCAGGGCTGAGTGTCTTTTTTGAGGTTCGTACCCGGGCCACTGAAGCGGTTTGGACGCGGCTCCCGGCGCGAAGGCTGAGCCTCCGGATGGCTCGCTGGTGAACCACCCTGGCGCCACCCGTACCCGGTGCCGAGCAAGCCGGGCGGCCGGCTGCCGGACGGCCCGCGAGTTCGTTGCCACCCGTGCCCGGTACAATCCACTCGGAGGGCAGGGCGACGGTCGGACGTCTCGCCCCATCACCTCCACACGCCCTTCGCGCCGAGCACCCCGAGCGGGCGGAGGGATGCCGGACACCCCAGGTCGCGTCTCCGTTGACAGGCGCCGGGCAGGATGGGATTCGGCCCCGCATGAGCGAGCAAGGTTATCCGGTCACCGTGGCGGTGCGTCGTCCCGACGGGCGCGTGGAGCAGGTGCGTGTTGGCACGGCGTTCAAGAGCGGCGAGGGCTTCACGCTGACGCTGGGAGAGATGTCCATCGGCGGCACGCCGGATGCGGCGGCTCCGGTGCGGCGTTCGGCGCCCGCGAGCAGCGGTGGCGGCGGCGGTGGCGGCGACGGAATCGTCTTCCCCAACTACGGCCGCAGCAAGGGCGGGCCCATCGCCGGCGCCAGCATGGGCGACCTGGAGTTCTACGCCAACGGCGCGCGCCGCACGCTGAACGACGCGAGCAAGTCGCGTTGGCACGACAAGGAGCGCCAGCTCCTCGCGGCCATCGAGGCTGAAATCGCGCGTCAGCGCGGCGGCGATGCCGGTGGCAGTGACGGCGGCTACGGCGGCGGTGGCGGTGGCGGCTACGGGGGTGGGGGTTATGGCGGCGGGGGAGGCCGGGGTGGTGGGGGCTACGGTGGCGACGACATCCCGCCGCCGACCGACGACGACAACATCCCGTTCTGAGCTGCACCTGCGGGTGAGTGGCCGCCCCCAACGGGTGGGCGGCCTTCCCCGGATGTTGAATTCAGCACGAATGTCTCATCCAGACAGGCAGTGCTGACGCTTTGGCTCGAAGACAGACACTCACAGTGAGATGCTCAGCCCCTGTGTATCGCATGGGTCTGTCTTAACCCAGCCACACCCTCCCTGTCTTCACTCTGCGCGAAGTCCGAGTCGACACCCCTGGTGACATGCTCAGTCACCCGGAGAGAATTTTCGCCCGCGCGTGCTTCATTCTCACGAGGCGCTGCTTCATTTGTGAAGCGCCGAAAATGTCCAGTAATCCTAAGTATTTCCCCGGAGTGTCGCCCGGGTGATGATTCACGGGTGAATCCACCCGCGAGGCCATGGGCAGTCGTTTCAATGACTTCGTAAGTGGCCTGAATCCTGCTCAACCCCGTATGCCAGGGAATCTCTCCCATATGGCGAGGCTGTGAAAAAACGGGGCCATTAAATGACACCCAATGTCTGTGTCGCCGGAGCTGGTGCCTTCGTTCCTTCACGCGTTGTGAGCAACGAGCGCATCGCCAGGGCCATCCCGGGATGGTCCGCGGCGCGCATCGAGGAGAAGATTGGGATTCGCGAGCGCCGTTTCCTCTGGGACATCGACGAAGCCACGGGCCGCGCGGTGCCGCCCCCGGAGAATGACGGGCACATCTACCCGGCCAGCAACACGGACATGTGCGAGGTGGCGCTCCGCAAGGCGCTCGCGCAGTCAGGGGTGGACGCCAAGGCGCTGGACGCGGTCTTCGTGGTGACGTGTACGCCGGACGCGCCGCATTTCAACCATGACGCCATGGAGCTGCACCGGCGGCTGGAGATGCGCGAGGACGCCTTCGCGTTGGTGGTGGACGACGGGTGCGGTGGCACGCCGTACGTGTTGGACCTGGTGAAGAAGATGATGGAGGGCGGGCGCTTCCGCACGGTGGCGGTGGTGGCCTCGGCCTTCACGTCGCCGCTGGTGAACCGCGAGGTGTACACGGACGAGCTGCCCCCGGGACCCGGCCGCGCGAAGACGCTGCAGGGGTACCTGTCCATGTACGTCTTTGGAGACGGCGCCGGCGCGGTGGTGCTCCAGGCGAAGCCGCAAGACGAGGGGACCCAGGGCATCCTGGCTTCGTTCTCGGGTAACGCGTATGCAGACCTGGTCATCCGCAAGGGTGGCGGTTTGTTGAAGCTGCCGTATCAGCCGGGACGGATGCGTCCGGCGGACATGGCCTTCGTGGTGGATGGCTTCCGCGTGGCGCGGAGCTATCCGGAGTACATGCAGAAGTGCCTCGACACGGTCCTCGGACCCCATCCGGAGCTGCGTCCCCAGGTGCGGCGGTACTACTTCCATCAGCCGAACAAGCGGGTGATGGATGCCTTCGTGGAGCGGGCGGAGCTGCCGCGTGATGCGGTGGCGTGCAATGTGGACCGCTACGGCAACACCTCGGCTGCGGGGATGCTCATCCTTCTGGCCGAGGACCTGGAGGCGGGCCGCGTGCGTCTGGGAAGTGGCGACCTGGTGGTCGTTGCCGCGGTGGGCGCGAACGTCCACTACGGCGCTCAGCTCGTGAGGTTGTAATGGACAAGCTTGATGCGAACATCGCCAGGGAGTTGGAGTCGCGGTTGGCCCTGGCGACGCAGGACGATACGGCCCGTGGCCTGTTCTTCAATGGCGTCGTCTCCGCCGTGCGCATTCTGGGCGGTGACGCGGCGGTGGCGCGGTGCCTCTCGGCGAGCGGCGAGACGCGCTTCATCGACTTCTTCAACTACCCGGTGGCGGCCTTCTTGAAGATGTCCTTCACCGCGGCGCAGGTGATGGCCCCCGAGCATGGCGGCTTCGACGGTGCGCTCCGGCGCATGGGTGTCGTCGCGACCACGGACTTCCTCTCCTCCGCGGCGGGGAAGACGCTGTTGCTGTTGGCCTCGGACAGTCCGAAGCGGCTCGTGGGCAACCTGCACTCGGGCTACCGGGCGGCGGTCAGCTACGGCGAGCGCGGCGTGAAGTGGACGGGGGACACCACCGGCGTCTTCACGATGAAGCGGGACTTCATGCCGCCCGCGTACCATGAGGGCACGCTGCAGGCGGTCATCGAGGCCGTGGGTGGCAAGCAGGTGCAGGTGCAGGGCCGCCAGACGGGGACACTCGACACCGAGTACACGCTGTCCTGGCAGTAGCCACATCCCCGGCCCCCCCGGTCTCCGGCCCTGTCGGGTCGGAGGCACGGGAGGGGTGTGTCCGGGTGTCGAAGCCGAGGTCGCTCGAGGTCTGGACGGAGGGGTGCATGTCGCGTCTGCAGGGGAGTGCGCTGTGGGGGCTGGGGCTGCTGTGCCTGACGGCGGAAGCGGGCGCCAGCGAGGTGGTGATGCAGTTCCGCACGCAGGAGGACGCCGCGGTGCAGGCGGACGCGGCGGTGTGCGCGGCGGCGCCCTTCGCGGCGAACGTGAAGCTGGGCGCGAGCGTGTTCGCGCCCCAGCACCAGCCAGGTGACGTCAAGGTGGTGTATCCGGGCGGCAAGCGCGTGGGCACGGCGACGGCGTGCATCCAGGTGACCGACCCGGCCTTCCCCGCTGGGCAGCAGTTGAATGTCTACATGCGCTACAACCTGCCGGAGGGTGGCTTCACGGCGCGGGGCACGTGCACGGTGGTGAGCAACGACGTGCCCGCGGCGGGACTGGTGCTGGCCGGGTGCGCGATGCAATTGGTGGACGTCCCCAAGGGCTTCGTCGGCGGCACGGTGTCGAGCACCAGTGTCTTCAACCCCCGGAAGCTGCCGGGCTATGCGACGGGCTCGTACTACACGCTCTACGCCTACCGTGACGGCGGCCCGCGGGACGCGCGGAAGCCGAAGGAGGCGCGAGACGCCACGGCCGCCGACCGGGCGCGCGAATAGCGTCGTCGCGGTGCACGGGCTGAGCTCGTGCACGCCAAGGCGCCCAGCCAGTGGGCCGCTGGGCATCTCTGCACGAGCCTCGGCGTCCTTCGCGGGGCGCC
The DNA here is from genome assembly GCF_000280925.3 of Myxococcus hansupus. NCBI lineage: Bacteria > Pseudomonadati > Myxococcota > Myxococcia > Myxococcales > Myxococcaceae > Pseudomyxococcus > Pseudomyxococcus hansupus. The sequence goes on from NZ_CP012109.1 coordinate 8,830,648, forward strand.
ATTCCCGGCGTCGGGCCACCGGGCGATGATGGGCCCATGGACCGCAAGCGGATGGAGTTCTACGCGGCGCTGGGATACCGGGCGCCCACTGTCGCGAACGCGGAGACTGGATACTCCAGCACCAAGCCCGTGCCGCCTCAGCCCGCGAGCCCGGAAGCCTGGGAGCTGTCACCCCTCGGACTGGAGGAGATGAGCGCCCTCCGCGAGCGTTTCCTGCGCGAGCCTGACGCCGTGATGGCGCTGGTCCGCGAGGGATTGGGAGCCCCCGTCTCCGAAAGCACCTTCGTGCACGTCCTCCAGGACGTCGAGCAGGCCCTGCGCGAGCCCGAAGCGGCGCTCCAGGCATTGCGACAGCCGGCATTCCGGGCCCGGGCGTCGGCGTCGTTACCGCCGGACTTCCGCTTCCCGTTGATGACGCCGGAAATCCCCATCGACCCGTCGCGAACGAAGTTCGAGCCAGTCGCGGACCTGCGAGGCTGGCTGCTCTTCAGCGGCAAGGCCTGGCTGCACGGAGTCTCACGCCAGGCGCCGTTTCGAAGGCACGGCGACGCACTCTCGGCCAGCGGGTTCCGTTATGCGCTGCGAGAGCCCACGCCAGGGCACCCGGTGGAGGTGGCGTTGTTCTCCCATTTCGGAACGGGGGAGTACCCCGCGCGCTACATCGCGAGGCAGTTCGTGATGCGAGGTGAGCGCCTCGACTGCGCGGTGCATCTGGGCGGCGTGTCCTACGCGGGACGACAGGGCGAGTTCGACGCGCACGTGGCCGAGCCCCTCGAACCGCTGCTCCCAGTCACGACGCTGATGACCTTGAACGCGAGCGCGGAGATGCGCTCGGGAGGAATGCCCTTCTTCCGCTACCTGGACGAGCGTCGAGGCGCCTCGCGAGCGAAGCAGGTCCAGGAGGGCAGCTACTTCTGCCTGGCCTCGGAGCGCTGCCAGCTCATCGGCCTCGACACGGCGTATTTTGGACCAGGGAGACACCAGGAGCCCGCGTTGCTGGACTGGCTGGAGTCCGTGCTGGAGGAGGGCCGAGCCCGAGGGGCAACGAACATCCTCCTGAGCCACGATGCGCCCTACCGTGACGGGGCCCCGAGGCACACCGAATTGCTCGAAGACCTTCGGGCCTTGGCCGTCCACCGGTCACTGGTGGACCTCTGGTGTTGGGGGAGCACGCCCTACGGCGCATTGTTCGACCGGACCCAGGCGCTCCCCTTCGTGGGCGTCAGCGTGGGACACGCGGGCCTGCCGGCGCCCAGGGTCTCGTCGGGGCTCACTGCCGTGGCACCCCTGCGCTTTCTGGAAACACGCGCCCGTTTCCCAGAGGAGACAGGTCTCCGGCCTGAGCTTGGCAACAACGGCTACGGCTCACTGCTGCTCCACGCCAACGGCACGCTGGAGCTCCAGTTCCTGGACTGGATGGGCAACGTCCGGTGCACGGTGTCGCTGGCCGGAGGGGGCACGGGGCCTCTGCGGCTCGAAGCCCTCGATGCATCGGAATGAGGGACCCGAGCACCTCGAGCCCAGCGCATCCCAGGGGGCGGACGTGAGAGCCGCCCCACCGTCACCCGTTGCGGCCGGTGTCAGCGCGCCGTCGAGGCAGGCTCGGTGCCACCGGGCGTCGTCACCGAGGGAATCCCGCGGTCTCGCATGAAGGCGTGCAGGGACTTCCGCGCCTGCGATTGAACCTTCTTCCGCAGCAGCGGCGTCCAGCCGAGCACCAGCCCCGCGGGCCCGAGCGCCTGCCGGGACCACGCCCAGAAATTGAAATGGTCGCGGTGGCGGACAATCTTGCCGTCGCGGAACTCGAACTTCGCGTCGATGCGGTTGAGCACCTTCCTGCCGGTCGCGCCGAAGGTGTAGCGCGCGTCCCAGTGGGCGCTGCCCTGCCGGTCATCGGCCTGGACGTCACGGAAGGTGAGCTCCAGGTCCTTGCCGCGCTCACAGAGCATGAGCCACATGGCGGCGGGCTCGTGGTGTTGGAGTTCCACGAAGGCCTCATCGGTGAACGACACCTCCGGGTGGTAGCAGGCCGCCATGGCCTGGGCGTCGCGGCGCTGGAATGCCGAATAGAAGTCAGTGATGAGTTGGGCGTGCGGGTGCATGGGCCCGATGTAGCAGACCTGTCAGTGGGATTGCGCCCACTGTCCGGCGCCCATCGCTCACGGTTGGGGACGCACCGGAGCCGCATGGTGGTGGCGAGGACGTCGCGCTACCCCGGCCCGTCCGCGCCGAGTGACGAGGCGCTGGGGGTGAGGAATGCGCAGTCCGACTCGGGGCCTCGCGGTGGTGCGGATGCTGTTGGCGGCAGGGGGGCTGGTGACGCTGCCTGGGAGCGCCAGCGCACAGGCGTTCACACCGGCGCAGACGCTGACCACGACCGCGGTGGGCTACCAGGTACCCCAGGTGTGCACGTGGGAGGGGGATGTGCACGTGGTCTGGGTGGACGGTGAGGCCGGCGGTGTGCGGTACCAGCGCAGCCTGGACGGCGGCGCCTCCTTCCGTCCCGAGCGAGGCCTCGGCCCGGAGCGGTCGATTCCCGGCGTGAATGCCCGAGGTGTCAGGGTGCTGGCGAACGGAGAGCGCGTCTATGTGACGTGGTTGGAGGGCGGTCTGCGTTTCCGTTCCAGCAGCGACCGGGGCGAGACCTTCGGCCCGGTCCTCGAGCTGACCCAGGAGCGGGAAGGGGGGCTGAGCCTCGCGGCCACCACGAACCATGTCTACATGGGGTGGTTTCGTTCGAGCCAAGACGAGCGCGGAGGGATTCACTTCGTCCGAAGCCCCACGGGCAGCGTCTTCGAGGAGGTCGAGGAGCTGAGTGGCTCGGATTACGGGGACGTGGTGCTGGCGGCGCAAGGTGCGCACGTCTACGTGCTGTGGAACGGCTCGGGCGGTGACGAGAAGTCGAGCCTCTTCTTCCGGAGGAGCACCGACGGAGGCCGCACCTTCGAGCCACCGCAACAGCTCTCGGGGCTGGGTGAAAGCTCGAGGGACCACACGCTGACGGTGCAGGGCACGGACGTCTACGCGGTGTGGACCGAGTGTGGCACGGGACTGTCGACCTGCGAGATTCTGCTGCGCAAGAGCACGAACGCGGGGCGGTTCTTCGGGCCGGTGGTGAATGTCAGCCGGGACGCGAAGGCCTCCACCCGGCCCCAGGTGGTGGCGCGGGATTCGCGCCTCTTCGTCGCATGGCAGGACCTGCCGCTGGAGGCGCTGGGGCCGGACATCGTCCTGACGATGAGCGTCGACGGTGGCTTCACCTTCGAGGAGCCTCGGATGGTGTCGCGAACCCGCGTGCAATCCCTGTCGCCACGAATGGTGGCGGCGGGAGCGGGGGTCCGGCTGGTCTGGACGGATGGATTCAATGGGGAGCGGGAGGTCATGACGCGCGCCACGGTGGGGTTGGGCTTGAGCCTGGGGCGGCTGGAGAATTTGAGCATCAGCCAGGGTGACTCCGGCGAAGCCGCGATGGCGTCCTCCTATTGTGGCGCGCAGGTCCACGTGGCCTGGTTGGAGGGGAATGCCGCGCAGGGCAACGCGGTGCTGTACCGGAGCGCCACGCTGCCGTTCCCCGGGATGTATTGCCTTATGTGGCCGGAGCCGCGCTGAGTCCGGGCCGGCGGAGGGCACGAGGACTGCTCCCGGGTGTACGCCGGTGGACCGTTGGGGTGCGGAATCGGGCGGCGTTGGGCGGGCGTGCATGGCAGATTGCGGACCATGGCTCGCGACATCGTTATCTGGCCCCACAAGGTCCTCACCTCGTCCACCAAGCCCGTGACTGACTTCGGCCCCTCGCTCGAGAAGCTTCTTGAGGAGATGGCCGAGTCCATGAAGGAAGCGGAAGGCATTGGCATCGCCGCCAACCAGGTCGGCGAGCCCCTCCGCGTGGCCCTGGTGGGACGGGAGGACGGCACGTCCTTCGAAATCGTCAATCCGCAGATTCTGGAGAAGACGGAGAAGGTGACCCTGGAGGAGGGCTGCCTCTCCGTCCCGCGCGAGTGGGAGAAGTGCCCGCGCTTCCACAAAGTGAAGGTGCGCTACCAGGACAAGACGGGGGAGTGGCACGAACTCGAGGCGGAAGGCCGGCTCGCGCACGTCCTCCAGCATGAAATCGACCACCTGGACGGGCACGTCTTCGTCGACCACCTGTCGAGCCTCAAGCGCACGCTCATCCTGGACCGGATGAAGAAGCTCCAGAAGGTGAAGGCTCGCCAGAAGGACTAGACAGGGAGCGGCATGGACCAGGGCCACCAGACCACGCGCCCGGTTCCCACACGGGTGGCGGTATTCCGAGAGGAGTACCGCCGCCGCCAGGTGGGGCCTCGCTACTCCGGGCGGGTGCACTTCGCGTTC